>NZ_JACHFL010000003.1:0-300000 GCF_014201875.1 Deinococcus humi | reverse complement strand
CCCGCCGAACCGAGCAGTGCCAGCGTCACAACAGCGGCGGTCTTCCTCACCCTCAGTCCTTGACCGCGCCGCTGGTGAGCCCGGAAATGACCTGACGGCTGGCAAGCAGGAAAATGATCAGCAGCGGCAACACCGTCAGCACCACCATCATCAGCGTCGCGCCCCAGTCGGCATTGATATTCGTCGCGCCGCCGGTGATCTTGCGCAGCGACAGCGGCAGGGTCATAGTGCTGTCCTCGCTCAGGCGCATGATCAGCGCGCCCTTGAAGTTGTTCCACGACCCCACGAAGGTCACGATGCCCAGCGTCGCCAGAATCGGGCGGATCAGAGGAAGCACCACACGGGTGTAGATGCCGAATTCGGTGGCGCCGTCCAGCCGGGCGGCCTCGATCAGCGATTTGGGCAGCGCGGAAAAGATGTACTGGCGCATCAGGAAAATCCCGAAGGCATTGGCCATGCCCGGCACCCACAGGGTGCGCGGCGTGCCGATCCAGTGCAAGAAGTTGTTCATCACCAGGAAGGAGGGAATGTCCATCACCAGTGGCGGAATCAGCATCGTGATCAGGATGAAGCCGAACAGGTAGCGCTTGCCCTTGAACTCATACATGGCGAACGCGAAGCCCGCCAGTGAGCAGAAGAATAGCGTGGTCACGGTGGAGAGGATGGCGATGTACAGCGAGTTCCAGAACTGACGCAGGGCATGGTTGTCGGTCGCTGCCATCATCTTCTGGAAGTTGCTGGTCAGCGCGTCCCCGAACCACAGGTGCGGCGGCACGGTGAAGATCTGCGAGCTGGGCAGCGAGGCCCACACGAACATCAGGTAGAACGGCACCAGCGACAGGAAGCAGGCCAGGCCCACGAAGATCCACAGACCCGCGCGGCTCAGCGTGAACCTGGGCGAACGCCGGGGTGGCCTGGGGGGAGACACCGTGGTTTCAAGAGGCTGTGTGGTCATACGGGCTCCGATTGAATCGTTTCGGCGAAACGGTGAAATCCGAGCGGAAGGGGCAGGAGGGAGGCGGCTTCCGGGCGTGGAGTCAGCAACTTGGTGCTTTCCCGAACCGTTGCTGAACCTGATAACCGCCGGTTCACGAGCGGCCTCCGCCACGGGAGAACAGGTAGTTGTTGATCATGCTCAGGATGAAGATCGCCAGGAACAGCAGCCAAGCCATTGCTGAGCCGTACCCCATATCCAGGTCACGGAAGGCCACGTTGAAGATGTGCATGGCCGAGGTCAGCGCCGCGCCGCCGCTGCCGCCCGCCTGACCCAGCAGGATGAAGGGTTCCTCGAACAACTGCATGTTGCCCACGATGGTCAGCGTGAAGGCGTAAAACATCATCGGGCGCAGCAGCGGCAGCGTGATATAGAAAAACTTCTGCACGTTGTTCGCGCCGTCCACCGTGGCCGCCTCGTACACGTCCTCGCTGATGGCCTGCAGGCCGCTCAGATACAGGATCACGTTCCAGCCCACGTAGCGCCAGAACACCACGGTGGCCACCGACACCGGCACCAGTTCCGGAAGCGCCAGCCAGCGCACAGGCCCCAGCCCCACCAGCGACAGTCCGTAGTTCAGCAGCCCCAGGTTCTCCGAGAACAGCATCCCGAAGACAATCGTGATCGCCACGGCGTTGGTGATGTACGGCAGAAAAAGGATCGTGCTGATGCCGCTCTGCCACCGGCGCAGGGCCTGGTTGATGACGAAGGCCAGCGGCAGCGCCACCAGATGTTGCGGCACCCCCGACAGCAGGCCAATCCAGACGGTGATCTTCAGCGATACCCAGAACTGGTCTGGTGCGCCCAGCGCCAGCTTGAAGTTGTCCCAGCCCACGTACTCCCAGTTGCCCAGCCCGTCGAGTGGATTCCACAGGTGAAAGGCCAGGAACAGGCTGAAGCCCAGCGGAAACAACCCGAAGATCAGGAACAGGATGAAGAACGGACTGGTGAACAGATACGGTGCGGCGCGCTGCTGAAAGCGGTTGTAGCTCCAGCGGCGGCGCTGGCGGGGCGGGCTGGTGGGCAGGGGCACTCGTTCTTGCATGGGGCCTTCCTTTGGCGCTGTGGCCGACACCGGGGCGGGACAGGGACAGAACAATCGAAGCGCGAACTACTGGGCTGTCGGCCGTATGGAAACGCGAAGGGGGAGCCGCCTTTCTCGCTCCCCCGGACGGTCACGGCACAGGCGTTGTGCTCAGCGGGCGCGGCGCAGGATCTGGGCGCGGGCGTCGGTCAATGCCTGCTTGATGTCCTTGCCCTGCTCGAGCACGTTGGTCAGCTCGGTGTTGACGATCTGATCGGCCACCGAGTCGTACTTGTTCACGTCGATGGGCTGGGTCTTGCGGGCAGCGTCGCGCCACAGCACGCGGGCCTTTTGGTTGCCCAGGAACGCCACGCCCTGGCTGAAGAGGTTGTCGTTCTGGGCGGTCAGCAGCGCGGGGAACGCGCCGTTGATGGTGAAGGCCGTGAGTTGCTGGGCCTTGTCCATGGTCATGAACTTGATGAACTCCCAGGCCCACTGCTTGTTCTTGGCCGCCGTGGGAATGGCGTAGAACGAGCCGCCCCACGAGGCGTAACCGCCCTCGGGCAGGTTTTCCACCCGCCACATGCCCTTGGTGTCGGGGGCCATCCAGCTTTCCAGGGCGCCGGTCAGCCACGCGCCGCTGAACTGCGAGGCGACGGTGCCTTGTTTAAACGCGTCGTACCACTCGTTGCTCCACTCGCCGATCTTGGCGTCCAGGCCCTCGGCGCGCACCTGCTTGGCCAGGGTGAAGGCCCGCACGAAACGGGCGTTGTCAGGGCCGACCAGCAGGTTGTTCTTGCTGTCGAAGTAGATGCCCTCGCCGGGCTTGAGATTGGTGCGGCTGACCACGCCGTAGATGCTCTGCGCGGTGTTGATCAGCGACGCCCCGGTCTTGGCCTTGATGGTCTTGCCGGCGGCGATGTAGCTTTCCCAGCTCTTGTTGAGCTGCGCGGGATCAACGCCAGCCTTGTCCAGCACGTCCTTGCGGTACAGCAGCGTGCCGGGGCCGATGTCGGTGGGCATGGCGATGAAACGCTTGTCCGAGCTGGTGGCCTGTGCCACCGTGAACGGCGTGAACAGCTTCTTGTACTGCGTGGCGTTGTAGGGGGCCTTGTTCAGGTCTTCCAGGCCCTTACCCTCGGCAAACTTGCCCACGTAGCCGATTTCCAGGGCCATCACGTCGGGCAGGCCCTGCCCGGTGGCCAAGGCGGTGGTCATGGCGTTGTGGTGATCAGCAAATTCCTGGGCCACCAGTTTGATGGTGATGTTGGGGTGCAACTTGTTCCAGGCGGGCAGAACAGCCTTGATCGAGGTGTCGAGGCTGGGGAAGGCGGCGACGGTCACGGTGACTTTCTCCTGGGCGCTGGCCGATCCGGCGAGCAGGGCGGAAACAAGGGCGAACAGGGCAATTTTCTTCATGACTGACCTCCAAGGGTCGATGTGAAAGCGCTTTCAAAAAATGCAGATGGCAGGGCAGGGCGGCGATCAGGAACTGTCATACATCAACGTTTCTCCGTTCGTTTCTTTCGAGGTGAGGGGATGGGCGCTGGCCCGGTGGATTCACGAACAACCAACTCGGGGACGTAAGGAGGCATGCTGAGCTGTTCCCCGGCCAGCAGCCGCAGCACGGTCTCGGCAGCCAGCTGGCCCAGTTCATTGACCGCCTGGTGGACGGTGGTCAGTGGCGGCGTGGTATAGCGCGAGGAAAACAGATCGTCGAAACCGGTGAGAGAGATGTCATCCGGCACGCGCAGGCCCCGGCGGTAGAGCGTCAGGCGGGCGCCGAAAGCCATCTGGTCGTTGGCACAGACCAGCGCCGTCAAGGGGTGGCCCGAGCGCAGCAGCTCCTCGGCCGCCCGTTCACCGCTGGCCTCGGTGTAGTCCCCGCGCCTCATCAGGTGGGGCTGGACCGGGAGGCCCACCTCCTGCAGGGTGGCCTCGAAGCCCTCGCGCCGCTCCACCGCGTCGTGCTGGGATTCGTCTCCACCGATGTACCCGATGTCGCGGTGGCCCAGTTCGGCCAGGTGATGGACCACCTGCCGAATGCCAGCGTGGTTGTCGATCAAGACGCAGCGCTCGGGCAGACCAGCGACTGCGCGGCCCACCGCCACTAGTGGCACCCGCGCCGCCACCCGTTGCAGCGCCGCATCGTCAATCACGCCGCCCAGCACGATCAGGGCGTCCACCCGGCGGCGCATCAGCAGATCCAGCGCCTGCTGTTCCTGCTGAGCCCGCCAGTGTCCACTGACCACCAGCGGATGGTACGCGGTGCCTTCCAGACCCTGCTCGATGCCCGCCAGCGTTTCTCCGTAGAACGCGCTGCTCAGTTTCTGAGTCAGCACGCCCACCGAGAAACTGCGCCCGTTCGCCAGTGCCTGCGCCTGCACGTTAGGGGTGAAGTTCAGGCGGTGGATGACCGCCTCTACCCGCTCACGCTTGTCCGGCGTGACGTTGGCGGTGCCGTTCAGAATGCGCGACACGGTACTGGGTGAGACACCCGCTTCCCGCGCCACGTGCATCAATGTGACGGTTGCAGACATAGCGAAACTCCTGACAGGCACGGTAACCCGCCTGACCAATCAATTCTGACTTGTTGAACATTTTGAGCTTAAGTGATTTTGAAAGCGCTGTCAAGCCTGGGCAACTCATGTCTCAGGGCCGGGTTGCGGGGGACGGCGCCAGAGTGACGCAAGGCGCCTCCCAACGCTGCAGATTCAGCGCCAGGGAAGCGCCTCATTCTCCTAGGGTGTGTCCGCAAACCAAGGAAGCAGTGCAAAAATGACGTGTGGTCCGGCGTTACGAATTGACTGATGAACAGTGGAGCCAGCTGGCTCCACTGCTGCCACCGCAACGACCTCGGACGGGCCGCCCTGGCCTGGATCACCGCACCGTGCTGAACGGCATCCTCTGGATCACACGCTTCGGGAGTGCCTGGCGTGATCTGCCCGAACGCTACGGCAATTGGAAGACAGTGCGTTCTCGGTTCTACCGATGGCAGCCGCAGGGCCTCTGGGCACAGTTGCTCACCCGAGTGCAGGAACGTGCAGATCATGCCGGCCAGGTCGAGTGGAATGTCCACATGATCGATCGCACCATCGTGCGCGCTCATCAAAGTGCAGCAGGTGCAAAAAAGGGGACGGCGATGAAGCGCTCGGCCGGTCACAAGGCGGATTCGGAACGAAGAGCCACCTGAAGTGTGATGGCCGGGGACGGCCGCTCGCCTTCCTCCTCACGGCTGGGCAACGCCACGAGATGTTGAAGTTCGAGACGTTGCTCGATGCCGGTAAGATCAAACGGCGGAGTCGGGGCCGGCCCCGACTCCGCCCCACCATGGTCCTGGCGGATCGGGCGTACAGCGGTGACAAGGCACACCGGCTGTGCCACAGACGAGGGATTCGTCTGGTCGTTCCTCCGAAACGAGGCCACAAGCGGCCACGTGTACGTCCTTGAGCGGTTGGTCGGGCGCCTGAAACGCTCAAGGAGAATTGCAACCTGGTTTGAGAAGCGGGCGTGTGACTATGAGGCGATGGTCACCATCGCCTGCGTGATGGAATGGCTTTGAGGGTTTGCGGACACACCCTAGCGCTCTGACACATCTGGCAACTCGTTCAGCGGGTCTGGTCCCGTTCACGCCCCGACTGTACCGGAACGCTCTCATCTACTGGCGCGCGGGTGTCGTCGCGTCCGCCGGGCGAATTCCGCAGGGCAGGCCAGCGCCTCGCCATGAGCAGGTACAGGCCGTAAGCCCATGCCGCGGCGCTCAGAAAGCCCACGATTACATCGGTGGGATAATGCACGCCCAGGTAGTTGCGGCTGGCCGCCAGCAGCACACCCCAGAACACGCCCAACACCGCCACCGGCCAACCCAGCCGTGAACGCCAGAAGATCAACCCCAGCGCGATCCCGAACGCAGCGTTGGACATGGCGTGGCCGCTGGGAAAGCTGAAGCCCGACTCGATCAGTACGGCTCCCAGCTCATCCGGCCGGGGACGTTGGAAGATCACCTTGGCCAGCACGTTGAGCAGAGCAGCCCCCGACAGGGCGAAAGCCAGGTACCACGCGTGGATGCGCCCGCCGGCCCGTGCCACCAACAGAGCAATCAGCAGTGCGATGAACGGCAGGACCCGCACTCCACCGATCACTCCCAGACCAGCGGCAATCGCCGTCAATGTGGGTGTACGGTGCGCGCGGTACCAGTCCAGAATCGCGCTATCCCATGCGAACCCCCCGTCTCTGAAAATATCTTCCGTCAGATTGGCGATTAGGACGAGCGGCAGCAGCACGCCCAGCAGCAGCGACAGCAAGACGTGCCAGTGGGTCTTGACGAAGACCACAAGCTCTTGGAGGAGGCGCGGGAACACCGTTCCATTACACCCCGCACCGCGCGCCCATGCGCTTGGCGGATGCTTAACTCTCGTCTCTCACCGCCGTGATGCTTCTTTCGACGCGTTCAAAAAGCGTGTCCTGTACAACGCTCCCATGCCGGGGACTTCGTGCAGGAGTAGAGGTAGAGGTTTCCCGACACTTTGCCTCCCACATAAGGACGACAGTGCTGTAGGCCAATTTGCGCAGCGCGAATGAGCCACCCGCAGGATGTGCCCGGACCCCTGTCTGGCGCACCATAGGTTCATAAGCGCCGGACCCAAGGATGCCGCAGCGGCAGCCAGCGCCCCCAGGAACCCACCATGCATTTCGACCTTCAGTTCGCCCAGCAACACGCCCAGGCCCTGCGCCAGGAAGCCGCCCAGGCCAGCCGCGCACTCCAGGCCCAGCCCGCACACGGCCAGCGTCCCCAACTCAGCCTGCGGAACCTGTTCCACCGCCCCCGGCCCGCATGACTGCTCAAGCCTTCCTGGCCCAACGCCGCCCCCTTCGATACTGAAGAGGGCGGTGTTTCTTTGGCTGTCTTTTTGATCTCCCGGATCAGAGATGGTTCCTACTACGCGAGATCATCAGTCTGACCGCCCCGGTCTACCGGGATCCCCAATTGTCCTAACTCCAGCAGATTGTCTGGCATGTACATGAAGGGCCGCGCGGATCAGTGTCTGCGCGGCCCTTCATGACTTCAAAAGATCAGTACAACGTGCCCCCGGTGCTGGCATACACATTCCCAGTCATGTAGCTCGATTCCTGCGAGGCCAGCAGCACGTACAGCGGCGCAATTTCGGCGGGTTGTCCCGGGCGGCCCAGGGGCACCCCCTCGCCGAACTTCTGGACCTTGTCCTGTGGCTGCCCTCCGCTGGGCTGAAGGGCGGTCCAATATGGTCCGGGGGCCACGGCATTCACCCGGATGCCCTTCTCGGCCACCTGCTTGGCGAGGCCGCCAGTAAAGTTGGCGATGGCCGCCTTGGTCATGGCGTAGTCCAGCAGGTTTGCAGACGGCTGGCTGGCCTGGATGGACGTGGTGTTGATGATGGTCGACCCCGGCTGCATGTGCGGCAGGGCGGCCTTGGTGATCCAGAACATCGCGTAGATGTTGGTCTTCATGGTGGCGTCGAACTGCTCGGTGGTGAGATCGGCGATGGCCTCCACCGCCGTCTGCTTGCCCGCATTGCTGACCAGAATATCCAGACCGCCCAGGCCATCTACCGCCTGCTGCACCAGCTCCTTGCAAAAGGCCTCGTCCTTGAGGTCACCGGGAATGACCACCGCTTTCTGCCCGGCAGCCTCGATCAACTTGACCACGTCCTCGGCATCGCTGTCCTCCACCTTCAGGTAGTTCAGGGCCACGTCTGCCCCCTCCCGCGCGAAAGCGATGGCAACAGCCCGCCCAATGCCCGAATCGGCCCCGGTGATCAGTGCCTTGCGTCCTTTCAGGCGGCCAAAGCCCACGTAGCTGTCCTCACCGTGATCGGGGGTGGGGTCCATCTCGCTGGCCAGGCCGGGTGCGGACTGCGGCTGCTTCGGAAACGGGGGGCGCGGGTATTGGGTCTGGGGATCGCGCATCTCGTACTGGTTCTTCACAGGATCATTGGTCATGCCCGGCAGTGTTGCCGCCGGACCCTGCCCGAAATCCACCCCCCCATACACTTGAAAGGTTGTTTCAAGGGACGGTGTGTAGACGCTGAACCGCTAGGCCAGCGGCACCCTGTTGGCCTCACGCTGGCTCAGAAAATCCTTGACGCTCTGTGCTGCCCGAGTGGTCATGCCCGGCACGGCGGCAATCTGCTCCACTGGTGCGGCGGCCAGGTCTTCCAGGCTGGAGAATTCCTCCAGCAGCGCGTCCCGCCGCTTCTGCCCGATGCCCGGCAGATCGTCGAACACGCTGCGGAGCATGTCCTGGCCACGTAATTTGCGGTGGTAGGTGATGGCGTACTGGTGCACCTCATCGCGAACGGCAATCAGGATTCTCAGAGCCGGATGCGTGTGCAGGAGCAGCAACTCGCGGTTAACGCCCACTTCCGTCCCTGTTTCCAGCCACCACTGTGCCCCGTAGCGCCCCGGCAGGATGATGGTTTCCTCGCGCTTGGCCAGGCCCACCACCGGCACCTGGATGTTCGCTTCCTTAAGGGCGTCCAACGCGGCATTGACCTGCCCGCGTCCACCGTCGATCACGATCAGATCCGGCAGGGGCAACTTGTCAGCCAGACTGCCCGTGAATCGCCGATGGACCGTCTGCTTCATGGAGGTGTAGTCGTCCGGGTGGTCCAGGCCCCTGACCTTGAAGCGGCGGTGTTCGCCGCGCCGCGCCCGCCCACCCTCGAAGACCACCATGCCCGAGACGATGTTGGTGCCGAACAGGTTGGAGTTGTCGTAACCCTCGATGCGCCATGGGCGATCCGGCAGTGCCAGCACCTCGCGCAGCGCGTCCAGCCCCGGATGGTCGCCTCGCCGTTCCAGCAGCGCCAGCTCCGAATCCAGGCCGTTGACCGCATTCCGCTGGGCCATCTCCACCAGATCCACCTTGTCGCCGCGCTTGGGGGTGCGCATGGCCGTCTTGCGCCCGGCCTTGTCGCTTAAAAACTCGCTCCACAGCGGCGCGTCCTCGAATTCGGCGGGCAGCAGGATCAGCGGGGGCACATGCGTCGCCTGGGTGTAGTAGTCCTGCACGAAGGCCCCCACGATCTCGCCGGGTGTACCTTCCTCTGCATTGGTCAAGAAGCGTTTGTCGCGCCCCACCACCCGCCCGCCACGCATGCGGAACAGCTGGACCATCGCGTATTCCCCGGCCTGCGCCACCCCCAGGAAATCCAGATCGGTCTCGTCGCTCACGAAGGCGTGCTGCTCGGTGCCGAACAGCTTTTGCACGGCCTGAACGCGGTCCCGCACACGCGCGGCCTGCTCGAAGTCCTGACCTTGCGCCGCCCCCTTCATGTCTTCCTTCAGGCGGGCAATGACGGGGGTGGCGCGGCCCTCCAGCAACGATTTCACGTCGTCCACCACGCGGGCGTATTCCTGCGGATCGGCCTTGTCCACGCAGGGCCCCAGGCAGCGCCCCATGTGAAAGTTCAGACATGGGCGCGGTTTTTTCTGCATGGGCAGCCCGCTGTTTTTTCGGAGCGGAAACATGGTGTCGATCAGATGCTTAACCCGCCGCACCGCCGAGGAATCCGGATACGGCCCGTAGTAGCTCCCCCCGTCCTTGAGCACCCGCCGCGTGACCACCAGCATCGGGAACTCCTCGTTGGTCAGTTTCAGAAATGGGTAGTGCTTGTCGTCCTTCAGAGTGACGTTGTAGTGCGGGCGGTGCTGCTTGATCAGGTTGGCCTCTAGGACCAGGGCCTCGACCTCGTTGCGCGCGGTGATGAATTCCAGCGACTCGGCCAGCGCGGTAAACTTGCCGCTCTTGCCCCCTGCCTTGAAGTGCTGACCCACCCGGCTGCGAATGTTGTTGGCCTTGCCGATGTAAATGGGAATGCCCCCCTTGCGGAAGATGTACACGCCGGGGGTGGTGGGCAGCACGGGCAGGTCGTCGAAATGCACGTCCCCAGCATAGGGGAGAGGCGCCCTAGACACCGTAACGCCTGTTTCCGAGAACCTTGAGTGTACCTTCGGCCACGTCAACCGTGGGGCAGGCCAAGGTCTGCGTGCGGTGTCGCTCTAGACTTCTCACGATGTCTGTGCCGGCGCCCTCTCCATTTGTAACCCTGACCGTCAACCGTTATGCGCCCGCTGATCTGCGGGCGGGCATGCGGCGTATGGCGACGGACCATGCCCACCTGCGTGGGCTACCCGGACTGGATTTCTACCGTCTGCTGGGCACCGGAAGCGGTGCAAAACTCTCGCTGAGCGTGGATCTGCGTCGCTGGGCCCGCTTCGCTGTGTGGCAGTCGCGCGCCGCCTTTGAACTGTTCGAGGACAGCCCGTGGCGCCAGCAAGAGCGTGGGGCGGTGGCCGAGACCACCACGCTGGTGTTGCGGCCCCTGCGCTGGCACGGGCGCTGGGCCGGACAGGAACCGCTTGGCCGCGCCGCTGCCGTGGCCCCCTCCAGTCGGGCTCCCACCGCCGTCCTGACCCGCGCTGTGATCCGTCCGCTTCGGCTGGCAGCCTTCTGGAGTGCGGTGCCGGGAACCCAGGCCTTCCTGCCGGACCAGCCCGGGCTGATTTCCGCGCTGGGATTGGGCGAGTGGCCGCTGCTTCAACAGGCCACCTTCAGCGTCTGGCACGACGAGGCGAGCATGCGTGCCTACGCGTATCACGGCGGCGCGCACCGTCAGGCCATCGCCCGCACCCGTAAGGAGAACTGGTACAGCGAGGAACTGTTCGCCCGTTTCGAGGTGCAGGAGGTCCGGGGCGTGTGGCTAGGGCTGCCGTCTGGCCCGTCCTGACTGGCTACACTCCGGCGGTGACCTCCTCCCGCCTTCTACTCGCCCGACATGGGCAAACCTCTGGCAACGTCATGGGCATTCTTCGCGGTGCGGACAGTCGGCACGACGAACTGACCGACGAGGGCCATGCCCAGGCCCGAACGCTGGCCAGACAAATTGCGGCCCTGAATCCCGAAGCGCCGCGCGTTTACGCCAGCACCTACACCCGCACCCAGCAGACTGCCGCGCCAGTGGCCGAACTGCTGGGCGTTCCCGTGACCATCCTGGACGGGATTCAGGAGATTGATCCTGGCGATTGGCGCGGGCGTCCCTACAGTGACCTGAAGACCAGCTTCGACGAGCTTGTGGGCCCGGATGACAGCGTTTCTTTTCCGGGTGGGGAAAGCCAGCGGGACGTGGCCGACCGATTCGAGATGGCCCTGAACACTGTGCTGAGCCAGCCCGGCACACCGATCATCGTCTCGCATGGTGGCGCATTGATCTCGGTGCTGATCCGCCTCCTGCGCGCCCCAGTGGTGGACAGCTGGCGCTCTGACCGCTTCGCCCAGGCCAACGCTGGTCTGACCGAGTTGATCCGGACGCCGAGCGGCTGGGCGTTTGGAACTTGGGCTAAAGATAGCGAGCAAATCTAAATTTCACGATATGGAATGATCGTGAATCTTTTCACTAGAAGCATGTTAGATTGTAGGCGATCCACTCAACCTTCCTCAAGCACTCTCGCGTAAGCCTCTAAATACTGCGGCACAATCAGAGTAGGAGAGAAGCGGGTGGTCGCCGCGTGGCGGGCCGCCGCCCCCATGCCCAGATACAACTCGCGGTCCCGCAGGATCCGCAGCGCCGCGTCGGCCATGCCGTCCACATCGCCCACTGCACATAGAATGCCGTTCACGCCGTCCTCGACCACTTCTGGGATGCCGCCTGCGCGCGCGGCCACCACGGGCACCTCGCAACTCATGGCCTCCAGTGCGGCCAGACCGAAACTCTCATTGCTGCTGGGCAGCAGGAACAGATCGCTGATGCCCAGCACGGTTTCGACATCCGGGAAGGAGCCCAGAAAATGGGTCCGGCCAATCACCCCCAGTTGCTGCGCCAGTTCGAACGCTCGCGGTCGCTCCGGGCCGTCTCCGATCATCAGCAGGCGCGCGGGCAGTTCTGAAGCTACGCGGGCAAAGACCTGCACCACGTCCTCCACGCGCTTGACGGGGCGGAAGTTGCTGACGTGGACCAGCAGCGCTTCCTCCGGATGGGCGAAGCGCAGCCGCACCTCGGGATCGGTGATGCGCTGGAAGCGCCCCGCGTCCACAAAGTTGTGGATCACCTCGATCTCGCGGTCGAGTCCGAAGGTTTCACGGGTCTGCTCGGCGAGGAAACGCGACACCGCCGTCACATGGTCGCTGCGCTCGATGGCATGGCGCGTCGTGTGACGGAAGGCCGGTTCCGCGCCCACCAGGGTGACATCGGTGCCGTGCAGGGTGGTCAGCACTCGCCCCCGCCCGGTGATGGCACGGGCATGGATGGCCGCCGTAGCGTGCGGAATGGCGTAGTGCGCGTGGGCCAGCTCCACCCCGTATTCCAGCATCACCTCGGTCAGGGTATTGGCGGCCGCCAGTTCCGGGTACGGCTGCTCGAAGAGCGCGTAGGCAAACCCGCTGACCTGGTGGAAGTACGGGCCGTGCATCCCTCCCTGGCCGGAGAGGCGGAAGGGCTGCGCCGTGCCGACGAAATGGACCTCGTGTCCGGCCCGCGCCACCTGAAGCCCCAGCTCGGTGGCGACGACGCCCGAGCCACCCGCACTGGCGTGACACAGCACGGCGACTTTCACAGGCGGCATCCGGGCCAGGGGAAAGTCGTGGTAGCCCGCATCATGGCTGGGCAGTATAGCGGCCGGCGTGCGGTTCTTCGCTCAAACCTTAAGATTAGTTGCCTTGAGCTTTGCTGAGACCCCCCCCTTATACCCCCAAAGACCCGATGACAAGGACGAAAACAATACAGACACTTTGATGAGCTGGAACTGAGAATTGATGAATGATCGCGGTTCTGACCGACTCCACCTGTGACCTCCCCATTGAAGAAGCCCGCAAATTAGGCATCCATATTATTCCGCTGACCGTCCATATGCAGGAGCGCGAGCTGCTCGACTGGCAGGAAATCGACCCAGATGCCGTCTATAGCCACATGAAGGCAGGTGGCACGGCCAGCACGACGCCGGTGGCCGTTGCCGCCTTCGCCGCGCGTTATCGTGAGCTGCTCGACACCCATGACGAGGTGGTCAGCATCCACCTGTCAGGCAAGCTCTCGGAGACGGTGAACCATGCCCGGCGTGCCGTGTCCCTGCTGAATATGGAACGCCGCATTCACGTGGTGGACAGTGGCCTGGCCAGCACCCCTCTGGCTGAGGCAGCCCTGGCCGCCCGAACGGCGCTGCTGAGTGGAGCCGACCCGGCCAGCGCCGTTCGGGCGGCCGAGGCCGTCTGCACCCAGATTCACGCCGAATTCAGCGTGCCTTCACTGGAATATTTGCGCCGCGGGGGAAGGATGGGCCGCACCCAGGCCTTCTTCGGCAACATGCTGGGCCTTCGCCCGATCCTGGGCTTCGAGGGCGGCGAGTTGAAGGCGCTGCGGCGCTGCAAGGTGGACAATGCCATTCCAGACATGCTGAGCGGCGTGCGTGAACATTTCGGTGATCAGCCGCTGTGCATCTCGGTCATTCACGCTGGACGGGACAGCGGCCGCATGCAGGCCCTGCGTCACGCTGTGACCACCAGTGGCCTGAATGTCAAACAGGCCCGCATGCACTTGATGGGGCCGGTGATCGGCGCGCACGTGGGGCCGGGTACGTTCGGTTTCATGGCCCGTCCGGCCTGAGGGACAGCACAGGGCACGGATCAAGGGGACGCGGCGTGGATTACGCCGCGTCCCCTTGATCCGTGTCTAAGGTCAGGTTCTACACCGTCAGCCCGTCGGCCTCCAGTTTCTCCAGATATGCCGCGCCGCCCTCGACCTCGGCCAGATAGCCCGCAGCCTGGCCGAAGACCAGCGTTTCAGCCAGCGTCTCGCTCTTGAGGTAGTCCTGCCACGCCTCTGCGGCGGCGCGCGCATCACCGTCCAGATCGAGGTGCAGCGTGATCCGGTCTTGCACTTCGAAACCCGCCTTCTTGCGCCCGTCTTGGATGCCGCGCACCAGATCCCGGGCCAGACCTTCAAGTTCCAGCTCGCGCGTGAGCGTGGTGTCGAAGGCAACCAGATACCCGGCCTCCTCCTGTGCGGCGTAGCCCTCTGGAGACTGGGCGTCCACCAGCACCTCATCCGGCCCCAGCTCGAAGCGTTCGCCCGTGGGGGCAATCACTTCAAACTGCTTGCCGTCTCTGACCGAGCGCGCGATCTCGGAGGCATCTGCGGCGGCCAGCGCCGCACGCACCTGCGGGACCGCCTTGCCGAACTTCTTGCCCAGCAGCGGCAGGTTCGGGCGCAGCGCGTAGCTGACCAGCTCGGCGTACTGGTCCAGCAACTCTACTTCCTTGACGTTCAGCTCCTCACGGATCTGCTCGCCAAAGCGTCCCAGAGCCGCCGTCATCTGGGGTGTGCGGGCGCGCAGCATCACGCGGGGGAGGGGTTGACGCTGACGCATGCCGCTCTGGGCGCGCACCGCCCGGCCCAGGCTGACCACCCGCAGCACCGCGTCCATCTCATCCACCAGCGACGGCGCGGTCAGTGACGTGTCCACCGTAGGCCAGCTGGAGAGGTGCACGCTTTCGGGGGCGCTGTCGTCCACGCTCCGGACCAGATTCTGGTACAGCGTCTCGGCCAGGAACGGCGTGAACGGGGCCGTGAGTTGCGTCACCGTGACCAGCGCGTAGTGCAACGTGGCGTACGCGCTGAGATCCACCTGCCCGTCCCCACTCCAGAAGCGTCTGCGGTTGCGCCGCACGTACCAGTTGCTGAGGTCCTCAGTGACGAAGTCCTGCAGCGCCCGGCTCGATCCGGTGGGATCGTAGTTCTCCAGCCGCTCGGTCACGGTGGCGATCAGCGCCTGAACCTTCGCCAGCAACCAGCGGTCGACCTCCGGACGTTCCAAGAGGGGCGGTGCCGAGCGCAGATCGGGTTGATCCAGATTGGCGTACAGCACGAAGAAACTGTAGGTGTTCCACAGCGTCAGGAAGTAGCTGCGGAAGGCCTCGCCCACCAGATTCATGCCGAAGCGCCGTGAGAGCTCGGGCGGTGCGGACACGTACATGTACCAGCGCGCCGCGTCGGCCCCGTACTGCTCGAACACGTCCCAAGGATCGACGATGTTCCCCTTGCTCTTGGACATCTTGAGGCCCTTCTCGTCCAGGATGTGGCCCGAGCAGATGACCGACTTGTAGGCCACCGAGTCGAAGACCATCGTGCCGATCTGGTGCAGACTGTTAAACCACCCGCGCGTCTGGTCGATCGCCTCCGCGATGAAGTCGGCAGGAAAGCCGCCGTTCTCGAACTTCGTCCTGTTCTCAAACGGATAGTGATGCTGCGCGAAGGGCATCGAGCCGCTGTCGTACCACACGTCCATCACGTAGGGAACGCGCGTGTACGTTTCGCCGTCAAGCTCGAAGGTGATGTCGTCCACGTACGGGCGGTGCGGATCGAAGTCGGGGGAGGCCACCTCGGGCCGCCCACTGAGTTCCGCCAGCTCAGCGTAGCTGCCGACCACCCTGTACTTGCTGCCGTCAGCCGTTTCCCACACGGGCAACGGTGTGCCCCAGTAACGGTTGCGCGACAGATTCCAGTCGATCAGGTTTTCCAGCCAGCCGCCATAGCGCCCGTTCTTGATGTGCGGTGGGTGCCAGTCGATCGTCTGGTTCAGCTCGATCAGCCGCTCCTTCATGGAGGTGTTGTTCAGGTACCAGGACTCGGTGGCGTAGTACATCAGCGGTGTGCCGCAGCGCCAGCAGTGCGGGTAACTGTGCACGAAATTCTTGTCGCGCCACATCAGGGAGCGCGACTTGAGATCACGGATGATGTCCTGGTTGGCGTCGCGGAAGAAGACACCTTTCCAGGGGCCGTAGCGGTGCTTCCCCTCCGGGTCGACCCCCACGATCACTGGGAAGCCGTAATTTTTGGCCAGCCGCATGTCGTCCTCGCCAAAGGCCGGAGCAGTGTGGACGATCCCGGTGCCGTCGCTGTCGGAGACGTAGCGGTCCAGGCCGCTCATCCAGACGGGTGCGCCGTCGCCTTCCGCGTCGTACGCCTCGGTGTAGAGGGGCGCGTAGCTCAGCCGGTCCAATTCCGTGCCCGTGAAGGTCTTCACGACTTCCGCGCCCTCGCCCAGCACCTCGTTCAGGAGCGTGCGGGCCAGGATCAGCACTTTGCCGTCCTTGTCCCTGGCCGCTACGTATTCGAAGTCCGGGTGGATCGCCACGCCCACGTTGTACGGCAGCGTCCACGGCGTCGTTGTCCAGACCAGGAAGGCCGCGCCAGTCTCCAGCCCGAGTTTCTCCGGCTCCCGCAGGTCGAGGGCGACGTAGATGCTGGGGTCCTGGATGTCCTTGTAGCCCTCGCTGACCTCGGCATTGGAAAGGGTGGTGCCGTCCTTGGGGCAGTACGGCGCCACGCGGAAGCCACGGTACAGCAGCCCCTTCTTCTCCAACTCGGCCACGCTCCACCACACCGACTCGATGTAATCCTTGTGCAGCGTCATGTAGGCGTCATCCAGATCGACCCAGTAGCCCATGCGTTCGGTAAACCTGCGCCACTCGGCCTCGTAGACGAAAACGCTCTGGCGGCATTCGGCATTGAACCTGTCGATGCCGTAAGCCTCGACTTCCCGCTTGGAATTCAGGCCCAGTTTCCTCTCGACACCGATTTCTACGGGCAGGCCGTGCGTATCCCAGCCCGCCTTGCGCGGCACCGAGAAGCCCTGCATGGTCTTGAAGCGCGGGAACAGATCCTTGAAGCTGCGGGCCTGGACGTGGTGGATGCCTGGCTGCCCGTTGGCCGTGGGCGGCCCCTCGTAGAACGTGTAGACCGGACCACTGGCGGTGGCCTCCAGGCTGCGCTCGAAGATCTTCTTCTCGGTCCACCACTGCAGGGTGGCCTCTTCCAGCGCGGGAAATTTAGGGTTGGGTTCGACGGGTTTAAAGGTGGACATTTGGGAACCTCAGTGGGGGAGAGTGAACGCTGGAAAGACGGTGCTAATCGACGATAAACAGCCTGGCGCCCGTCGCCGTGCTGGAGCGGTGCGCCTCGGCGTGATCGGCGACCTGATAGCTCTGGCCGCTGGTCAGCGTGAAGGTGCGGCCGTCGGCCAGCTCGGTGTCCAGCTGCCCGTCCAGGACCAGCAGGATGTGGCCCTTGCTGCACCAGTGATCGGCCAGGTAGCCGGCCGAGTACTCCACCATGCGGACGCGGATGCCGCCGAAGGTTTGCGTGCGCCAGTGCGCCATGCCCGTCACGCCGGGATGCCCGGTCCTGGGCACGGCCGACCAGTCAGTAACACCGAACGGAATGTCGTGCATCTGCATGATGACCTCCCACAAACCAGAAAACCTAACGAGAAAGACGACGCGCCTCAGCTTCAATGCTGGGACGCGCCGCCTGTATCAGAAGACGTGTGCGTGGTACCACCCAACTTCGCCGCCATCTTTGCTTGCGGCCTCGTTGCACGGCCCTCTGCCGGGGGGCGTCCGGACGGGTCTAATCGGCCCCTGCGGGCTTTTCTTCCGTCTGCGCGGGAGGTGATCTTCGGCGTGGCGGCTGGTCTGTCAGGCTCTCACCGTCCCTGACTCGCTCATGACTGCCCTGCGCTGGCGTACTGTCCTCTCGGTCGCGTTCGAGTGCTCACCCCTTTTTCAGGAGTGACCCTCATGGTAGGGCGGCGGGCCAGTGCGGGTCAATGTGCTGGGCCGCAGTTGGACCCAGAATGGATGAAGTCACCCCGGCGATAGGGGTATGCTGGGTGTCGTTTCCGTCTGCCTCCCCCCTGTCGCCGCCCGCCCTCACGGTGGATTTGGTGGTGGGCGCGTACAATCCTTGTCAGGGAGTATCACATGAAGTTGCCTTGTCATCGTCCAGAGAGCCGTCATCACATGAACACCTGTTTCACCTCGCCCCAGGGAGGCCGCCCGCAGTGACCGAATTCACCGGTTCCGCCCCCTATACCACTGCCCTGCCGTTCCAGGAACTCCAGCAGAAGATCCTGCCCGAGCTGCACCTGATCGCCGCCGGATACGGCATCGACAACTACCGCAAGCTGAAGAAGGACGCCCTTGCGCTGGCGATCATGGAGCATCAGGCCGACGCCGAGGGCCAGCTGCTGGCGCGCGGCTACCTGGAAATCAGCGCGGACGGCTACGGCTTCTTACAGTCGGACCTGCTGGACCCCAACAGCCGCACGGTGCTGGTCACGGCGGGCCTGATCAAGGCCAACCACCTGCGGACCGGCGACGAGGTGATCGGCCGCGCCCGTCGCCCGCGCGAGAGCGAGCGTTTCGGCTCGCTGGTGCAGGTGGAAGCGGTCAACGGCCTGGACCCTGAGGCGGCCCGTCGCCGCCCGCGTTTCGATGACTTGACCCCTACTTTCCCCGAAGCGCAGCTCGTGTTGGAAGACCCCGGCAACTCCGACGGGCTGAGCCTGCGGGTGGTGGACCTGCTCGTCCCCATCGGCCGTGGGCAGCGGGCGCTGATCGTCGCGCCGCCCAAGGCCGGGAAAACGACGCTGCTCAAGCAGATCGCCAACTCCATCGTCAAGAACTATCCGGACGTGACCGTGATGGTCCTGCTGGTCGATGAGCGTCCCGAGGAAGTGACCGACTTCCGCGAGAGCGTGCAGGGCGCGCAGGTGGTGGCGTCAACCTTCGACGAGCCGCCGCAGCATCACGTCCGGGTGGCCGAGTTCGTGCATGAACGTGCCCGGCGCATCGTGGAAGACGGCGGCCATGTGGTCATCCTGCTCGACAGCATCACCCGTCTGGCCCGTGCCAACAACCTGGTCACTCCGCCCACCGGGCGCACGCTGTCGGGCGGTCTGGACAGCAACGCGTTGCACTGGCCCAAGCGTTTTCTGGGAGCGGCGCGCAACATCCGCGAGGGTGGGAGTCTGACCATCCTGGCCACCGCGCTGGTGGAAACTGGCAGCCGAATGGACGACGTGATCTTCGAGGAATTCAAGGGCACGGGCAACGCCGAACTGGTCCTGTCCCGCCGTCTTGAAGAACGGCGCATCTTCCCAGCACTGGACATCATCAAGTCGGGCACCCGCCGCGAGGAACTGCTGCTGCAGCCCGAGGTCCTGAAAAAGATGTGGCTGCTGCGCAAGGTCATCAGCGATATGGACCCTGCCGACGCGATGGAAATGCTGCTCTCGCGTATGGGCAAGACGCGCAACAACGTCGAGTTCTTGCAAAACCTGGCGGGCGGCTGACGCCCGCTGCTGAATTGATCAGGAGTTCTTGAAGATTGACTGTCCTGTCCTTTGCCCGTCGGCGGGCCTGCGGCCTGATCGGCGCCACCCTGCTGGCCGCCAGCCTGCCCCTAGCCCACGCCTCAGCCCCGCTGCCTGAACGGCTGGGCGGATTGCTGGCCACACCCTCCGAACTGTTCACCCCCGGGGCTGAGGTCACCCTTCAGCCAGACACACGCGGTCCGGCCCTGCAAGTCGTCACGAACGGCCAGACCACGGGCAAAGTCCTGGCCCGGCGCTATGGCGTGACCCCTGGTGCGGTGCGGACGCTCAGCTCCGGCGCTGGCTGGCGGCTCCGGGAAGTGAGGCTCCCCTATCCGGGTGTGGCGCGGGCTCCAGCCCGCCCGGCCTCGATCCAGGCCTACACCGTGCGCCCCGGCGACACGCTGAGTGGGGTGGCCACGCGCCACGGCCTGAGCATGGTGGACCTGCTTGGGGTCAATCTGGATCGCCAGAGCCTGGATTCGCTGCGGGCGGGCGAGACGCTGAACATCCCCACCCGTGAACGCGGCCTGCTGGTCCGAATCAAACCCGGCCAGTCGGCGTTGTCGCTGATTGCCGGCTACGGCGCGGACCTAGTGACCACGGCCCGCGCCAACGACGTGCTGCCCACCGAACTGCACGTGGGCGACGAGCTGCTGCTGCCGGGCATCCGCGCAGAGAGTTTCCGTCAGCAACTGCTGGCCGCCCGTGAGGCCGACCGCCTGGCGCAGATCGCCTACGAGAAGCAGCAGAAGTATGGGGAGTATCTGGCCTGGAAGAGGGACCGCGAGCGTCAGCGTTTGCAGGAGAAGTATGCCCGTCAGGAGAAATACGAGGCGTACCTGGCCTGGAAGAACAGCCCGGAGCGCCAGCGCAAGCAGGCGGCCTACGAGCGGCAGGCCCGCTACGAGGCGGCACAGGCCGCCGCCCGGCAGCGGGCTGCCGTCGTGCAGCAGCCGGCCAGCCGTCCCGGGCGTGTGCAGACTGCCAGCACTGGCCACGTGGGCGGTCTGGCCTGGCCGCTGCGCTCCTTTACCCTGACCAGCCGCTTCGGAGAGCGCGACATTGCGTTCCACCGCGAGGTCTTTCACGGCGGTATTGATCTGGCTGCGCCTTTCGGCACGCCGATTTATGCGGCCAGTGCCGGCACGGTGTCGGCCAGCGGTTATGGGGCCTTTGGCCTGAATGTCTGGACGGTCAACGGCAACAGCACCGTGATCTACGGCCACATGAGCCAGACGGCAGTGGTTCCCGGCCAGACGGTGCAGACGGGCCAGCTGCTGGGTTATGTCGGCTGCACCGGGATCTGCACGGGCCCACACCTGCATTTCGAGGTGCGATTGGGGGGACAGGCTGTCGATCCTCTCGCGCTGCTGCCGTGACCCCACGGTCATGAGGCACCGCCTGTGAGTGATGGGGCACCGCCGCCGCGCCGCCCCCTGCATCTGCTGGTGGTGGACGACGAGCAGCAGATTCTGGAGTTGCTGGACCTGACCCTGGGCATGCGGGGATATACTGTGTGGCCCGCTTCGGACGGCCCACAGGCGCTTGAGGTCTCCCGCCAGCATCCCATCGACGTCATCGTCATGGACGTGCTGATGGCCCCCTGGGACGGCTTCGAGACTGTGCGGCGACTGCATGCCCAGTACACCCAGCCCAGCAACGCCCCGCCCGGCCAGAGGATGCCCCCGGTGGTCTTTCTCTCCGGTCTCAATCCACCGGACGCCCTTCCCGAACTGGCCGAAAAGCTGATCCAGACCTACTTGGTCAAGCCCTTCCGGCCAGCCGATCTGGTGCAGGCCATCGAGAACGTCTGGGAAGCCCAGCACAGGCAGTCTTCAACTGACCCCATCTGAACCGCTTTTCTGGCCCTGTTGGTGGGGGCAGTTGCGGCTTATGCTGCGGCCATGAGCGAAGACACTTCCCAGACCCCCCAGCAGGCAGACCTCAACTTCGGCTTTGCCGAGATGTTCAAGGGCGGCGTGATCATGGACGTGGTCACGGCAGACCAGGCCCGCATCGCCGAGGCGGCGGGGGCCACCGCCGTGATGGCGCTGGAGCGCGTTCCGGCCGACATCCGCGTGGACGGTGGCGTGGCCCGCATGAGCGATCCCAAGATGATCAAGGAGATCATCGCGGCCGTGACGATTCCGGTGATGGCCAAGGTCCGCATCGGTCACATCGTCGAAGCACAGATCCTGCAGGCGTTGGGCGTGGACTTCATCGACGAGTCCGAGGTCCTGACCCCGGCCGACGAGCAATTCCATATCCTCAAGTCGGACTTTAAGGTGCCGTTTGTGTGCGGCGCCAAGAATCTGGGCGAGGCGCTGCGCCGTGTGGGCGAGGGCGCCAGCATGATCCGCACCAAGGGCGAGGCCGGCACCGGCAATGTGGTGGAGGCCGTGCGCCATGCCCGCACCGTGCTGGGCGAAATTCGTGCCATTCAGGCCCGCCCCGGCGAGGAACTGATGACGGTTGCCCGTGACCTGCAGGCCCCCTATGAGCTGGTCAAATATGTCCATCAGAACGGCAAGCTGCCCGTCGTGAACTTCGCTGCCGGTGGCGTGGCCACCCCTGCCGACGCCGCCCTGATGATGGTTCTGGGCCTGGATGGGGTCTTTGTGGGCAGCGGCATCTTCAAGAGCGACAACCCCGAGCGCCGCGCTCAGGCCATTGTCAAGGCGGTGACCCACTTTCAGAATCCCGAAGTGCTGGCCGAGATCAGTGAGGATCTGGGCGCACCCATGACCGGCATCAATATCGACGATCTGATTCCCGCCGAGCGTCTCGCCTCGCGTGGCTGGTAAACCCCCAAAAATTGGCGTCCTGGCCCTCCAGGGCGCCTTTCGTGAACATCGTCGCCTGCTGGAATCGCTGGGAACGACGGTGCAGGAGGTTCGGCTGCCCGCTGATCTGACTGGTCTGGACGGCTTGATCCTGCCGGGAGGGGAGAGCACCACGATGGCTCGCCTGCTTACGGAGTATGCCTTGTGGGAGCCGATTCGCGCCTTTCAAGCCAGTGGTGGTGCTCTCTGGGGGACCTGTGCCGGAGCGATCCTGCTGGCCCGCGAGGTCCGGGGTGCCCCGCCGCAGTTCGGCGGACGGCAGGAAAGTCTGGGGCTGCTGGACGCTGCCGTGGTGCGAAACGCTTTTGGGCGACAGATTAACTCTTTTGCCGCTCCGCTGTCAGTGCAAGGCCTCGATGGTTCGTTTCCAACGGTCTTCATTCGCGCTCCAGCTTTTGGAGAGATTGGAAATGACGTTGAGGTTCTGGCCCAGTGGCAGGAACAGGCAGTGATGCTGCGCCAGGGGAACATTCTCGCCACCGCCTTCCATCCCGAATTGACGCAGGATGCTCGGATCCATCAGCTCTTTTTGGATATGACGAGTGATTCCAAGGCTGTTGTCATGTAGCGAACAGATTTTTCACAATCTAGATTCATCGTGAAACTATTCACTTGCTTTGGAATGACTAATTAACCAGAGCCCATCAAGCCAAACGGGAACGTTCAGCCGCAAATGCCATGCGGTGCGAATCGAGCGACTCGGCCAGGGGAGTAGGTACGGCAGCTTCACCGCGCAGGAATGCCAGCCAGTCGTGAACCAGCCGCGTATCGCCGCCGCCGTGATTGCCGCTGGCCTCCACGGTCCAGCGCTCCACGGTCCCGCCGTGGAACCCGTGAACTTCCAGCTCACCAAGTTCCATCTGGCCGCGCAGTTCGCCGTGCGTGCCCAGCAATTTGAGGGTTCGGGTGTTGTTGTGCGTGAAGGCGCTGACGCTCAGGCCAGCGGTGACTCCGTTGGCGAAGGTGACACTCACGGTCTGGTGATCGGCAACATTGTTCAGACCCAGATAGACGCACTGCCCGTACGGCCCGCTTGCCAGAGCCTCGGACAGGGACTGGCCACCGGCAGTCAGCACCGTGTTGGGCCACACGTCCAGCGGGCGCGGACCATAGATTAGCCGGGCGTCGTACGGGCAGCCGCTTACCAGGCAGGTCACGCAGCGTTCTGAAGCCCCGGGCGGCGCGTTCTCCGGTCGGAAATGGTGTAACCCGCCCTGACTGTCCACTCGAGACGGCGGCGCACCCGCGAACCAGCGCAGCAGGTCCAGATCGTGGCAGCTCTTGGCGAGCACAAAGGGCGCTGCTGGAGGTGAGGAACGCCAGTTACCCCGCACGTACGAGTGCGCGTAGTGCCAGTACGCCACATTCTCAGCGTGCTGTATGCCAACCAATTGTCCCAGCCGTCCGGAGTCCAGCACCCCCCGGATCTCCTTGAAGAACGGGGTAGCGCGCAGGACATGACAGACGGTCACGCTTCCAGTTGACCGGGCCTCGGCGTGCAGCAAAGTGTCCAATTCGGATTCGGCCAGGCAGACCGGTTTCTCCAGCAGAACGTCATAGCCCAGTGCCAGCGCCCGCAGGCACGGCTGAACATGGGCATCATCCGGCGTGGCGATCACCACAGCGTCGGCCACCCGCCCCAAAGCAAAGAATGCGTCCCAGTCCGGGAAGCAGACCGCTGATGTCAGGCCATGCCGGGACGCCACCTCCGAGAGACGGGCCGGGCGTGGGTCCACCAGATGCGTGACGAGCGCCCCCTGGGCAGCCAGATGACGGGCGTATACGTCGCCACCCCGATTGCCACAGCCGAGAATGGCAACCGTAATTTCCTTCACCGCCGCTCCACGCCCCAGCCCGGGCCCACAGGCCGGGCCAGTTCGCCTGCCGTCCACTCCAGGCCCGCGAACGGATCGTCGGCCAGCAGCAGCGCCCCGTCCAGATCGGCCCAGTCGCACAGGCCCGCCAGATGGGCGGCGGCGGCTATCCCCAGGCTGCTCTCGATCATGCAACCCATCATGACGCTCATGCCGTGCGCGCGCGCCAGCCGCAGCGCCGCGAGCGCCCGCAGCGGCCCACCGAGTTTGGCCAGCTTGAGGTTCACGCCGTCAAAGGCCCCCGACAGGGCAATCACGTCCCGAACGTGATGCAGGCTCTCGTCGGCCACAATGGGCACCCGCGACAGGCGGCGCAGTTCGGCGTGGCCTTCCAGATCGTCCGCCGCCAGGGGCTGCTCGACGAGTTCCACGTGCGCCGCGTCCAGCACGCCCAACATGCGTTTGGCCTGCGGGCGGGTCCAGGCCGCGTTGGCGTCCACGCGCAGGGTCACGTCCGGCACCTCCTCCCGCAGCGCTTCCAGAATGGCCGTATCGCGGGCCGTGCCCAGCTTGACCTTGAGGAGCGTCTGTCCAGCCGCCACTGCCTCTTTCGCCTGGCGCCGCATGTCGGGTAGTTCGGCCAGGCTGACCGTGAAGCTGCTGCGGGGCAAAGCGGTGGGGGAGAGGCCCAGCAGGGTCCACACCGGCAGGCCCGCCGACACCGCGCACCACTCCAGCCCTGCCATTTCCAGCGCACATTTGACCGAGGGATGATCATGCGGCATTCGTGCCGAAAGACGGTCATGCAAGCCGTCCCAGTCCCAGGGATCAGTCAACGCCTCCGAGAGCAGAGGAAGCACCGCCTCCACTGTGCCGCGCGTCTCACCGTAAAAAGCGTTGGGAGCAGCCTCTCCGCGTCCGGAAACGCCGTCGCGCGTGAAGGTCACAAACGTGCGTGGGTAGACGCTGTGCGTCCAGCGCGCAATACCGAAAGGCTGGGCGGTGTGAAGCTCCAGCGTCTCCCAGTCCATACTCACGCCGTCCACCGCCCAAAACCAGTGCAGCCCGCCTGTAACCTCTGCCCATACTCGCCCTCGCCCAAGGTTTCTATCGTCACGCGCATGTGGGTGGCATTGGCATGGACCATGCGCCGCTCGTCCAGCATGATGCCGACGTGGCCGGGGAAGAAAGCCAGATCGCCGCGTCGGAGAGTGGTGACCGCCTCCAAGGCTTCCTGTTGCTGGTCCGCGTCACGGGGAAGCGGCTGACCGAAGGCACTGAACGCAAGCTGGGTCAGTCCCGAGCAGTCCAGCCCCCAGGCACTGCGCCCGCCCCAGACATACGGCGTGTCCACAAAGCGCAGGGCCAGCTCTGCCGGGTCCGCGTCCGTCAGAGGAGAGAGGACGGCCTCGCCCACCCAAGCGACCGTGCCGTCTGGCAGCGAGACCGGCACCCAGCGCCGCCCCCCCTCCTCGGCCACCTCGCCCGGAGCGCGGGCCACCCTGGCCCCCAGGCACAGCTCGCCGACAATCGGCTGGCTGACCTTGGGTCTGGCGAAGGCGTGGGCGCGCAGGGCGGTGACGGTGAGCGTTTCGCTCTCTAGCGGCGCACCCAGCCCGGCTGCCGGGGTCCAGCCCAGGTAGCGGTCGTGCAGGGTCCGGACGTAAGCCCAGCCGTGCCCGTCCTCCCAGAGGCGTTCCAGCGCCTCGCCGGGCAGCGCCTCCGTGACCTGGGCCGCGTCAGCGCGGGGCGCGGCCCGCAGGGTCAGGCGGGCAGTGGCGGCGCTGGGCTGCGGGACCACATAGGTCCAGTCCGTTCCAGTCAGCTGGCCGCGCAGACCCTCTTCGGCCATGCGAGTGTCGGGATGGTGGGCGTGGGTCCGGGGATCGGGCAGGGTGGAGACCATACCCGACAGGGTAGCGGGAAATCCCATGGAGCACGCGGCAGCGTTACAGGTAAGCGGTCAGCCAACGCCGCCAGTTGTCACTTGCGACCCCAGCACGGTGCTCAGTGGGCAACACGTCCAGCAAGCCGGGCAGATCGCGGTAGCGTTCAATGCCTACCGGCGTCTTCTCGGCCCCAAAACCGCCGTCCATGTCGCTGCCCACCGCCACCCGATCCCAGCCGATCAGTCCGGCGTAATGCCGGGCGTGGCTCGCCAGATCGTCTCCCGTCGCGCCCCACGTCACTCCATCCCGGAGAAACTGACTCAGGAAGACGAGGCCGATCACCCCGTCCGTATCGGCGATGGCACGCGCCATGTCGTCACTTAGATGTCGGTTGCCAGGGACCAGCGCGCGGGCGTTGGAATGCGAGGCAATCATCCTTGGCCCGATCTCGGCAGCGTCCCAGAACGCGGCGTCGTCCAGGTGCGAGGCGTCCAGGGCAATGCCAAGGTCACGCATGGCCGTCACCAGCGCCCGCCCCGCGTCCGTCAGCGGCCCCGGCGCTCCCGTGCCACCAGCGTAGCGGGTGGCGCCCCAGGCCGGTCCGATTAGCCGAACACCCGCCTCCAGCCAGAACGGCAGATCATCGGCGTCCCGGACCGGGTCTGCCCCCTCCATCAGCAAGACGACGCCGGGAGGAGCGTCCTGCAGCGCCAGATGGGCGCTGACCTCGGCCCCTGAGCGCAGCAGCCGGATAAAACCGCCGTCTTCCCAGCGGCGATACACGTCTAACTGGGCGAGCGCCTGCGCCCGTGCCCCAGCGTGATCGGTGTAGCCGTCCGGTGACTCCGCCGTATGCGGCAGGGCGAACAGTGTGCCGAAGCACACCCGCATATCAGCCGCCCGCAATTCGGAAAAGGTGGTGGTGGCGGTCTGTCCCTCCACCGGATCATCCGCCCGCAGAGCGTCGAGATCCAGCGTTAGATCACGTCCATTCAGGGCGTTGTAGGCTAGGTCCAGATGGCCGTCGATCAGCATGCGCCGGCCACCACCTCGTCAACCAGCTCCAGCACGGCGCGCAGATCGTGAATAGCCTGCATTTCCCAGCCCTGCAGATCAATCAGCTCGGCCCGCATGCCCAGTGCGCGGGCCGCCTCCACATTCTCCAGCCTGTCGTCCACGAATAGAATCTCCTCCGGCAGCACTCCCAGCGCGTCGGCGGCGTGGAGGAACGCTCCGGCATCCGGCTTATGCACGCCCACAGAGCACGTCGCCACCGCCACATCTACCAGATCGTCCAGGCCCACCGCTTCCAGAGTGCGGGCGATGCTGGGCAGCGTGTTGCTCAGCACACCGATCTTCAGGCCACGGGCGCGCAATTGTTGCAGGACCTCGCGAGCGTGCGGCACAGGCTTCATGAAGCGCTCGTAGGGATATTCGGCCATGAAGGCGACGGCCTCGGCGTGCGGCAGGCCCAGCCGTTCCATCAGGTCCAGGCCGTACCCGTCCCAGAAGCTGGTTTCATCGTCCTCGGTCCGCAGGTCCCACCAGGCCAGTGCCTGCTCCTGCCACTGGCCCAGCATCGCGGTGCCCACCGCCTGCGCGTCCAGCCCATAGGTCCGGGCGGCCCAGCTTGCCGCCTCGGCGTAGATCTCGCGGTCCGTGTAGGCGATGGTGTCGTCCCGGTCGAACAGCACAGCTCGAAGGGGGGGGTGGGCCGCGGGCAGTGTGGTCATGCGCTCCATCCTAATGACATCGCCGATCCATGGGGTGACGAGGGGCTGAATCGAGCCTCAACCTGTTGTGTGATAAAGCATCTGCGCGTTTTACGATATCTTTGAGCAATTTTATTGTGTATTTAGGGTCATAATCCGCTTATGACGCAACAAAATTGCCAGACGGCAACCAAAGCTCTATGCTTTGGGCATGCCTCTGGACGCCTTTCGCGAACACGTTCTGCTGACTCCCGGTCCCACCCCAATCCATCCACGCGCCCTGCAGGCCATGACTCGCCCGATGTTGGGCCATATGGACCCGGAAGTTTTTGCCCTGAATCGCGAGATCCAGGCGGATCTGCGAGTGATGTACGGCACGGAGCCGGAGGGCTTCACGGCGCTGTTGGCCGGCACCGGCAGTCTGGGGATGGAAGCAGGGTTCGCCAATCTGGTGGAGGCAGGCGACGAGGTCTTGGTCTGCGCCAACGGCAGCTTCGGGCGACGTATGGCCGAGATGGCCGCCCGTTACGGTGCACGGGTCCACCTGGTCACGGCCCCACTGGGCGAGGCCGTCCGCCCGGAGGACGTGGCCACGCAACTGGAGATGGTCCAGGACCTCCGCATGGTGGCCGTCGTCCACGGAGAAACGAGCACCGGCGTCCTGAACCCGGTGCCCGAGATCGCCGAGCTCGTTCGTGGCACCGGGGCATTGCTGGCAGTGGACGCCGTGACGACGGCGGGCATGGAACCCTTCCACATGGCCGAGTGGGGGGTGGACTACGCATACACCGGCGCGCAGAAATGCCTGAGCGCTCCTCCCGGCGTGGCCCCAGTGGCGATCAGCGATCGGGCGCTGTCACGCTATGGGGCCCGACACACCCCCACGCCGCTGTGGTACTGTGATTTCGAGGGCCTGCGTGACTACTGGACCCGCCACACCTATCACCACACGGTCCCGGTCAATCTGCACTTTGCCTTTCACGCGGCCCTGCAAGCAGCGCTGGACGAGGGCATGGAGACCCGTCAGCGCCGCGTGCAAAGGGTAGGTGATGCGATCTTGAGTGCGCTGACTCCGCTGGGCTTCTCCCCCTATGTGCGCCGCCCACAGGACCGTCTGCCCACCGTGCTTGCCTTGAGACTGCCCGACGGCTTCGATGACGCTGGGGTACGTCAGGCGCTGCGGGTTCGCGAAATCAGCGTGACCGGCGGCCTCGGCCCCACGGCTGGCGTGATCTGGCGTCTGGGACTGATGGGTGAGGCAGCCCGCCCAGGTCCCTACCGTACCCTGATGGCCGCGCTGGAGGATGTACTGGGCGCACGAGGACTGGTGGCGCGGTTTGATGAGGCGCTGGAAGGCGTCCTGGCTTGAGCGTGTAGGAGTACGGCAGGATGGTGAGGCACCGTCTGGGGTGGCGCACCATCCGCTGGCTGTAGTCGGTCCTGGAGGCCGGCAGTCTCAACGTCCAGTGCCTGTGAATAACTTTTAGCCCATCCGTCCAGTCTTGATCACGTCTGCGATCACTGGGGGCAGGCTCCACGCCATGATGTCGAAGGCGCTGGAGGCGTAATCGTAGGTGATCTTGTGTAATGAGACCTTGGGTTTACGCCCGATGCAGTCCACAATTACCACGTCCGCGCCAGGTTCGTGATTCAGGCTCAGGCCCACGCTGCCCGGATCGACGAAGGTGGTCTCGCCGATCACCCGGCTAAAGGGGACATGCGAGCCGCCCACCACGATCACGCGTGCGCCCAGCGTCTCGGCCAGGTCCTCCAGTTCGCGCTCGTTGGCCATCAGATCAAGGCGCTGTTCGGGATCATGGGGGCTGCCGTGGAAATACCGCACCCGACCAACTGGGGTCATGATGCGTCCACCTGCCGGTAGGCGCCGCAGGAACTCGATCTGCTCAGGGGTCAGGACTTTCTTGGTCCAGGTCAGCACCTGATCGGCCACGCCGCGCCGCCCCTCGCGGTCCCCCAGATCGATAGCGACACGCATGTCGCTGGAGCCCAGCCCGGTGGGCCAGCCCTCGCGCTTAACAAAGTCGATCACCGGGCCGGGGCTGGCACCGTAGCCCACCAGATCGCCCACCACAATCACCTGATTGACGATGTTCTCGGTGAGGAACCGCTTGACAGCCGTCAGGGCGTGGATATTTCCATGAATGTCGCTGATGAAGGCCAGTCTCAAGGTGCAATCATCTTAACCCAGAGACAGCCGCATGGACACTCGGTTCGCGGGGCGTCCTCACTTAACTTCCCTCTATCATGGAGGGCGTGCCATCTGTTCCTCCACCCCTGCTGGCCCTGCTGCTGGGCGCACTTCTTGGTCTGTGTGGCCTGCCGCTGCCCTGGAGTTTCCTGGGCTTTGTCCCCCTGGCGGGGGTCCTGGCTTTTGCGGCCTCGGCGCGGACCATGGAAGGGGTGTCGGGCCGTCTGTTGTGGTCTGGCGTGGGGTACTTCGCGGTGCACCTGTGGTGGCTGACCGCTTTTCTGGGCAAATTGTTCGGCTTCCCTCCGGCGGGCGTGCTGGCCTTCGCACTCTTCATTCTGGAGGGTCTGTTTCTGGCGGTGATGGCCTACCCGGTGGCCCGACTGGTGAAATCGCCCCAGGCACGGGTCTGGGCACTGGCGGGCGGCTGGGTGGTGCTGGAGTGGCTCCGCTTCCTGGGCCCGCTGGCCTTTCCCTGGCCAACGCTGGGGTACGGTTTGTTGCCCAGCCCGGCCATTCAGATTGCGGATCTGGGCGGCGTGCTGTTGGGCAGCGTCCTCGCGGCCCTGAGCGCGGCGGCACTGGCCGGCCTGGGTCTGAGTCGGGGGGAGCGGGGGAGAGGCGGTCCGGTGATTCTGGCCGCGTTGTGCTGGGCGGCGGCCCTGGCATATGGTCTGACCCGCACGCCGGGTGAGGGACCTGAACAGCCCATGCGGGTGCTGCGGACGGATTTCGATTCGTTTGGGAGGGCAGTGGGGAGTCTGCCGCCGGAACTTCAACTGCCCGCTCAGCAGGCTGCCTCGGTCCGAAACTCACCGGGAGAAGTCGTGGTCTGGAGCGAAACTGCCCTGACAGCGCCAGCCTCCGAAACCCTGCTGCCACAGTTCCCCGGTCCAGGGATCAGCGGGCTGGGGACGCCACGCTACGAACGGCCAGAGCGGAACAGCGTCGTTGCCATCGACGCTCAGGGTCAGATCACCTCCAGGGAGGAAAAGGCAAAACTGGTTCCCTTCGGTGAATATTTTGTCTTCTACAACGGCATCCTGCGTCCAATCTACCGGATGATCGAGAACACCTTGAACTTCGAACTGGCCAGCGCCCAGCCTGCCGAGATGGTCCAGCCGCTTACTTTGAATGGCGTGCAGTACGGCGCCTACATCTGCTATGACAGCGTCTTTCCCTGGGTGGCCCGCAGCCTGACCCGGCAGGGCGCGCAGGTTCTGGTCAATCCCAGCAATGACGGCTGGTATGACGGCTGGGGCGTGCAGCAGCACTTCATGATGGGCCGGGTGCGTGCCATTGAGAATCGCCGCTGGCTGGTCCGCAGCGTGAACAAGGGTGTGGCCGGTGCGGTCAATGACCTGGGGCAGCCCGTGGAGATTGTTTCTAGCGGAGATTCGATTCAGGCGTTGAGTGTGCGGCCCAAACTTCTGACCGGCCGTACGGTGTTCAACCGCGTCGGCGACTGGCCCGCGCTATTGCTGGCGCTGGGGATGATCGGGTATGGGTTGAGGTTGGATCGGCGGCGTTGAGGATTACTCTTGTGGATCGCGCAGACGTTCCATCGCTTCCATTGCCTCCCGCCTGACCTCCGTGTCCATTTTGGCGTAGATGGCCGAGGTATTAACGGATGAGTGGCCCAGCACGTCCGCAACGACATGGAGGTCACGGGTGGCGCGGTACAGGTGGGTGCCTGCCGTGCGTCTGAGGGTGTGAAGCCCCCACAATTCTGGAGACAGACCAAGTGCCCGGTAATAAAAGGCGGCGATATCGCGTCCGCCTTTGGTTGTCAGCCGCCCGCCATAGTTGCGTCCGGTCAATGAAACCAAGAGGGCATCGGTTTTTAGCTTTTCTCCTGAGAGCGCAGACCGGGAAACGATCCAAGCTCGTAGCCTGCGCTCGATTTGGGTAGTGATAGGTATCGTGCGCTGTTTGCCGCCTTTGCCGCGAATTCGTAAGTGGCGCCCGCCGAGGTCTATGTCATCCATATTTAAACCGACCAACTCTGCAGCACGCAGGCCGACGCTACCGCCGAGTTCGAGGAGGAGGACGTCGCGGTGGGCGCGGAGTGTGTCTGTGAGGTGCAGAGCAGCTGGCAGCGCCAGCAAGTCCGCGTACTGTGCGACAGAAAGGGCCTGCTTCTTAGCGTGTGCAGGCGTCGTGTCGCTAGGAGGTCTCACCCCAGCAGTGGGATCACTAGCGATCGCTCCAGCCCAGACCAGCGCCTTCATCAAGTTTCTCACACCGTAAAGGTGGCGCTTGATGCTTGAGGTTGACAGACCAGTCTGCTGCATAGTCAGGAGCCAGACCTCAAAGTCCTCAGCGTTGAGCTGATTCAGAGCCCGCTCAGGCGATTCGGGGGGTCCAGTAAAAATCAGAAAGCGTCTGACCGATTCACAGTAGTGTTCCAGTGTCAGTTGGCTGACCCGCGCGCCTCGGCTGGATTTGAGACGCATATACGTTACAAGCAAATCGGATAGCGCACCAGCATTTTGCTCATGCGCTGCCCTCAGGCCTTCACGCCGACGGTTGGCGGCGTTTGCCCAACGAGAAGCTAAAACTAGCGCCTCACCTGTCACGTGCTGATCCTATGTTCCATAAGTGAAATTATAGAACATAAACTATGTATCTGACAAAGTCTGTAACCGCTGAGCCGCGCCGCGCAACCAGTCCAGAAACTCAGTTTCTGTAGAATTCCATTTGGCGCGGTTACAAGGTTCGCAACACAGCGCGATATTACCAAAGTCGTGAGCGCCGCCTTTCGACAACGGGATGACATGGTCGAGCTGAAATCCTCGTCCCAAACCGTCGTTGGGTAAGCCACAGTATCGGCAGCCTTGCGTTTCCAGCATGACAGTTACTAGTTGCTCCGGCGGCAGTCGGGCCAAATGGGGAAAACGCCGCTCCACACTTCCGTTCATACTGTAAGCAATCTGGAAAGCTCGGCGTCGATCATCATAGTGATATCTCGTCTGGTACGACTTGGCCTGACTGACATACCAGACAACGCATATGACGGCTGCCATCGGGCCGATTCTTTGGAAACAGTTCAAGAATTTTGGTCTGACGGCAAATCCGACAGGTTCGCTGGTTGTCAGACCTATAGGAGGCATTGGTCACGACTCAAGGATAACAATTCGTCCTTAGGTCTCTACCTCTTCCTCTCTGACCGCGGTGATAAACCGAACCGCACGGGGCAAAATACGCGCGGTGAAGGGCGTCGTCTCCACCATGAGTTCGCCGTCGTATTGCAGCGGAAAGGGATCAACCGCGTCCACGGTAATCTCACGGGCGTACAGGGTTTCCAGATTGCCACTGAACAGAGGATCACCCAGGTTCAACTTGGCCCGCAACGAGTCGATCAGGTTGGGAATCAGCCGCAGCAAGTTGCCCGCCTTGAGCAGCACCACTGTGAACTGGCCGTCGCTGGGATTGATGTCGGTGGTGATCGGCATCCGGTAGTTGGCCATGCCAAAGTTGGCAGCCATCACGCCAATGCCCACGAACTCGCGCTCCTGCCCATCCAGAATGAGTTTGAAGGTCGTCTTTTTCGGGTTGAGTTGTTTCATGGCGCTCAGGACGTAGGCCATCACGCCGAAGTGCTCCTTGAGTTCCTCGCTGTCCCGGATCATGGCGGCATCCGCCCCGGCTCCAGCGAGCATGGCGAAACCGTTTCGCTGACCATTCACGTCGATCTCGCCCAGATCAACGGTGATGCTGTGCCCAGCCAGCACCAGATCAGCCAGTTCTGAGGCGTCGGTGGGCAGCGCCAGGTTCTGCGCGATCAGGTTGGCAGTCCCCGCAGGAAATGCCAGCAGTGGGATCCCCGTGTCGCGGGTGGCGTAGGCCAGGCTGCTGACTGTTCCGTCGCCGCCCGCCGCCACCAGACAGTCGAAATCTGAAAGGTCCTTGACCTGATCTGCCAGCGGCGTCTCGCGACCCAGTTCGCGTTGCGTCACCTCGGCTCCCGCATCTTGCAACAGCTGCACAAATTCCGGCAGATCGCTGTCGCCTTTGCCGCTCTTAGGATTGAAGACGACCAGAACGCGCTGGGCCTTGGAGGTGCTGGGGGGGCCGGGGGGGGAGGTTTGACCTGTCATCTGAACGTTCATTAGACTGTGAACTCGGAGGCTGTTGCTATGCTGCGTTTCTTGGTTGCTTCTTCACTCATGGTTGGGGCGCTCGCGTCCTGCGCGCCTTCTCAATCCACAGACCGTTTCGTGACGGTCACCCCTGTCCTCATCAAGGTTTCCGAAGCGGCTAAGCGTGGCGACACAATCACCATCCAGGGTCGCTATCTGGGCGGACCCACCACCGGGCAGGTTCGCCTGGGAGCAGATGAATCCGGCAAGGGCGGCTACGTCTTCCCTGGCTCGGCCATTCAGTCCTGGACCGACAGCGAGATCGTTTTGACCATTCCCACCGACGCCCCCGTGGGTGGGAGCTGGTTGTTCGTGGAAGTGGCGGGTAAGCAGTCGACCGGACTGCCGTACAGCGTTCGTCAGTAGAGCGCGGCGCAGAGGAGGCCACCTTCCCGGTCTGGAAGGTGGCCTCCTCTGCCGTTTGCTTTGACCGTGGACCCTGTGGCCTTTAGACTCCGCAGGTTATGGCGATTACCCGCCCCAAGGGCACCAACGACCTCCTGCCACCGGGCAGTCCCAAACTCTCAGCGCTGACCAGCGCCGCCGCGCATGCCTGGTTGACCGGCGTGGCACGGCGCGTGCTGGAACGGGCCGGAGCGCAGCGCATCGAAACGCCGGTTTTCGAGGAAGCAGAACTCGTCAAGCGCGGTGTGGGCGATAGCACCGACATCGTCCGCAAGGAGATGTTCACGGTCTACTACTTTGGCGACCACGGCGGCTTCATCCTGCGGCCAGAGGGCACGGCGGGCATCGTGCGTGCGTACCTGCAGAATGGTCTCAAGCAGTTGCCCGCGCCGCTCAAGCTCTGGACCTCTGGACCGAACTTCCGTGCCGAGAACGTGCAGAAGGGCAGGTACCGTCAGTTCCATCAGGTGGATTACGAGGTGCTGGGCAGCGCGGATCCCCTCGTGGACGCCGAGGCGATTGCCCTGATGGTGGACGTGGTGCACGAGCTGGGCTTGAAAGATGTGCGCGTCAAGCTGGGCAGCATCGGCGATCCTGCGGACCGCGACACCTACAACACCTACCTGCGCGACCTGTTCACCGCCCACAGTGACCGCCTCTCCGATGATTCCAAGGACCGCCTGAGCCGCAACCCGATGCGGATTCTGGACTCCAAGAGCGAGGGCGATCAGGCCCTGATTGCCGAGCTGGCCGTGAAACCCATGCTCGACTTTCTGGGCGAGGAGGCGCGGGCCCATTTTGAAGCGGTCCAGGGATACCTGAAGGACTGGGGTGTGCCGTACGACCTGGACCCCAGCATCGTGCGCGGGCTGGACTATTACCGCCGGACCGCCTGGGAATTGCACCATGAAGGTGTCGGTGCAAAATCCGCGCTGGGTGGCGGCGGACGCTACGACGGCCTGGCGCAGTTGCTGGGTGGCCCCGAGGTCCCGGGCATCGGCTGGGCTTTCGGCATCGAGCGACTGCTCCTGGCACTGGAGGCCGAGGGCGTCGAACTGCCGCAGGCCGAAGGTCCGCTCCTGTACGTCGTCGCCCTGGATGAGGAAAACGTGCCGCACGCCGCGAAGATTGCGCTGCAGGCCCGTGCTGTGGCCCGCGCCGAGTTTGCCTACCGTGCCCTGAAACCCGGAGGTGCCTTCAAGGACGCGGAGCGCCGGGGCGTGAAGTGGATTGCGCTGCTCGGATCACAGGAAGTCGAGAACGGAACGCTGAGCCTCAAGAATCTGTCCAGCGGCGAGCAGCGTGTGATCGACGTTTCCGAACTGTCCGAATTCCTCGCGAGTGCCAGCTGATGTTCCTCCCTGTCTTTCCCATCATTCTGAAGGAGTTCAAATGAAACGCACCGCCATGATCGGCCACCTCTCCCCCACCCACGCCGGGCAAACGGTGACCCTGCAGGGCTGGGTCAACCGTCGTCGCGACCTGGGCGGATTGATCTTCGTGGAATTGCGGGACCGCAGCGGCATGATTCAGGTGCAGGTGGAGCCGGACTCCCCTGCATTTGCCCAGGCTGATCGCCTGCGTGCCGAATATGTGGCCGAGATCGAGGGCATGTATCAACTTCGCCCTGAAAGCCAGCGCAAGGGTGGCGTGGCAGATTATGAGGTCATCGCCTCGCGCGTGAAGGTCCTGAACACCGCAAAGACTCCTCCCTTCGAGCTGGAAAAGGGGGCGGAGGTGGCCGAGGACATCCGGTTGAAGTACCGCTATCTGGACCTGCGCCGCCCGGAGATGCAGCGTGCATTGATGCTGCGGAGCCGGGCGACGGCGGCGGTCACGGCCTTTCTGGACGGCGAGGGCTTCGTGGCAGTGGAAACGCCCATGCTCACCCGGTCCACCCCGGAGGGCGCGCGGGATTTCCTGGTGCCTAGCCGCCTGAATCCCGGGGAGTTCTACGCGCTGCCCCAGAGCCCGCAACTGTTCAAGCAACTGCTGATGATCGCTGGGTTTGACCGTTATTACCAGCTCGCCCGCTGCTTCCGCGATGAGGATCTGCGTGCGGACCGCCAGCCGGATTTCACGCAACTCGATATGGAAATGTCGTTTGTGGAGCAGGAGGACGTGCTGAATCTGCAGGAACGCCTGCTGGCGCACGTGTTTCAAACAGTGCTGGATGTGGCCCTGCCTCTCCCCTTTCCGCGCCTGAGCTACAGGGACGCGATGGACCGTTACGGCTCCGACAAGCCCGATCTGCGCTTTGGGATGGAGTTCGCGGACGTCACGACACTGTTTGCGGGTGGGGAATTCGCTGCATTTGCCAGTGCAGAGGCGGTTAAGGTACTGGCCGCGCCAGAACTGACCCGCAAGCAGATTGATGAGCTGGAGCGGGTGGCCAAACAGAACGGCGCGAAGGGGCTTGCCTGGGCCAAACGCAGTGGCGAGGGTTTCACCGGCGGCATCAGTAAATTTCTGACGGCGCAGGCTGCCTCCCTTCTGGAACAAACCGGCGTGCAGGACGGTGGCATCTTGCTCTTCGCGGCAGGCGAGTGGAAACGGGCCGTCACGGCGCTGGGCGCCGTCCGTCTGAGCCTGCGAGACCTGTTCGGCCTGGCCTCGGCTGGTCCCCAGTTCCACGTGTCCTGGGTGACCGACTTTCCTCAGCTGGAATATGACGAGGACAGCGCCACCTGGACCTATATGCACCATCCCTTCACTGCTCCGCATCCGGACGACGTCCCCCTCTTTGGGACCGAGCGACAGAGCGAGATTCGCGCCCAGGCCTACGATCTGGTGCTGAACGGCTTCGAGATCGGCGGTGGCAGCATTCGTATCCATGACCCAGCAGTGCAGGAACAGATGTTCGCTGCCATCAGCTTTACCCCGGAGGAGGCGCGGCGGCAGTTCGGCTTTTTTCTGGATGCGCTGGAGTCGGGCACTCCCCCGCACGGTGGGATTGCTTGGGGTTTTGACCGCTTGGTTATGGTGATGTCTGGTGCCACCAGCATTCGCGAGGTCATTGCCTTTCCCAAGAACAATCGGGGGGCAGACCTCATGGCGCAGGCCCCCTCCTTTATCTCGACAGCTCAGTTGGAAGAGGTAGGGCTGGAGCTGGCTCAGGAGTAATGTTGTGGGGCAAAGTGCCCCATTCATAATTTCTAAGCTAGTGAATATATTCACGACAAGTCCAGTTCGTGAAAATTTTATGCTCTATTGGCCAACTGCATTCAAAAAGTCGATGGTATATCGAGCCATTGTTCGTGGAAAGAGGTCGGTCAGCGCGTGCGTTCCGCCTTCAATTTCACAGACGTACGCGGTGGGAATGGCGTCCCGGATGGCCTTGAGGGTCCACGTTCGAATCACTGGATCGGACGTTCCGTCCACCAGAAGTGTCGGAGCCTTGATCTGCAACAACAGTGGGCCAGTACTGTGGTGGCGCTGATCGTCAGCCAGCTTGAGCATCCGCCGCGCACCACACCGGACGTAGGCCCGTACACCCGGAATCATCAATCCCAGGCGTTCGCGTGGCAGGTCAAGCAGCAAACGGACAAACTGGGCCAGGACGCTGGGGTTCTCCGGAATCCCAGTGGGCGCGCAGGCAATCAAGGCGCCCACATGCTGGGGGTAGCGGGCCGCCAGGTCAAAGGCCACCTCAGCACCCAGCGAGTGCCCGAAAATAGGTGCTCCCTTCAGACCAGCCACTTCCAACCACGCAGCCAGATGATCGGTGAGTTGCTCGATACAATCCGGAAGGTGCGGGAGGCCCTGGCTGTGACCGTGACCAGGCGGATCATAGACGTACACCGTGCGGCGGCTGGCCAGTTCACGGGACACACGCACGTACATCCAGGAGGCACAGCCCAACCCCGGCACAATGACTAACGGTGGGCCACTGCCCCGGACCCAGGCGTGTGTGGTCAAACCATTGACTTTCAGATACAGCGCCTGCCCCTGGCTCACTCATCAACCTGTGGACCATCGACAAAATTCAACACAGCCGCATTGAAGGCCTCGGGCGCGTCGACCATGACCACATGGCCGGCATGGGGAATCACGGCTAATTGCGCGCCATCGATCGACTCAGCGAGAAGCTCACCCAGCGGTAACGGCACCAGCGCGTCGCGCTCCCCCCACACGACCAGCGTTCTGGACGAGATCTGAGGGAGGCAGTCCTGCACGCTGTCCTTGAGCAGGTCACTGGCACTCCGCCACAGGTTTAGTGGCCCCGCCAACAGGGCGTCAGTCAGGATACGTGGCACAAAGCGTTTGCGTCCGGTGACCAAGGCGCGCGGCAGGTTCAGGGCCGTGCGGTAGGCGCTGGCCTTCAGCAACCCACTGGCACACACCAGCACCAGATTCTCAATGCGCTGCGGATGGTCTGCAGCCACACGGATGCAGATATGGCCTCCCATGGAGTGTCCGATCAACGTAATGCCTTGCAAATCCTCAGCCTCCAGCCAGTCAGCAATCAGGGCCGCACTCTCACGAACCGACAACGCACGCTGGCGGCGGGCGGAACCGTAGCCGGACAGATCGAGGGAATACACTCGATGACTCTGAGTGAGTGCGGCGAGATTTCTGCGCCACCAGCGTGAGGAGCCACTCAAGCCATGAACCAGCACCATCGGCGAGCCCTTCCCCGAGACGCTGTAGTGCATCCTGACCCCTGATCGCTCGTAGACACCGCTGGACACAGCAAGAAGATAGCGCCTCACTTTTGAGTTGCCCGGAATAGATAAGCATTACTAATAATGCAAGTGAATAGTTTCACGATAAATCTAACTCGTGAATTTTATATTCGATTGTCTACCTTTGCAGTGAAACAGTAACAGTTACCGCTTCAGCAAATGGTTGAACGTTCACGACACGTCCCACATCTACTAGGAAGGCATTCCAGCCCTTTTTCAGGGATGCCTGATACCCCTTGTTGGCGGTCACCGTCACATCAGCGCTTACCCAGGGGATGAACAACGACGATCTGCCGACCATCGGCGAGACCTCACGCAAGGATTCGTTCTCGTCATGGCGTGCGTTGCCGTTCTGATCGCGGTACACGAAGAGCTTCAGCTCTCCAGTCTGTGCGGCGGCGCTCACCTGCACTGGATCGATCACGCCAGGCCAGGACACGTTCTGCGAACTCAACACGGCCTGGGCACGGGCAGGCGGCGGCCCCGCAGGAAGATCAAGTCGGAATTGACCGCTATCAAGCGATGAGCTGGCCAGTTCCTGCACCGGCTGACCGAACGGCGTGACGGCAAACCCAGCGAGACGCAGATCCGGCGCCGCGCTGCCCTGTACCGTGCCTGTGACCGTCAAGGCCGACGCCTGGGGCACAGACAAACCCAGCGCAAGGGACAGCAGAAGGCGGAGATTCATGGGTCCAGTGTAAGCTGGTCGGCTGATCTGGACGTGACGCGCTGGTAGGAATGCCCCAAAGGGCGACGCAAGGTCAGCAACAGAAAAGGGACCGCCGACGCATCGGCAGTCCCTCCAAAAAGACAGAATTACTTGTTGAGCGCTGCCTTGACGAGATCGATGATCTCGGGCATGGTGTCGGCCACCGGAACACCCGCATCCTTGAAAGCGGCCAGCTTGCTTTCTGGGGTCCCAACGTTGCCCATGATGATGGCTCCCGCGTGGCCCATTCGCTTACCCGCCGGGGCGCTGCGCCCACTGATAAACGCCACCACGGGCTTCTTCATGTTGTTCTTGATGTACTCAGCCGCCGCTTCCTCGTCCGCACCGCCGATTTCACCGATGACCACGACGGCGTCGGTGTCCTCGTCCGCCTCGAACATGGGGAGGACGTCGGCGAAGGTGGTCCCGATGACCGGATCGCCACCGATGCCCACGGTGGTAGAAGTGCCCATCCCAGCGTCGTTGAGCAGCTTCGCTGCTTCGTAGGTCAGGGTCCCGCTGCGGCTGATCAGGCCGATGCGGCCGGGGTTGGTGTAGATCTTGTTGGGCATGATGCCCACCTTTGCTTCCCCGTTGGTCACCAGACCGGGGCAGTTGCCACCGATCAGGCGCACGCCCTCGCCACCGTGTTCGCGGCTTCTGGCGTCGAGCATCCTGACTTCCTGAACCGCCTTCATCATGTCGACCGTGGGGACGCCCTCGGTAATCAGGATGACAAGCGGGATGCCCGCGTGCGCGGCTTCCAGCACGGCGTCGGCGGCCCCGGCGGGCGGCACGAAGATGATGGACACGTTTGCGCCCGTGGCCTCCTTGGCCTCGGCCACCGAGTTATAGATGGGCCAGCCCTCGAAGTCCGTGCCACCCTTGCCCGGGGTCACGCCCGCGACCACCTGGGTCCCGAATTCCTTCATGGCACGGCTGTGTGAAGCGCCCTCACGTCCGGTCATGCCCTGGACGATCACCTTGCTGTCCTTATTGACGAGAATGCCCATTTACTTATTCGCCTCCTTGGCGGCCTCGGCGGCGGCATCGAACATATTGGGGTACATCTGGATCAGCGGGCTATTGACCTCGGCCAGCAGCGCCTTGGCTTCCTCTTCGGCCGTTCCGGCAATGCGCATGCGCACCGGCTTGGTCAGGATGCCGTCCTGGAGCGCCTGAATCACGCCCTTGGCGACCTCGTCGGCGCGGGTGATGCCGCCGAAGATGTTGATGAAGATTGCCTTGACGTCGGTGTCCTTGGACACGAGCTTGACCGCGTTGTACACGATCTCGGCCTTGGCCCCGCCGCCGATGTCGAGAAAGTTGGCCGGCTTGGCCCCGGCACGGTTGACCACGTCCAACGAGGTCATCACGATGCCTGCGCCGTTGCCCAGCACGCCCACGTTGCCATCATCGAGCTTGACGTAGGCGAAGCCGTACTTGCTGGCCTCAATTTCCAGCGGATGCTCCGCTTCCATCTCGCGCCAGTCGGCCAGATCCTTGTGGCGGTACATGGCGTTGTCGTCAATCTCGAACTTGGTGTCCAGCGCCAGGGGAGTGCCGCTGACATCCACGAACAGCGGGTTGATCTCGACCAGCACAGCGTCACGCTCCAACGCGGCCTGGCTGAGCTTGACCATCATGTCGGCAATCTTGTTCAGGTTGCCCTTGAAGCCCGCCTGAATGGCGACCTCGCGCGCCTCGTAGGGGCGCAGGCCGGTGATCGGGTCGACACGGTAGTGTACGATCTTTTCGGGGGTCTCGGCGGCCACTTCCTCAATGTCGACGCCGCCCTCGGCGGAGGCCATCAGCGTGAAGCTCTGGACGTTGCGGTCCACGATCATGCCAATGTAGTACTCAGTCCCGGCGTCGATGTCCACGGCTTTGGTCACCAGCACCTTGTTGACGGTCAGACCCTTGATGTCCATGCCCAGGATCTTCTCGCCGTTCTCGTACGCCTTGTCGGGGGTGGGGCTGAATTTCACGCCGCCCGCCTTGCCACGCCCACCGACATGCACCTGGGCCTTGACCACAACGGCATCTCCGTAGTCGCGCGCGATCTGACGCACCTCGTCCGGAGTCGTGGCGACCCGACCCTCTTGCACGTTGACGCCGAACTGGCGCAGGATTTCTTTGCCCTGATATTCGTGAAGCTTCACGGTGTCCCTCCTTGGGGATGGGGCCTGGGTAGGCCCGCTGTGCGAATCTCGTGTTGTCCCGATAGAGGAGTATAAGCGTCCCGTCAGATTGATGGACGTTGCAGGGGCAAAACCTTAACCGCGAGGTGTCTCCTGAACGGGGACAGGTTGCAGTGGCGGCACGAATGGGGAAAGGGCAAGGTGTTAGCGTCTTGGTTTATGAGCCAACTGCAAAGGTTGAGAGACGCGATAAGCGAGGCGGGCGTGGACGCCCTGTGGGTCAGCAACCCGGCCAACGTGAGGGCGCTGACGGGCTTCACGTCGCCCGAGGACGGCCGGGTGCTGGTGACCCCGGACGCCACGACGCTGTACACCGACGCGCGGTACACCGTTCAGGCCCGCGAGGAGTCCAGCGTGCCGCAGCACATCGCCCGCCCGCCGGAAACTTTCAAGCATGCAGCGGGGACGCTTGGGGGGCGAAAAGTCGGTTTCGAGGCCGATCACCTGACCGTGGCGGGGCTCAAAGATCTGAAGGAACACTGGCCGGACGCCGAGTTGGTGCCCTTGCGCGGCGTGGTTCAGAGGTTACGGCTGCACAAGACCTCGGAGGAGATCGGGGCCATCCGGGCGGCGCAGGATCTGGCAGACCAGGTCTTTTCCGAGGTCCGGCCCATGATCGCCGCCGGGGTGCGTGAGCTGGACATCGCGCTGGAGATCGAGACGCGGCTGCGCAAGGCCGGAGCCGGACCGGCTTTCGGGGTCATCGTGGCCAGCGGGCCGCGCGGAGCAATGCCACACGGCTTGGCCTCGGAGCGGGTGATTCAGGACGGCGAGCTGGTGACGGTGGACATGGGCGCACGCATGAACGGCTACAACAGCGACATGACCCGCACAGTGGCCGTCGGTCAACCCTCCGACGAGATGCGGCGGGTCTACAACGCGGTGCTGGAAGCCGAGGAAGCCGCCGTCAGGGCCGTCAGGCCAGGGGTGCGCGCCGCCGACCTCGACAAGATCGCGCGCGACATCCTGACCGGGCACGGGCTGGGCGAGGCCTTCTCACACTCGCTGGGCCACGGCGTTGGTCTTGAGGTCCATGAGGGGCCGGGGCTGCGCGGCACCAGCGAGGACGTGCTGGCACCAGGCATGATCATCACCATTGAGCCGGGAGCGTACCTGCCAGACGTGGGTGGCGTGCGGATCGAGGACCTGTTGCTGGTCACGGAGGACGGCTGCGAGGTACTGAGCCACGCACCGAAGGAGTCGGTTTGAGGCGCATGGCCCTGGCGCTGACCCTGATCCTCTCCCCTCTTGGCGGAATGGAGACAGGGACGGCCAGCGCTTCTACCGCTGTTTTTCAAAGCGGCTCGGCGGTGTTCTACGGCGGCCGAACCGCGCGGCAAACCGTGATGACCGCCGCGCACCGCAGCCTGCCGTTCGGCACCTGGGTCCGGGTCACGCACACTGGCACGGGCCGCAGCGTGGACGTGATGGTCAATGACCGTGGGCCGTTCGGGAGTTCGCGGCGCATTATCGACCTTTCACGCTCTGCTGCCGCCTCGCTGGGCATTCTGGCGCAGGGCGTCGCCCCGGTCACCCTGAGGATTCTGTCGAGACCCTGAAGGCACACCCCCCGCATCTTGGACTCCGGTTCAAGGTGCGCACTGGACGGCAGGTGTTAGAATCGTTCGGGTTTCAACCACGCACCAATGTTGGAGCGTTGAGCTTCACCCCCTCAAGGAGATGGTTTTGATGACGATGGAAACGGCACTGCTGACCCTGGATACGCTGGCGAAGTACCTGAAGGAAAAGGAAGTCCAGCTCGATATGGAAGAGAACAACGGCCAGCGCTTCATCCGCATGGGCTGGCGCTTCGAGATGGGCGACGCCGCCGTGCTGGTCAGCGTCAATGACGGCCCCAACAACACCTCGCGCCTGGAAGTCACCTGCGTGACCCAGAAGACCTACACCGATCGCCGCGACGAGGTCGTCAACATGCTCAACGACCGCAACCGCGAGCGCGCGTTTGCCCGCAGCATCGACAGCGACGGCAACGTGTGGCTGGAGTACGTGGGCTTCTACCCCACCCTGGCCGAAATGCCCCAGGAAACCTTCGACACCTTGTTCGGCGGCGTGCTGATGCATTTCCAGGACGACTACGCCACCCTGGAAGGCTTCGTTCCCGGCCCGCAGCTGCAGCAGCCCCAGGCATAAGCTTTCAAGTAAGGAAAGAGGCGGGCCAGTACCCGCCTTCTTCTTATCTCTTATTAGTGAAAGTATTCACGATATTTTTAATTCGTGAAATTTTTGTTCTTCTGGCAGTGTTCAGAGTGAGAAGCACTCCTGTCCTAACATCGGGCCAATACACTTCCGCCCGATCAGGCTCCGAGGCGCTCAATAAAGCTGGCGCCCGTGCACAGCCGCACGTCTTGCAGGGTGGTGCCGGGCATCAGACCGGTCAGGGTCAATTGCCCGTCCACCATCTCGAAGACGGCCTTATCGGTGATGACCATGTCTACCGCGCCGCGCGCCGTCAGCGGCAGCGTGCATTCAGGGACGATCTTGGGCGTGCCATCTGGATCGGTGTGGGTCATGGTCACGATCAGTTTTTTAGCTCCACTGGCCAGATCCATCGCGCCGCCCACGCCCAGCAGGGGCTTGCCCGGCACGGCCCAGTTCGCCAGATTGCCCGCCTCATCGACTTGCAGTCCACCCATCACCGCCACGTCCACATGGCCGCCACGGATCATCCCGAAACTGTGGGCGCTGTCAAAGTAACTCGCTCCCGGCAGGGCAGTCACTGGAATCTTGCCCGCATTCACGGGGTAGTCCATGGCGCCGCCACCCTCGGGGGCCGGCCCCACCCCCAGCATACCGTTTTCGGTGTGCAGGTTGACCTGCATCTCGGGGGTGATCAGGTCTGCCACCAGGGTGGGGATGCCAATGCCCAGGTTCACGACGTCGCCGGGGCGCAACTCCTGCAAGGCGCGGCGGGCCATGTTCATTCTGGCCTCGTCCACCCGCTTGGCTCCTCCCCTGACATCTGCGCTGCTGCCCAGATCCGCCAGGGTCAGGGTGGCGTGCACCAGGGCGTCCACATACAGTCCGGGGGTATGGACGTGCTCGGGGGCGATCTCGCCGACCTCCACAATTTCCTCGACCTCAGCAACCACCAGTTGCGCCGCCGTCGCCATCGCCGGGTTGAAATTCTGTTCAGTCAGGCGATACTGCAGGTTGCCCGCCCGGTCCGCCCGCCATGCCCGGACGAACGCCACGTCGCCGCGCAGAGCAGGGACGAAGACCATCTCCTGACCGTTCAGGGTCCGGGTGTCTGTGTCCCCGGCAATCACAGTGCCAACTGCGGTCGGTGTGTAGAAGCCGCCAATACCGGCCCCACCAGCACGGATGGCCTCGGCCAGCGTGCCCTGCGGGATCAGCTGCACTTCCAGGGAGCCGTCCTGCGCCGCCGCCACCGCCTCGCGGTTGGAGGTAAAAAAGGAGCCCACCGCCTTTTTCAATTGACCGTTTCTCAGCAGACGGCCCCCGCTCAGGCCCGCCTCACCGACATTGTTGCCGACGAAGGTCAGGTCACGGGTGGCCGTTTCGGCCAGCGCGTGGACGAGATGCACCGGATTGCCAGTCATCCCGAACCCGCCCACCAGCAAGGTATCCCCGGACGTGACCAGCGCAGCGGCCTCATCGGCGGAGATGATCGGGACGGTCTTCACGCCTCCACCCGTTCGATGATGGCCGCCTCGCCCTGCCCGACGCCCACGCACAGCGTCGCCAGCCCGTAACGCCCGCCCGTCCGGCGCAACTGGTGGGTCAGCGCCACGATCAACCGTGCGCCCGACATTCCAAGGGGATGCCCCAGCGCAATCGCCCCGCCATTGACGTTGACCTTTTCGGGATCCAGGCCCAATTCGCGGATCACAGCCAGTCCCTGGGCTGCAAACGCCTCGTTCAGCTCGATGAGATCGAGGTCCGCCTGCTTGATTCCGGTGCGCTCCAGCAGCTTACGCGTCGCTGGAATGGGTCCCAGGCCCATCACGCGCGGCTCCACCCCTGCCACCGCCCCGCCCACCCAGCGGGCCAGCGGCTCGATGCCCAGTTCCCGCGCCCTGCCCGCGCTCATCAGCACCAGCGCCGCTGCGCCGTCGTTGAGCCCTGAGGCATTGCCCGCCGTGACACTCCCACCCTTACGGAAGGCCGGTTTGAGGCCGGCCAGCTGTTCAGCCGAGGTGTCCAGCGTGAAGGTGTCGCCGACCCGTTGAAAGCGAGGATGCTCATCGGTGTCGAAGACGGTCACGCCCTTCCTGCCCTTGACCTCCACCGGCACGATTTCATCTTTGAAACGGCCCGCGTTCAGGGCGGCCACGGTCCGCCGTTGCGATTCCAGCGCGAAGGCGTCCTGATCCTCTCGGGTGATCTCACCGCCCGCGTACGCGCCCTCGCGGCTGCGTTCAACGATGTTCTCGGCGGTCTCCCCCATTGCTTCCAGGGGAAACAGTTCCTGCATGGCGGGGTTGGGGAACCGCCAGCCCAACGTGGTGTCGTAGACCGTCACGTTGCCGTTCTGAAAAGCCCCTGCACCCTTGGGCATCACCAGGGGAGCGCGGGTCATGCTCTCCACGCCGCCCGCCACATACACGTCGCCGTCGCCGTTGCGGATGGCGCGGGCCGCCGTGTTGATGGCTGAAAGGCCCGAGGCACACAGACGGTTGACCGTCAGGCCCGCCACGGTGTCGGGCAGCCCAGCCAGCAGGGAAGCCATGCGCGCCACGTTGCGGTTGTCCTCGCCAGCCTGGTTGGCACAGCCGAGGATAACTTCCTCGATCAGCGCAGGATTGACGCCGCTGCGCTCGACAGCAGCCTTGATGATGTGGGCGGCCAGATCGTCCGGGCGGACGGTAGAGAGCGAGCCACGAATGGCCCCGATCGGGGTACGGACGGCGCTGACGATCACCACGTCACGGTCCTGGAGTGGATTGGAGGATGGGTGGGTCATGGATTCTCCTTGTCAAGACTGCCTGGGAGCTTCTCTGTGAGCACCCGGCAGGCGGGCGCTCGGTCTCCTGGCCGAAGACAGGATAGACGGCGGGGGCCTGCGAAAGCGTGAAGCGGCAGGATCGTCTGGCGCAGCGTGAAACGGCGGCCATCCTCCTGGGGATTGGCCGCAGGAGAGCGTCTAACCGCCGTTCACGCCGCCCACCTTCCGAAGTGGCAGGTATTTGGGCAGCCAGGCGCGGTCACGAATCACCGCTTCAAGCTCCACATCGGTCATCGTTCGGATGCGGCGCTCGGCACACACCCCGTCGGTAATGGCCTGCCGCGCCACGTTCACGGCCACACGGATGCTCAGTTCGCGCAGGGCGCTGATGGGCGGGTACACGCGCTCGCCGTACTGTTCAGTAAAGGCGGCCAGCGTGCGGGCCGAGGCCATCACCATGTTGTCGGTGATCTCGCGGGCACGGGCGGCCACCGCGCCAAAACCCAGCCCCGGAAAGATAAACGCGTTGTTACCCTGGCCCACCGGATAGCTCTTGCCCCCATACTCCACGTCAGGGAACGGGCTGCCGGAAGCGATGATCGCGCCGCCGTCCGTCCACTCGATCAGGTCGGCGGGCCGGGCCTCGACATGGCTGCTGGGGTTGCTGAGGGGAAAGATGATCGGACGCGGCGTGTGCGCCAGCATGGCCTCCACGCTTTCCTGGCGAAACAGGCCCGGCACGCCGGTGAAGCCCAGCAGCGCAGTGGCACGCGCGCCGACGATCACCTCATGCAGCGTGGGGTAGTCGCCAGCGTAGGTCCAGCCCGCGATGTCCTCCCGGCGACGCACGAAGCTCTGCTGCTGGGCTTCAAGATCGTCCTGCCCCTCCATCAGCAGGCCGTGACGGTCTACGACGAACACGCGGGCATTGGCCTCGGCGTGGCTCAGGCCATCGGCTTCCAGGCCCTGACGGATGGCGGTGGCCACGCCGATGCCTGCCGCGCCCGCCCCCACGATCACGAAGACCTGTTCGGAGAGGCGCTCGCCCTTGATGCGGGCCGCGCTCATCACCCCGGCCAGGGCCATCGCCCCGGTACCCTGGATATCGTCGTTGAAGCTGGGGACCACCTTACGGTAGCGCTCCAGCACCCGGAAGGCCGTGCCGCGCGAGAAGTCCTCCCACTGGATGATCGCCTTGGGGTAGCGGGCGGAGACAGCCTCAACGAAGGCGTCCAGAAACTCGTCGTATGCGGCCCCGGTCAGCCGCTTGTGGTGGACCCCCAGGTACAGCGGGTCGTCGATCAGGTCCTGGCGGTTGGTGCCCACGTCCAGCTCGACGGGCAGCGTCTTGTCGGGGCCGACGCCGCCCGCCGCCGTGTACAGCGAGAGCTTGCCGATGGAGATCGCCATGCCGCCGAAGCCCTGGTCTCCGATGCCCAGGATCGCGCTGCTGTCGGTGGCCACAATCATCCGCACGTCATTGACCGGCACATTCTCCAGCATGTCCTCGACCCGGTCGATGTCCTGGGTGCTAACGGTGAAGCCACGCGGATAGCGGTAGTTGTTGGAGAAGAACTTGACCGCCTCGCCCACCGTGGGGGTGTAGATGATCGGCAGCATCTCCTCCAGGTGGTCCTCGAGGACTCCGAAGAACAACACCTCGTTGCGGTCCTGCAGGGCGCGCAGATACTCGTGCTTTTCCAGGTCGTTGGCGCTGCGCTGGTAACGGCGGTAAGTGCGTTCCTTCTGCTCCTCGAAACTGCTGTTGTGCGGCGGGATCAGTCCTTCCAGGCCCAGGTCCCGGCGCTCCTCCGCGGTGAAGGCAGTGGTCTTGTTGAGCAGCGGGTTTTGCAGGAGCGCCAGACCACTGACCTGCACGTCGATAAACCGGTTGCCCTGTTCATCGCGTTTGACGTCGTAATACCGGGACACGGGAGGAGATTTGGGCATACTGCCCACCAGCATAGCGGGCCGGAGCCTTGTCCATGGCAACTTACTTAGAGGTCAAAGTGATCTGTTAATCAAGGCGGCCAAAGCGATGGGTGAGGGGAGCACTCAGCTTCCGCCCGTCCCGGCCACCCTGGCGGCCCACCGCGCCCGCAACGCCTCAAAATTGGCGTCGATCCGGGTCTGCGGCAGGACGAACTGGGTGGTGCTGCCGTGGCCGATCTCGTCGCCCAGTTCGGTCACGGCACGCATGGTGGCGTGGACGCGGCGTCCCGCCTGTTCTGTGAACGTGGCGGTCACGGTCACGGCCATGCCGGGCAGCGCCGGCCCGGTGTGGATTACCTCCACCTGCGAGCCGATGCCGCCCTCGCCGTCTTCCAGAAACGGCAGGATGATCTTGCGGCCCACCTCCTCGAAGTGTTTGGCCATCCAGTACGTCGCGTAGACCGGGTGAACGGCGCCGAGTTCGCCGAAGTCGACCGTCATCTCATCGGTCACGGTCACGGTCAGGGTTTGCACGAAGCCTGCGGGAATGGGGCGCATAACTTTAGGTTAAGACAGGCAGGCGCATACCGCCCCGCCCGCTACACTGCCCGGATGAGGTTCACGCCCGCCGATCTGTTCACGCTGCTGCGCGAATCCGCGCTGGCCTTCAGCCAGGACAAGGCCCCGCGTCTGGCCGCTGCCATCGCGTACTACGCCATCTTCGCCATCGCGCCGCTGCTGTTTTTCGTGCTGGCCGTCGCGAGTGGGCTGCTGGCCAACGCGAACGTGCAGGACCGGCTGTTCGATTTTCTGGCCCAGAACCTCAACCAGAGCGCCGTGGAATTCGTCAAGGGCATCGTGCCCGACGGCAGCCGACTGCAACAGTCGACGCTGCTGGCGAGCATTGCGGGCTTCGTGACGCTGTTCATGGGGTCCACCGGCCTGTTCGTGCAACTTCAAGACGCGCTGAACACGCTATGGGGCGCAGACCCGGCCCCCGGCAACGGCATCCTGAACGTGATCAAGTCGCGGCTGATCTCCTTCGGACTGGTGCTGCTGATCGGCCTGATCATCATCGCCTTCCTGATCGGCAACACCTACCTGTCGGCCATCGCCGAGCATCTGGGCGAGGTGATCGGCCTCGGGACGCTTTTTGTACGCGTCGCCACCTTCTTCGTCAGCGCGGGCATCCTGACGGTAGTATTCGCCGCGTTGTACAAGGTGCTGCCCAACGTCAAGCTCCAGTGGCGCGAGGTCTGGATCGGCTCGGCGATCACTTCGGTGCTGTTCACCATCGGCCAGATCGCCATCGGCATCTACCTGGGCCGGGCCGCGCCGGGCAGCGCCTTCGGGGCCGCCGGGTCGCTGGTGCTGCTGCTGCTGTGGATCTACTTTTCCAGCATGGTCTTCTTTTTCGGCGCGGAGGTCACCTGGGTCTACTCGCAGAAGTTCGGCTCCGGAGCGGGCGGCGCGGCCAGTGTGGACAAGAAGGCGGCACTGGTCGAGAAAGGATCGCAAATCAGCGCCGCGCCCACTGCGCAGGAGCTGGAGGCCAGCCAGAAGGCGGAGACAGGCGCTTCGTTGCCGGGCCGTCTGGGGGAAATGCTGGACACTGCCAATTCGAAAATGCCCCGCATGCTGCCCCACGCACCCACCCGCGCCGAGGGGCGGCTGCTTCCTACCGTGCGCGGCACCATGTGGAATGCGATGCGCGCCGTGCTGGCCGTGCCCGCCGTGATCGTCCTGCGGTTGTTGGGCTGGACCGGAGGCAAGGGGAAGAAGTAGCGCCGCCCGCGCTAGATTCGGCAGACAGGCAACAGCCCCTGAACATAAGTAGTCCACCTCGCACCAGAACATGCGGCCAGGGCGTACGCGGTTGCGGGAGGCATACTTGGCTCCATGTCCTCCAGCGAGATCTTTGGCATCTTCGTGGTGTTGCTGGCAACGCTGTCATTCGTCAACAGCCGCTTTCTCAAACTGCCGCCCACCATCGGCATCCTGATCGGCGGCCTGATCCTGGCGGGGGGCGTGGCCACGCTGGATCTGCTGGGCGTGCCGCTGGCCGAGCGGTTTCAGGCCACCGTAACCTCTCTGCCTTTCGGCACGCTGGTCTTCGACTGGCTGCTGGGTTTGTTGCTGTTTGCCAGCGCCATTCAGATCAATGTGAAGTTGCTGTTCGAGGAGCGCCTCACGGTGCTGGCCGTGACCCTGCTGACCACCCTGGTCACCTTGCTGTTGCTGGGAAGCGGCTTTTACTTCCTGCTGCAATGGGCGGGCATGCCGGTGCCCTGGGTGGCGGCGCTGCTGTTCGGCGCCATTGTCGCGCCCACCGATCCGGTGGCGGCCCTGCCGTTACTGAAGGCCGCCGGAGTGCCGGAAAAGGTGGAGTCACTGATTGCCGGGGAGTCGCTCTTCAACGACGGCGTGGGCGTGGTGGCCTTCACGGTGCTGGTGGCGCTGCTGCCGCCCATCACGCAGGAGGTGACTGTCTGGAGCACGCTGCTGCTGTTCGGGCGCGAGATGCTGGGGGGCCTCGCGCTGGGCGCGGCGCTGGGGGCCCTGGCCTTCGCGTTCATCCGCCGCAGCGCGCTCGACGAGAACACCCGACTGGTCATCTCGCTGGCCCTGGTGGTGGGGGGCAACGCGCTGGCACAGCGGCTGGAGGTCAGCGCGCCCGTAACGGCCGTGATGAGTGGCCTGACGCTAATGGCGCTGCTTCAGCTGATCCGCCGCAAAATTCGGCAGAGCGAACAGCTGGCCCAGTGGGAAGCCGAGAACCACGCGCAGCTGGATACCATCCACGATCACCTCGCCACCTTCTGGAACTTCGTGGACTACCTGCTGAACGCCGCGCTGTTCACGCTGATGGCTTTCGAGATCCTGAGTCTGGATCTGGGCTGGCCGCTGGTGGCGCTGCTGCCCGCGGTGATCGCACTGGGGCTGGGGGCGCGGGCGCTGGGCGTGTGGCTGCCCATCACCCTGCTCACGCGGCGCGAGCACTTTCCGCCGTACACCCGCCGACTGATGGTCTGGTCCGGGTTGCGCGGCGGCGTGACGCTAGCCCTGGCCTTCAATGTGCCAGACGGCGATCTGCGTGACATGCTGCTGGTCCTGAGTTACGGGGTGGTCATCTTCAGCCTGCTGGTGCAGGGGCTGACCATTCCGCGGTTGGCCCGGAAAGCGACAGCCGCGGCGAGGACGCAGGGAACCTAATCAGGCTGGCTTCTGGCTACAGCCGGACTGGGTACGCCAGCGTGCCCTCGTAGATCGCCCGGCCCACGATGGCCCCGTGGATGCCCTCCTCGGCGAGCAGGCGCACGTCGTCCACGTTGGCGACGCCGCCGCCCACGATCAGGGTGTTGATCCACAGTCGCCTCACCTCCTGCATCAGGGGGCGGTCCAGGCCCTTGAGGGTGCCGTCGCGGGTCACGTCGGTGAAGATCAGGGTTTCCAGGCCCGCCTCGGCCAGCCGGGGAGTCAGTTCGGCCACCATCAGGCCGCTGCCCTGCGCCCAGCCATGGGTGGCGACCTCCAGCCCGCGGGCGTCGAGACTGACCACCACCCGTTCGGGGCCGTGTGCGGCGATCAGCGCAGCCACCAGTTCGGGCTGCCTGACGGCGGCGGTGCCGATCACCACCCGGTCTACCCCACTTCTGAGTAGCGCCTCCGCCGTGGCCTGGTCCCGGATGCCGCCGCCCACCTCCACCGGCATGCCCAGCTGCGAAACGATCTGCGCGATCACCGCGCGGTTCTCGCCTCGTCCGGTGGCAGCGTCCAGATCCACCAGGTGCACCAGCCCCGCACCCAGGCTGACCCAGTGTCGCGCGGCGTCCAGCGGCGACTCGAAATACACCGTTTCACGGTCCGGATCGCCCTCGTACAGACGCACGGCCCGCCCCGACTGGATGTCCACGCAGGGAATGATGAGGGGCGGGACAGAGGATGGAGTTGAGGCAGTCATGCGGCGCAGGATAGCGAGGCGAAGCTTTGATTTGGGTCAGGGCACAGGAACCGTCGGGCGGCGCCGGCGTGGATTGCTGCACGAAATGGCGCCAGGCGGCCCACCCCCCCCTCCCCGCCCGTCCCTATGCTCTAGACTGCCGCCCAGCGTGAGAATCGGAATCATCACCGCGACCTACCTGCCGTCCCGCAACGGTGTGGCGACCAGCACGGCGCTGTACGTGCGTGGCCTGCGGGAGCGCGGCCACGATGTGCGGGTCTTTGCCCCCCGCCATCCGCTGATGCCCGCCCGCGAGGACGGCGTGTACCGCCTGAACAGTTCGTTCCTGGGGGCGCAGGCGCTGGGCGCCCCGGCGGATTATCCGGTCCTTCTGGCCCCCGGACCGCTGCTGACCGCCCGATTGCCGCTGCGCGATCTGGACGTGCTGCACACCATGCACCCGTTTCTGGCGGGGGGGCTGGCCCTGAAGTGGTCCCGGTTGTCGGGCGCGTCGGTGGTCTTCACGGCGCACACCCAGTACGACGAGTACCTGCATTACACCCCGATGCCCCGGCGATTGGGGCGCGCCATGCTGCGCCCCCACGTCAGCGCCTTTGCCCGCCGGGTCGACGCCGTGCTCGCTCCTGGCCGGGCGATGGTCCAGATGCTGCACGAGTACGGCTTTGCGGGCCATGTGGAACAGTTTCCCAACCCGGTGGATCTCGCCGCGTTCCAGGCCGCCGACGGACGTGCGTTCCGCACCGAGCACAACGTGCCCCCTGACGCGCCGCTGGTGATGTACCTGGGCCGCCTGGCCCCGGAGAAGAGTCTGGACGTGATGGTCCGGGCCTTCGATCGGGCGCGGGCCAGCCGCCCGGAGCTGAGGCTGCTGGTGGTGGGCGACGGCCCCAGTCGGGCGTCGGCGGCGCAGGCTGCCCCTGAAGGTGTGACCTTCACCGGTCCGGTCCCCTACGCCCGGGTGCCCGAGGCCCTGGCCGCCGCCGACACCTTCCTGACCGCCAGCACCAGTGAGGTGCTGCCCATGTCCATGATCGAGGCACTGGCCGCCGGCGCGCCGCTGGTCGCCGCCCGCAGTCCGGCCGCGCTGGACCTGATTGAGGAGGGCGTGAACGGCACGGTGCGCGACGCCACCCCACAGGCGCTGGCCGACGGCCTGCTGTACACCCTGCACCTGCAGCGCTTGAGTGCGCTTCAGGCCGGCGCACGGACCAGTGCGGCCCGCTACGATCTACCCGAAAGGGTGCGGGCACTCGACGAGATCTACAGCGGTGTGGTGGCCCATCGCAGGCACCGGCGCCAGCGCGCCTGAAGGCGAGGCAATACGGGAGTATCCCGTTCCCGGTCTGGCCCGGCGGGCCCACAGCAGCGCGCCGCCTCTGCCATAATTCCGCGCATGGCCTCCATTTCCAGCATTCATGACCTCAAGGAACATATCGGCCAGAGCGTGAGCGTTCACGCCTGGCTGACCGACAAGAGCGGCAAGGGCAAGTTGCAGTTCCTGAAGCTGCGCGACGGCAGCGGCTTCGTACAGGCCACCGTTTTCAAGGGCGACGTGGACGAGAGCGTCTTCGAGGCTGCAAAGCGGCTCACCCAGGAACAGGCGGTGACCGTGACCGGCGAGGTCCGCGCCGACGAGCGCGCGCCCGGCGGCGTCGAGCTGAGCGTGCGCGAGTTGACGCCCATCTCCGAGAACCATGCCGAGTACGCGATCACGCCCAAGGAACACGGCATCGAATTTCTGATGGACCACCGCCACGTGTGGCTCAGGCATCGCCGGCCCTGGGCCGTGATGCGGGTGCGGGACTGCGTACAGCGCGCCATCGTGGATTTCTTCCATGGCGAGGGCTTCGTCCGCTTCGACGCCCCGTTCTTCACGCCCAACGCCGCCGAGGGCACCACCGAGCTGTTTGAGATCGACCTGTTCGGCGAGGACAAGGCGTACCTGTCGCAGACCGGGCAGCTGCATGCGGAGGCGGGGGCGTTTGCTTTCGGCAAGGTCTACACCTTCGGCCCTACCTTCCGCGCCGAGAAGAGCAAGACGCGGCGCCACCTGCTGGAATTCTGGATGATCGAGCCAGAGGTGGCGCCCAGCAGTCACCGCGAGAACCTGGACCTGCAGGAGCGCATGCTGAGCTTTATCGTGCGCCGCGCCCTGGACGAGTGCGCGCCAGAGCTGGAACTACTGGGCCGTGACACTGCGAAACTGGCCGGAGCCGCCGAGGGGCACTACCCGCGCATCACCTACACCGAGGCGCTGGACATCGTGCGCCAGCACATTGAATCCAAGGACCTGCCGCCCAACGTGCAGGATGACGTGCAGCCCGTCGAGTGGGGTGATGACCTGGGTGCGCCGCACGAGACGATTCTGGGCCACCACTTTGACCGGCCCGTTATGATCGAGAAGTACCCGGCAGCCATCAAGGCCTTCTACATGCAGCCGGACCCCGAGGACCCCAGGGTGGCCCTGTGCGACGACGTGATCGCCCCTGAGGGCTACGGCGAGATCATCGGCGGCAGCGAGCGCATCCACGACTACGGGTTGCTCAAGTCGCGCATTGAGGAACAGGGGTTGCCGCTGGAAGCCTTCGACTGGTATCTGGACCTGCGCCGCGTAGGCAGCGTGCCGCACGCAGGCTACGGCATGGGCCTGGAGCGCGTGATCGCGTGGATCTGCGGCCTGGACCACATCCGCGAGGCGATCCCCTTTCCGCGCATGCTGACCCGCATGCGGCCCTGAATGCTGTCAGACTTAAGAGAGGGTATTCCCGACAAGATTGGCGACGATGAAATTTCAAGCTACTTTTCTAATCCTAGCCGTTACGACACTTCTGGGAGCCTGCGCCCCGGTAACTCAGGCTTACACTGCCGGAAATCCTGTATTCACCTCTGGTCAGATTTGGGAGGTGACATATAGCAATGGCATCCCTTCTTCTACAATTGCTATTCCTTCTCTAGTAATAGATGATGGCAATTATATGTTTTATAGGGAAAGAAGGAAGAACTCTACCGATGCCGTGAAAATGCTTAGGGAGGATGATGTAAGAGCCGCTTACTCCTTCCCCAAGGGGTACAAACCAACTATGAGAATCATAATTTATAAGGTGGATCTGGGCATAAATGTGACGTGCGATAGCGAAATCGATACCAAAGTCGAGATTGAACAAACACTGGTCGGAAAGTACTCGGTAGATACGAGCTAGAATATAAATAGCTGTACCATGAAACGACTTCGGTAATCCAGAGATGAAGCAAAGTGTTTGAAGGGAGCCAAGATCCGAACTGAACTCCTCCTCAGCCGTTCAGCAGCTTCACCACGCCCTCTAAAACTCTCACCCTGATCGCCGTCACCTGGCCGTGCAAGTCGCCGTCCAGGTGAATCGGCGTGGGCGCGTCCCAGCGAACCGTAACCTCGTGGCCTTTGGCCGCATGAACCTGCGGCTGGTCCAGGTGGGTGCCGCGCAGCACGCGCAGCATCAGGCCCACAAGCTGCAGGCGGTTCATGGGGCCGCCCGCCACCACGTCCAACTGCCCATCACGCGGATTGGACTGCGGGCTGATACGAAAGCCGCCGCCATAACGCGTGCCGTTCATCACGGCGACGATGGGACTGGGGCCGCTGTAGAACGGCTGGCCGTCCAGCGTGATCTGCACGTCCGCCAGACGCAGCTCGCGCACCGTGGCCACGGCAGCCCAGGCGTAGCGCATGAAGCCTTGAAGACGCGCGGGCGCGTGGGCCATGTTGGTGGTCACGGCGGCGTCAAAGCCCAGGCCCAGGCCGTTCAGCAGCACGTGGGTGCGACCCGCGCCGTCGCCTTCTAGAATGCGGACCTCCAGCGCGTCCACGTCGCGGGGCTGGAAGCTCAGGCGGTCCAGGGCCTCGGCGAACTGGCCGGGCCGCAGACCCAGCATGCCTGCAAAGTCGTTGCCGGTGCCCAGCGGCACCACTGCCAGCGGGCGGCCTGGGCGTTTTGGCACCGAAACCAGCGCAGGCAGCAGCGCTCCCACAGTACCGTCCCCGCCCACCGCCAGCACGCCGATACGGGGGGGCAGCGCCTGAATCCTAGCTAGGGCGTCGTCGCCGCTGCTCTCCAGAATCAGCTCGAAGGGCTGGCCGCGCCGCTTCAGCTCGGCCTCCAGGCGCGGCCACGCGCGGGTCGCCTGTCCACCGCCCGCATTGGGGTTGAGGACGACGGCCAGCGGGGGAACCGAGGATTGGGGAGCGCTCACGAGAAGCACATCATACGCGCCGGGAGAGCGGGTTCAGTGTCGATCGTCAGGTCCAGTCCGCCGGGCGCTCGCCCAGGCCGAAGTGCCACGCGATGGCCCGCGCAATGCGCCCGGCCGCCTGCCCGTCACCGTAGGGGTTGCGGGCTTCACGCATCTGCTGAAGGCTTGCCGGGCTGTCCAGCAAGCCATTCAGGACGGCCTCAAGTTGCGCCGGGTCATTGCCCGCCAGCTTCAGCACACCCGCTTCCAGTCCTTCCGGACGCTCCGTGACATTGCGCAGGACCGCCACCGGCACGCCCAGGGCCGCGCCCTCCTCCTGCAGGCCGCCGCTGTCGGTGGCGAGCAGCACGGAGGCGGCCATCAGCGGGGCCATATCGCTGTAATCAAGCGGGTCGGTCAGCTCGAAATTGGGCACCCCCTCCAGCACGGGACGTACCGCTTCCTGCACAGCGGGCGAGAGGTGGACCGGGTAGATGAAATGGTGCTGCGGATGGGCCCGGGCCACGTTCGCCAGCGCCTGCGCCATCTGGCGCATGGTGGGCTGGTTCTCGCGGCGGTGCATGGTCACGGTGACCAGGGGCTGTCCGGCGTCCACCCGCGCCTGCCATGCGGGGCGCAGTGGCACCCGTCCGGCGACCTCGCGCACGGCGTCCACGGCGGTCTGCCCGGTCACAAAGATGCCGGCCTCTGTCTTGCCCTCACGCAGCAGGTTGGCCCGGCTGCCAGACGTGGGAGAAAAATCCAGAGCGCTGAGGACGCCGGTCAGGCGGCGGTTGGCCTCCTCCGGAAAGGGTTCGCGTAGATCGCCGCTTCGCAGGCCAGCCTCGACATGCCCGACCGGGATCCCCTCGTAGAAGGCAGACAGGGCCACGCAGAACGACGTGGAGGTGTCGCCGTGGACCAGCACCAGATCCGCGCCCATCTCGCGCAGCATGCGGCCTGCCTGCGGCACGATGCGGGCGGTCAGGTCCGCGAGGGTCTGGCGCTCGGTCATGACGTTCAGGTCGCGGTCCGGCGTCAGGCCGAACACGTTCAGCGCGCCGTCGAGCATCTGGCGCTGCTGTCCGGTAGACAGGATCAGCGGGTGCAGACCGGGCTGGGCGGCCACCGCCGCGTACACCGGGGCCATCTTGGTGGCCTCTGGGCGGGTACCGAAAGCGAGCACAATTCGTTTGTCAGTCATAAGGAATCCTTGGGTGAGACATCAGGGCGCGGGCCGGAATCGGAACACCGGTTCGGCCGGGAACGAGAGGTCTGGCGCGGCTCACCACGCCGGGAGCAGGGCGTGGTCATCAGGTCACATTACAGGACATCCAGCACGTACAGCCGGTGCCTGCCCGGCAGGCCGCCGAAGCAGGAGGTGAAGCCGCGCTCGTGCGTTACACCCAGGCCACCGGCATCGAACAGGACAAGCCAATCGAAGCGGGAGCGTTCACTATGCGGGTGGCCGATTTCCAGGTTGATCAGCGCGTCTGTCACGCGCTCCAGACGGCGCGGTGGGTGGGCCTCGTCCCCATCTTCCAGCACCAGCACCCGCCCACGTGATACCCGCCTCGCCTCGCGCAGCACGGCCAGTGGATCGGGGCAGTGGTGCAACACGAAGGCCAGCAGCACCACGTCAAAAGATCCATCGGCGAACGGCACGGTCAGACCGTCGTACAGCACGCGCGGCAGGCCGAACTCGCGGCTCAGTCGCGCGGCGATGGGATGCGCCACCAGCCGCTGCCCCAGCGCCCCGGCGTGGGGGTGAACGTCGGCCATCGTGACCTGCCAGCCCTCCTGGGCCAGAAGGGCCGCGGTGTGCCCGGTGCCCGCGCCCAGGTCCAGCACCCGGCCCGACGGCAGATGCGGGCGGATGAGCTGGAGGACGAATCGCGCTCGCCGCCAGCCCAGCGGGGCATACGCGGCAGCGACTAAGGGAGACCAGAGTTTCAGCCGCCCCGCCGCCGGGTGCCCTTTATGGGGGCGTGGGTCCAGGGGTCATCTGGCCAGGCGTGTTTGGGGTAGCGGCCCCGCAGGTCCTTGCGGACCTCGAAATACGACGAGTTCCAGAAGCTCCGCAGGTCCTGCGTGACCTGCACGGGCCTCCCGGCGGGCGACAGCAAATGGAGCAGGACGGGCGTGCGGCCCGCGTTCACGGCGGGCGTGTCGGCCAGACCGAACACTTCCTGCAGCCTGACCGCCAGGATCGGCGGCGAACCGTCGGTGCGGTACTCCAGCCGGATGCGGCTGCCACTGGGCACGGTCACGTGCGTGGGCGCGAGATCCTCAAGCTGCTGCGGCAACGGCCATGGCAGCAACGCCTGCAGCGCGGGCAGCAGGTTGATGCGGCCCAGATCGTCGCGGGTGCGGGCCGTGCCGAGGAAGGGGCCGAGCCAGTCTTCCAGCGTGTCCAGCAACGCCGGGGCGGAAAGGGCAGGCCAGTCGCCGTCCGGCTGCCAGTAGCGCAGCGACTGCACGCGGGCGCGCAAGCTTTCGGCCTCGCGCCCGAAGTTCAGCAGGTGCAGACCCTCAGCGCGGATGGCCCCGGCCAGCGCCTCCACCCGCAATTCGGCAGGCACGTCTTTGAGCGGTCGAGTTTCGAGGATCAGCGCCCCCACGCGGCGTTCACGCTGGGCCAGCAGCGTGCCCGTCCGGGCGTCCCAGCGCACCGCTTCGGTCCACTGGGCGCGGGCGTCCAGGGTGGCCTCCGCCAGCGGCGCGGCCAGATAGATGCGCCCCTCGGCATTGCCGGGGTTCACCGTGCGGGAGTCCAGGTGGGCCACCGCCAGCGCCGGTGCCCCGGCCAGGGCGTCCCCCTCTGGCAACGCCACGCCCTGACCGCCCGCCAGCAAAAAGCGGCCCCGCACGCCGCCCGGCCCCGCCTCGCGCGCCAGGGCCAGCCGTTCGGGGTAGGCCAGGGCAATCAACCCACCCAGGTCATACGGGTCCGCTTCGGTGTTGTCGGCCCTCAGCTCCAGCAAGCTGCGCCACTGCCTGGACAGGCGCTCGACACGCTCCAGCACGGCCACGTCTCCCCTGCCCCCCCGCCCGGCCCGCCAAAACCGCAACGCCGCCACCCGCTCGGTCAGGTCCGCGCCCGAGCCGGGAGGCAGGGGATCGCGTTCTTCCAGCAGGGCGGCCAGATCGGCGGCCAGCGGTCCCAGCCTCGCCTGCGCCCCGCCCGTCAGCAGATGGGCCAGACGCGGATGGGTGGGGAACTCCAGGAGGCGCTGGCCTTCCGGGGTCACGCGGCCCGCGCTGTCCAAAGCGTTCAGACCGCGCAGCAGGGCGCGGGCCGTCTGCACACGCGGGGCGGGCGGCGCGTCCAGCCACGCCAGATCGGCGGGGTCCGGTGTACCCCAGGCGGCCAGTTCCAGCACCAGCGGGGCAAGATCGGCTTCCAGCACTTCCGGGGGACGCGTAGGGGGAAGCAGCGGCTGAGTGCGCTCGGACCACAGCCGGTAGGCCACCCCCGGCGCGGTGCGGCCGGCGCGTCCGGCCCGCTGCGCGGCGCTGTCGCGGGGGACGCGCCCGGTGACCATGCGGGTCAGGCCCGTGGCCGGATCGAAGGCCTGGGTGCGGCTCTGGCCGCCGTCCACCACCACCCGCACGCCGTCGATGGTCAGTGACGTTTCGGCAATGCTCGTCGCCAGCACCACCTTGCGTTGGCCCTTCGGATCGGGCAGCAGGGCACGGCGCTGTTCCCGGACGCTCAGATCGCCGTACAGCGGCAGCACCAGCGCGCCCGTGTCGGCCAGTTGCGCGGCGGCCCCGCGAATCTCGCGCACGCCGGGGAGGAAGGCCAGAACGTCGCCCTCCTCCTCGGCCAGCGCCTGCCGAACCTGGCGGGACACGGTGTCCTCCACGCGCCCCACCGGGTCTGTCGGCAGGTAACGCACCTCTACCGGGTAGGCGCGGCCTGCGCTCTCCACCAGCGGGGCGTTCAGGCGGGCCGGCAGGTCCGGGTCCAGAGTGGCGCTCATTACGAGGACTCGCAGGTCATCCCGCAGCGCCCCCTGCACCTCGCGCAACAGGGCCAGGGCCAGATCAGCATTCAGGCTGCGTTCGTGGAACTCGTCCAGAATGACCAGACCGACACCCGACAACTCGGGATCACGCTGCAGCCGGCGGGTCAGGATGCCCTCCGTGACGACTTCCAGGCGGGTCTGCGCCGAGACGCGCGACTCGAAGCGTACGCGGTAGCCCACCGTCTGCCCCACCGCCTCATTCAAGCCCTCGGCCAGCCGTGAGGCCACCGCCCGCGCCGCCACCCGCCGGGGTTGAAGCACGATGACCGATTGCCCGGCCAGCCAGTCCTCATGCAGCAATTCCAGCGGCAATGCCGTGCTCTTGCCCGCCCCCGGCGGAGCCTGCAACACCACCAGCGGGTGCGCCGCCAGGGCCGCGCGCACCGCCGGAATTACCTCGGCGATGGGCAGGGTGGGAGGCTGGACAGACATGGGGGCAATGGTAGCGGAGACGGGTGGGGCGCGGCAGTCACCACTGGAGGGACCGCCGGGCTTCTTGTTGCGCCAACCGGAAACCTGCTGCCCTGCTGAGAAGGACCTGGCACCGGCCAACTCAGCGCGCGTCCAGAAAAGCGTGTTCTACTGGGTCACCTGCACCGTGGGCCCTGTCAGCGGGCACCTCGCAGGTATACTGATTCGCCCTGACAGTTCCCCTGCGGGCCGCCCGCACGGAGACCCTGCCCCCATGACCATTGACCCACCCACCAATGCCACCCCCCATCCGCCTCAGTCCAGCGCCCCACTGTACTCGCCCGCTCGGGTGCGCGAACTGCTGACCCAGCATGGCTTGAAACCCACCAAGAGCCTGGGCCAGAACTTCCTGATCGACGGCAACATCCTGCGCGCCATTGCCGAGGCCGGACTGGCGGGAAGCCCGGCCCAGGGCACGCCGGTGCTGGAAGTCGGGCCGGGCCTGGGGGTGCTGACCCGTGAGATCACCACGCGCGGCGCGCACGTCACGGCGCTGGAAAAGGATCAGAAGCTGCGCCCGGTACTGGCCGAGACGCTGGCCGGGCTGGACGTGAAGGTGGTCTGGGGCGACGCGCTGGAGTTCGACTATTCCTCGCTCCCGCAAGGCACGCGCGTCATCGCCAATCTGCCCTACTACATCACCGGCGTGCTGCTGTCGCGTTTCATGCATGCGCCCGCCATCGTGTCGGCCACGGTGCTGGTGCAGAAGGAAGTCGGGCAGCGGCTGACGTCGCGGCCCGGTGAGGACAATTACGGCTTCCTCACGGCCCTGGCGTCCCTGTACGGTAGCGTCAAGCATGTGCGGGACGTGCCAAAAGGGGCCTTCTTTCCGGCCCCGGACGTGACCAGCAGCGTGATCCGGCTGGACTTTGACCGCTCCCGGCCGCCACCTCCACCCGCCCTGCTCAAGTTTGTGGAGGCGGCGCTGGCCTACCGGCGCAAGACGCTGCGCAACAACCTGCGAATGTTCGGCCAGGACGGGGCAGCCATTGACGCGGCGCTGGCAGCAGGAGGCCTGCGCCCGGACGTACGGGCCGAGGACGTGCCGCTGGACGCCCTGCGGGACTTGGCCGGGCGGCTGGGCGTGCTAGGGTAATGGCAACGATTCCATGACCGTGAGCTGTCCGCTTGAACCCCTTGCCGATGGGGCCTTCCGCCTCGCTTGTCCGGGCCTTTCCTGTGGATCCATGCCCACGTTCACGTTCCAGCGTCAACTCGCTCTCTACACGGGGTCCGCCCCGGAGGTTTTCCCTTGAAGTTCTACGTAATCGGCGACGTGACCGTTGACCACCTGTACCACCTGAACAAACTGCCCCGGCCCGGCGAGGAGATGACGCCTCTGCGCGCCAGCATGAAGCCGGGCGGCGCGGGCGGCACGATCGCCGTGACGCTGGCTCGGCTGGGCCACACCGTCACGCTGGCGGCCTGCGTGGGCGATGACCCCTTCGCCGATTACGCCCTGAGCCGCGTGCGCGAGAGCGGCGTGAGTGAGGCGGCCATTCAGCGCAGTGCCAGTCACCTGACCAGCACCATCACCCTGATGCAGACCTCAGACGGCCAGCGCACCATGATCAGCGACGGGGCGGCCAACCGGCAGCTGGACCCGGCCAAACTGAAGAAGAAGGACGTGGAGGGCAGCGACGCACTGATCGTGAACGCCTACGGCCTGATTGAGGGACCGCAGCGCGAGTTCACGCTGCAGGCGGTCGAGTACGCCCGGAACGCCAAGAAATCCGTGCCCGTCTTTATCGATCTGGGCACCGGGGCGGTCAACAAGGTGGGCACTGGCCTGCGCGACGTGGCCCTGCGCTCGGATTACCTGACGCTTAACCAGCACGAGCTTCAGGCGCTGACCAGCACGCGCTCGATCAGCGCCGCCCTGAAGCAGCTGGGCGAGGCCGGGGCGCAGCGCGTGGTGGTCAAGGTGGGCAAGATGGGCAGCATCATCTGGACCCCCACCGAGACCGAGCTGGTGGACGCCGTGCCGCCCGAAGGCGCCGTGGTGGTGGATTCCACAGGCGCGGGCGACACCTTTACTGCCACCTTCGCCCACGCGGTCCTGTCGGGAGCCAGCATGGCCGAGAGTGCGCGCGCCGCCAACGCTGCCGGAGCGCTGGCTGCCACCGGCTTCGGCGCGCAGGAACACCCGATCACCGCCGCCGATCTGGCCGTCGCGGTGCCCACGGGCAAGAAGAAATAAGACGCTGCCAGGGCGGAGTTCAGGAAGGGGGCAACAAGGCAAGCTGCGCTTTGTTGCCCCCTTCTCGGTGTTTGAGCACAGCTCAGGCCTTCAATGCCGGCGGGTCCGGCAACACGCGCCGGAGGTACGGTTTCCAGCTCCCCGAGGGGTGGCTGCGTGGCACAGGCTGCCCGGCGTCGTTGACGTAGACCATGCGGAACCGCCAGCGCTTGACCTCCAGTTCCCCGGCCTCGCGGTAGTGCAGTTCCACGTCCAGATTGGTGGCGGCGGGGTCTGTGTCACGGGCGGCCAGCAGGCTGAAATCGGTTAACTTCTGGCTCCCGTACAGTTCCCTGGTGGCCTTGACGGTCTGCTTTTTTGGTGGCGTTCCCTGCGCGGGCAGCAGGCGCGACATGCTGGAATAATCCCGCTTCTGCCAGCAGGACAGGAATTCGGTCAGCGCCTGTTGCGGAGTGGGAGTATTCATGCCCCCATTGTCGCAAAACTAGCCTCAGGCTGCCTTGAGCATTCTGGCGGACTCGGGGGGGTCGGCCATTTTGCGCAGGAACAGCGGGCTGGTTTCGCTGGCTGGCCCCTAGTCTGCCATTAGATCGAGGGAATGCTCCATCCCCTCGATCTGACCACCCCTAGCCCCAACGACAGATCTTCCAGCACTTCCGGCAGTATCCCTGTACCTTCCATGGACGGGACCGCCACCCAACGTGATAAATATTTCCGTGGCGCTGTGGCTGAGCTTCAGCACCTTCGAGCTGGACGGTTTCGGGAGGACGCCTACGTAGACCGGCCTGTTCTCAACCCTCCACCATCACCCGCCGCGCACCGTCCTCGGACTGACGGATGCTCAGGACCCGGCTGGCGCCGCTGCCATCGGTGGTCACGCCCCACAAGGCGGTGGCGACTTCCATCGTCGCCTTCTGGTGCGTGACCAGCAGAAACTGCGCGCCGCGTGCGCTGAAGCGCTCCAAGAAGGCGGTGAAGCGGCGGATGTTGGCCTCGTCCAGCGGGGCGTCCACCTCATCGAGCACGGCCAGGGGCAGCCCGCCCGCACCGTCAACCACGCTGGCGCCGTCGCCTCCGGCGTGATTCAGCGCGAACAGGAAGCCCAGTCCTGCCATCGTGCGCTCCCCAGCACTCAGCAGGTTGAGGTTGCGGGTGCGCTTGCCCTTGGGCTGCACGGCCAGCCTCAATCCGGTCAGGCGGCCCGAATCGTCGCTCTCGCCTTCCAGTTCACCCTCGCCGCCCAGCAGCTCGGCACTGTATTCGCGGAAGGCAGCGTTGACGCGGGCGAAGGCCGCCTGGGTGGCCTTGCCCTCGGCATCTTGCAATTCGCTCAGATGGGCGCGCAGCTCGGCGGTGGCGCTGCCTGCGTCCTCGGCCTCGGCACGCTGGGTCTGCAACTCAGCCAGCTCGGCAGCGTGGTCGGCCTCGGCGCGGGCATTGACGGTGCCCAGTCCCTCCAGCTCAGCGCGGACGCGGTTCAGTTCCGCCGTCCATTCGCGTGGAGTGCCGGACGGGACGCAACCGTCGGGAATGGGCTCCAGACTGCCCTCGCGGCGGGCAATCAGCACCCGCAGGTCATCAAGGCGGGCGCGGACCCTGTTCTGGTGGCCGATCAGGTTGGAATAGGCCAGGGCGGCGGCCTCCCGGGCGGCCTCCGCGCGGGAAAATTCGGTTTCGTCCAGCTCACCGAGCGCGGCCTCGCGGCGCGCGAGTTCGGCGGCGGCCGCCCTCAGATGAGCGTCCTGGGTGGCGCTGGCAGCGGCGTTGGCGTCCAGGCGCAGCCGCAGGTCCGCCGCACGGGTCTGGGCCGTTTCAAACGCCCTCCACGCGGCGGTCAGTTCGCGGGCCAGGGCCAGGGCCTCGGCACTTTCACGCTCGCTTGCCCGGCCCGTCTCGGCGACGTGCCGGGCGGCGGCCAGTTCGGTCTCCAGGGCTTCAACGTCCGGGAGTTCCGGCGCAGGGCTGACCTCTACCTCCGGTCCCAGCCGCGCCAGCAGGCGGTCCCGATTTTCATTCAGGCTGCGGGTCTGCGCGGTCAGTTCGGTCACGCGGCGCTCGGCGTCCCGTTCCTCGCGAGCGGCGCGTTCGCGGGCGGCCAGCAACTGATCGTGACGCTCACTCCCACTCCCCAGCGTCTGCTTCAGCCGCTCGAGTTCCGCCGAGAAACGCGCGCCCAGCGTATCGGCCTCGGCGAGTTCCGACTCCAGCTCCTGAAAGCGGCGCTGATCCCCGAGCACGCCCGCGCCGCTGTCGCGCAAGCGGCCCCCGGTGATTGCCCCGCCCGGCTCCACCAGTTCGCCGTCCAGCGTGACCAGACGTGGGCGGTTTGCATGCGAGCGGGCAATCCGGTTGGCGGCGCCCAGGTCCCGCACCACCAGGGTGTCGGCCAGAATCGCTTGGCCCACCAGGGGCGGATCGCTGGGGCACAGGTCCGCCAGATTGCCCACCACGCCAGGTTCGTGCAGGAAGGTGGCGTCTCGGCGCGGGCGCGCACGAATCAGGTCCAGTGGCAGGAACGTCGCCCGCCCCCCTGAACGCTTCAGCTCCTCGATGATGCTGCGGGCGTCGTCAGCACGCTCCACCACCACCTGCTCCAGCCGCCGCCCCAGCGCCGCGCCGATGGCGGTCTCGAATTCAGCAGGCACAGTGAGCAGATCGGCGACCGAGCCCACGATGCCGGGGTGGTCGAGCCGCAGCGCATTGCGTGCGCCCTCGCCGTAACGGGCGTAGCTGTTCAGCGTGCTCTCGAGGCGTTCGCGTTCGCGTCGCAAGGGGGCCACACTGGCATTGACGCGGGCCAGTTCACCTGATAGATGGCGTTCCTGGCTCACGGCGGCCTCGCGTTCGGCGGCCAGCGCGACGTACTGCCCCTCAGCATATTCGCGGGCTTGTTGCGAGAGAGTCAGACGTTCGGCGGCGGCTTTCAGATCCTCCGAGGCCCTCTCCAGATTGCCCTCGGCGCGTTCCAGTTCGGCATGCAGGGTCTCGCGGCTGGCCTCACTGCGGGCCTGCCCCTCGGCGGCGCGGGCGGCCTGCGTACGGGCGCGGGTCAGTTCGGCGTCCAGGGTGCGGACGCGGCGCTCGGCAGCCTCGGCATCGGCGCGAATTCGGTCCGACGCCGATTCCAGCGCGTCCAGATCGGGAGCGGGCTGAGCCGGAGCGGCGGTGGGGAGGCGCCCCAGTTCCGCCGCCAGAGTGTCGGCCTCGCCGCGCAGGTGAACGCGGTAGCGCTCAGCCTGGGCGTGGGCGTCGCGGGCGGCCCGCAGGGCGTCCAGCGCTCCAGCGTACGCGTCGCGGCGGGCGCGGGCGTCCTGAGCGGCCTCGCGGGCGGTCTCCACACCGACGGCGGCCACCTGAACCTCGGCAGCCAGGGCCGCACTCTGGAGTTCGAGTTGCGCCGTCTCCGTCCGCGCTCCGGCAATTTCGCGGGCCAGCGCTGCCTGACGCTCGCGTTTCAGGGCGTCCTCCAGCGTCAGCGTGCGCGCGCTCAGTTCGCGCCAGCGACGGGCCTGACTGGCGGCGCGTTCCAGCCGCGACACCGCCGCCTCGCGCTCATCAAGCAACAGGCGCAACTGGGCCAGATGGCTGTCAGCTTCCCTGAGCCGGGCCTCGGTCTCCTGGCGGGCGCTGACGGCGCGGGACAGCCCGGCGGCCTCCTGCACGTAACCCAGCAGCGTGCGGCCCTCCGCGCCCACCACGCCGCCGACCTCGCCCTGGCCGATCACCGCCAGCCCGCCCGGCCCAAGCCCGGTGCCGCGAAGCGCGGCCTGCACGTCCCTGGCACGCACGGGCCGCCCGTTCAGGTCCTGCTCACCTGCGCCGTCGCGGTAGATGCGCCGCGACAGGTTAACCCGGCCCTCGGGGGTCTGCAATTCGAGCTGCACCTCGGCCAGCCCCAGCGGCGCCTTGCCACCGCTGCCATGAAAGATCAGCTCGCTGCCACGTCCAGCCCGCAGTTCGCGTGCGCGCGCGCCGTGCGTGACCCAACGCAGACCCTCCACAACGTTGCTTTTGCCGCTGCCATTGGGTCCGATCACGGCACTGACGCCGGGGCCGAATTCCAGTCGGGTGCGCTCGGCGAAGCTCTTGAAGCCCTGCAAGGTAATGGTTCTCAGCATGTTGAGGTGTTACACCGTCAGACCGTCCAACTGTCCAACCGTCAAAAAAGCGAGGCGTCCGCCCCCCTAACTTTCAGGCGGTTGCGAGGTTAAACCGTCAGACCGATGGACCTTCCCCCTTGCGACACATCGGCCTACTCATCGGCGCAGTCCTGCCGCGTAAACGGATTGCGCAGATCAATCTGGCCCAGGGTGTCCACCGGCTGGCCGTTCAGGATGAAGGTCACATCGTCGCCGCGCGTCGCCAGCAGGGTACGGGTCAGCGTACACAGCAGCATGCGCTCGCCGCTGGGGCCGTAACGCAAGCCAGCGTAGGCGGCGGGCAGGTCCACGTAATAGTGCGGACCGCGCAGGTAGACCTTGGGGGCCGCCGTGCCCGCGGGCACCACCGCTAGATTGGCGGAGTTGCTGGGACCCGTGGCCCAGACATTCAGGGCCGCCTGGGCCACGGCGCGGGGATTGCTCTGCGTAACCTGCACCGTACGGGTCTCGGCCTTCATGGCGCGGACCTGCGGATCGGTGAAGTACACCTGCACCTTCATGGCGGTGCGCTCGGCGAGTTGCAGTCTGGGCGCTTCAGGCGCCGTGGGCGGTTTCTGCACCGCCTGATACGCCAGTAGCGCGGCGGCCAGCAGCACGACGCTGATCACGTTGAACAGCGAGAACAGGCGGCGGATCACTGTCCGACCCCCGCCGCGCCGGAAACAGCGGCACTGATATTGGCATTGTTGTTGGCGCGGGCCGTCAGGTACGTAGCCACCGAGCGGGCCACCGCCACCGACAGCGCCTGCAGACGACGCTCAACGCTCAGGTTCGCCAGGTCCTTGGAGTTGCTGGCCCAGCCCAGTTCCAGCAGCAGGGCAGCCTGGGGGGCCTCACTGAGGGTCATGACCCGCGAGAGGCTGCCCTGTCCCGCTGTGATGTTGCCGCCCTTGAGTTCGCCACGCAGCAGTTCGCTCAGCCGGCGCGTTCCTCCCGTGTCTCCCACCACCAGCGACCCGTAGGGAAGCGCCGCGCCCACCCGCACGCCATTGACCAGCTGCGACGGCGCTCGGCCCGTCGGCTCGTACACCGTCACGCCGCCACGGTTCGAGCCGGGAAAACGGCCCAGATCCAGGGCCAGATACACGTCGCTCTGGCGGGCCAGTTGCTGTTTCTGGTCGCGGCTCAGCGCGGTGGCGGTGTCGCGCGTGACCTGCACCTGCCAGCCCGCCTTGGTCAGCATCTCCGCCGCCCGGCGGGCCACGTCCAGGGTGGGGTCACGGCCAATTCCGGCGGTCTTGATCGGATCCAGCACGATCAGCGGTCGCGTGACCCGTTCCAGAATGGCCGGACTGCCGCGCGGAATGCCTGGCCCCAGGTCCAACACCACCCGCGTACCGGAAGGACGGACCACCTTGTAGACGCGGTAACCGCTCGCGGCGGTAATCGGCGCGCTCACGATCAGGTCATCCCCATCACGGCTGACCTCAGCGGACGGTAGAAAGGCCCCGCGCGTGGTGTACTTGCGGGCCTCGCCCTTCACGCCGCGCAGACGGACCACGACTCGACTGCCGCGCGCCTCATCGGTGAGTGTCACGTCACGACTGAGGTCCAGCACCAGCCGGTCACTGTTCTGACCAGCGCGGCTGCTCACGCCCAGCAACTCCGGCTGCGCCAGCGTCAGCTGCCCCTGCTCATACTTGGCCCCCAGACCAGTGGCCAGCGTGGACAGGGGCAGGTACAGATTGCCGTTGACCAGCGTGGCCGCCGGAGCCTGGATACGTCGCGTATCGATCTGCACGGTATTGAAATCCGTGGTGGCCCGCTGCTGGTCCAGATCGATCGGAACCAGCAGCGTGTGGCCCAGCCCGGTCACGCGCACCACCTGCCCGTCGCGGGTGACGTTGACCAACCGCCCCAGCACATCCCCATTGATGTACTCGGCACCGTACAGGCCGATGCTCTGCACCTGCTGTCCGGCCAGATTCAGCTTGCCGTAGGTGATCTGCGCGCCCGCCAGGCCGGCCAGCAGCAGCGCCGCCGCCAGCAGGGGCCAGGACCGCCACATGCCGGCGCGGCTGCCTGCGCTCCTGCGTTGTCGTCCCCACTGCCCCAACGGTATCCGCCTCACAGCGCGCGCAGCTCCCGCTGCACGGTCTTCTCGGCCTCGGCACGGCGCTTGTCGTGCAGCTTCTTGCCCCGGGCCAGGGCCAGTTCCACTTTGAAGTAGCGGCCCTTGGCGTAGAGGCGGGTGGGAATCAGGGTCAAGCCTTTCTGCTCCAGACCGCGCTTCATCTTGGCGATCTCCTCGCGGTGCAGCAGCAGGCGGCGGGTGCGGCGCGGCTCGTGGTTGTTGTATGTCGCCTCAGTGTAGGTCGGGATGTACAGGCCTTCCAGATCGACATTGCCGTTTGCCAGTCGGGCAAAGGCATCACGAAAATCGACGCCTCCGGCGCGGATGCTCTTGACCTCACTGCCGGTCAGACTGATACCCGCCTCAAAGCGCTCCAGCAACTCGTACTCGTAATGGGCGCGGCGGTTGGTATACACGCCCCGCAGTCTAGCAAAGGTGCCGAGGGGTGATCCTCATGACTGCACCCCGCGCATCCAAGGTCAGCGTGGCCCGCCGACTCCCCTGGCGGATATGGGCGAAATACACAGCGGATCGCTGACCTCCACAGGAAGATGCCGGGCGCAGAAAAATCGCCCGGCATCTTCCAACAGTTCAATCCTGGGCGAACCGTTCTTCCAAACGAGTCCGTCCAGGCCAGAGTTACTTCTTTGGTGGCTTGCTGGGGCGCACTTCTACCCGGCTGGGCAGTGTACGTGCGGGCATATTCAGCAGGTCCACTGTCAGCTGCGCGATGTCCTCCGGCTGAATCTTCCAGGCGTCGGCGTCGGACGGCGTGTGCCCGCCGAAGTGTGTCGCCACGCTGCCGGGCATGATCTGCGTCACCTTGATGTCGTGCTGACGCAGGTCCAGGGTCAACACCTCTGACAGACCATTCAGGCCGAATTTGCTGGCGTTGTAGGCTGCGCCGCCTGCAAACGGATTCTTGCCCGCAAGGCTCGATAGCGTGAAGATGTAGCCGCCCCGCTTCTTGAGGGCCGGAATGGCCGCCTTGACCGTGTAAAAGGCTCCCGACAGGTTGGTGTCGATCACGTCCTGCCACTGCTCGATGCTCATGTCAGCCACGTTGGCAAAGTTGCCGACCCCGGCGTTGACGAACAGCACATCCAGGCCACCGAAGGCGTCGGTGTGGGCGGCAACCTCGCGTTCCAGGGCCGCCGGGTCCCGCACGTCGCAGACCACGCCCCGCGCCTGACCGCCAATCTTGCGGGCAGCCTCGCTGATCTCCCCCTTGTCTCGGCTGGTGATGGTCACGGCATAGCCTGCCGCCGTCAACGCGCGCGCCACCTCGTAGCCAATGCCCTTGCTGGCCCCGGTTACAAAGGCGCTGCCGCGCGTACCTGCCTCCTGCTGTGCTGTCTGGTCAGTCATTTCCCGACGCTAACACGCCGGTGCACAGGAGTCCCGAATCACAAGGCGAGCTAAATTCCACGGGGCTGTGAGCCTGAGGGGGCGGCGTCCACCACTGCTCAGCGCGTGTACCAGGGCTGTGCTTCCACGTCCGACGAGTGCCGCAGGTAGGAATTCATAGCGATGCCCAAAGCGCTCAGGCCTGAGAGAGCCGCAGCCCCCATCATCAACCCGGTCGGCACGGGATCCACCACCCCGGCGCCCACTGTCCCAATCAGCCCAGCCGCGACCACCCAGCCGACTCGGCGCTGCAAACTGATGCCGATGCAGTGTGTTAAATATGTTCTTCTGCTCATCGAAATTTAAGATAGCGCTCAAAAACCAACCGTGTGGCAAAAATGTGCGGCTACACCGGATGGGGGATTGACCTTACGGAAAATTCAAGGGCAGAAATTTCCCGGGCTCAACCCTGGCGTCTGAGGCCCGCTGATCTTAAAAGACGCCCGCTCAGGGCAGCCGCTGGGCCAACTGGTCGTACACGAAGTTGGCCGCCTCCGCCTGATGCTGGTAGACGCTCCACAGGGTGAAATCTTGTCCCACGCTGATCCGCTCTCCCTCGGGCAGGGTGAAATCCAGCCGTGCATTCAGCTTGAGCCAGGGCAACAGAGCGCCGGGCGTCTGCAACACCGGGGTCACGCGAATGGCCTGCGGGCTGGCCATGTCCTTGCCGATTGTGGCTCCCGGATAGCGCCGCTTCAGGGCGCCCGCCGCATCCCGGCGCATGGCGGCCAGAACGCTGGTCTGGTCGCTGCCGCCCAGCAGATTGGGGCCCACCATCTGCGGGTCCAGAATCACGAAGGTGGCGGTGGACAGCCGGGCTTTGCTCCAGGCCGCGGACAGCGGCCCAGCGGGAGACTGTGTGGCAGGTGTCTGGGCCTGAGCGGATACCAGCAGGGTGGTCAGCAGAGCGGCGGGCGTGAGAAGGGTTCGGGAGGTCATGCCCACAGTGCAGCACATCCGGCCTGATGGGCCGTGAAGTGGGGATGAGGCGCGTGCTGAGCGGCAGGACGCCCACCCAGTCCCAGAACGGAGGCGCTACAGTGGGCCGCATGCAGGACCTCCTGAACACCTTGCGCCGCCTGCGGGCCCCGGACGGCTGTCCCTGGGACGCGGAGCAGACCCACGTCTCACTGCGCCCATACCTGCTGGAAGAAGCCGCCGAGGCGGTCGACGCCATTGATGGCGGGCATCCGGCGGAGCTGGCCGGGGAGCTGGGCGACGTACTGCTGCAGGTCGCCTTCCACAGCGTGATTGCCGAGGAAGCGGGCACCTTCAGCTACACAGATGTGGAGGAGGGTGTCGTGCGGAAGCTGGTGCGGCGGCACCCGCACGTCTTCGGCGATGTGCAGGTCAGTGGCAGCGCCGAGGTGGTGAGCAACTGGCAGGCCATCAAGGCGGCCGAGCAGGGCGGCAAAACCCGCCGGGCGTTGGACCGGGTGCCAGCAGCACTGGGGGCGCTGGCTAGAGAGGCGGCGGCGCAGAAGCTAGCGGGTGTCACGGGTGACCGGGAACGCATCGCGGCCATTCTGGAAGCAGCTTCCGACTCGCCGCAAGGGGTGGCGGACGTGCTGGCCGCCGTGGTGGCCTGGGCACGCTCGCAGGGTGTGGACGCCGAACTGGCGCTGAGGGACCAGACCACGCGCACGCTGCAGGCCCTGCCGGACGAGGCCGCCGCCCCGTGAGCGATGGACACGGCACCGATCCCCTGGACGTCTCGCTGCTCAATGACCAGTCCAATGCACCGGCCCCAGACCCCTGGGCCGGCTGGCTCGCCGGACGCCGCCGTCAGCCGCTGCATCTGCCGGAATACCGCCCCGCCGCCGTGCTGGTGGCCCTGACCCGAGAGGCAGACCCACGCGTGCTACTGACCGTACGGTCTGCCGAGTTGCCCACCCACCGGGGCCAGATCGCGTTTCCGGGCGGCAGCCTGGAGGCCGGGGAAAGCGTGACCGAGGGGGCCGTGCGCGAGGCGTGGGAGGAAGTGGGGCTGAACCCCGCCGAAATCACCGTGCTGGGTGAACTGGACGACGTCTTCACCCCGGCGGGCTTTCATGTCACGCCGGTGCTGGCACGCGTGCCAGCCCGGCCCATTTTGAGGCTCTCCGGCGAGGTCACCCAGATTTTGCTGCCGCCACTCTCGGAGCTGCGGGCGCTGAGGCCTATCGTCGAAACCCGCCAGATGCCAGACGGACGGCCTGCGGTACTGTACCGCTACCCCTGGCAGGGTCACGACATCTGGGGCATGACCGCGCGGGTGTTGCACGATCTGCTGACGGACGGGCCGCTGTAAACGCCGGAGAACATCAGGACACGCCTGCGGCGTCGCTTCAACACGAAAAACCCCGCCAACGAGGCGGGGCATCACAAGCACAGGTCAAGCTTAGCGGGTGGGGTTGATGGTGATCTGACCGTTGGTGGTCACGTTGTAGGTGCTCAGGAAGGTGCGGTAGCCGGGGGCGATCATCACGATCTCGTGGCTGCCACGGTCCACCTGCACGTTCAGGCTGCCGTTGCTGATGGTCCCGGCTTCACGGCCGTCCACGAACACGCGGGCGTTGTTCACGCTGCTGCGGATGGTGATGGTCAGCGTGCTGGGGGCGGGAGGCGTGACCGCGACGAACTCGGCATTCACGTTGGTGGTGGCGCCGGCGCGGATGGCGACGGTGGTCGAGATGTCACGGTAGCCGGGGGCCTGGATGCGGATGGGGTAGCTGCCGGGGCGCAGGTTGTTGTAGGTCACGTTCGCGCCGCCGAGCCGCTGGCCGTTCAGGGTCACGGTGGCGTTGTCCACGTTGGCACCCACGAACAGGCTGCCGGTGCTGACTGGGTTCTGCGCGGCCACGGTGTAGAAGGCCGTGTCAGACACCCAGGAGTTCTGAGGGATGGGCGTGACCACGATGCTCAGGGCCTGCGCCAGTCCGGCCTGGTTCTTGGCGTTGACGGTGGCGAACTGATCCTGCGAGGTCTTGAACGAGCTGATCTGGCTCAGGTTCAGTTCGGTCAGGCTGGCCAGCGCGAGCACCTTGTTCTGGCCGATGGGGCCAGCGATGTCGAAGGTAAAGTTGTCGCCGGGTGCGGGGAAGCTCCGGGTGGTGTTGGCCTTGACGAAGTTGCTGTTATCGCTGCTCAGGCGGTTGGGCAGGATCTGGTCCACACTGCCGTCGGGGTTGACGTTGAACAGGTAGACGTAGGCGTCACGGTTGACGCTGGCGCTGATCACGGCCTTCTCGCCGACCTTGTAAGCGGGGTTCTGCGCGCCGCTGGAATCCTTATCAACGCGGACGCTGACGCTCAGGTCAGGCTGGGTGGGGTTGACGATAATGCTCTGGGCGCTGATCTTGGGAGCGGCGGCGGCGGTGGACAGCAGCAGGGCTGCGGGGATCATCAAGAGTTTTTTCACGGGTGGTACCTCCGAGACGCAGACTAAGCCGGGCAACATGACGGGCCATGAGTGGGGCAGGGAGCAACGTTAATGGTGCTTCAGCTTACGATCAGCAGCATGACGAGCGGCTGACGTGCGTATGGGCGGTCATTTTCCTCTTTCAATTTCCAGAGTCTCCCCCCAACAGATCGGCACTTCATGAAGAGTGCGGAGCTGTTCTCGCAAACCTGGGACAGCGTGATAACTGGTGCGATCCTGAAGCTGTTGGCCCACCTGTTCCTCAGTCAGTTCTCCGCACCACCACGCCTTTTGCCGCACCTAACCCTGTTAGCCTCTTGGGATGAGCGTGACCTCCTCTCCCCAAAGCACGTCACGGCCCAGGGGCGCGGGGCGCGCGGCACAGCTGGCGTTGTGGACCGTGGGGGTGGCGCTGGTGGTGCTGGGCCTGAAGTTCGTGGCCTACCTGATGACCGGCAGCGTGGCGCTGTACTCGGACGCGCTGGAGAGCGTAGTGAACGTGGCGGCGGCCCTGGCCGCCCTGATTGCGCTGCGCGTGGCGGCCCGGCCCGCCGACCAGAACCATCCCTACGGGCACACCAAGGCCGAGTACTTCAGCGCGGTAGCCGAGGGCGTGCTGATCGTGCTGGCTGCCCTGAGCATCGGGCGCGAGGCCATTGGGGGGCTGCTGAGTCCGCGCGAACTCGACGCACCCTACGCGGGGCTGCTGGTCAACCTGGGGGCCGGGCTGATCAATGCGCTGTGGGCCACGCGACTGCTGCGTGCGGGGGCCGAATTGCGCTCTCCGGCGCTGCTGGCCGACGGGCGGCACCTGAGAGCCGACGTGCTGACCAGTGTGGGCGTGCTGCTGGGCGTCGCGGCGGCCAAACTGACCGGCCTGACCTGGCTGGACCCGGCGCTGGCGCTGCTGGTGGCCGTCAACATCCTGTGGAGCGGCTTCGGCCTGGTGCGCGAGAGTGTCGGCGGCCTGATGGATACCGCTGTGGATCCGCAGACCGAGAGCCAGATTCGCCGCATCATGAGGGAACACGGCGACGGCGCCCTGGAGATGCACGACCTGCGCACCCGCCACGCCGGGCGGCTGGCGTTTATCGAGTTTCATATGGTGGTGCCCGGCGAGATGTCGGTGCAGGAGGCGCACACCATCTGTGACCGTCTGGAGGACGCGATCCGTGCAGAGATGCCCGACAGCAGTACCACGATTCATGTGGAGCCGCAGGACAAGGCCAAACATCACGGCGTTCTGGTGCTGTAGGCCCTAGAAGACTCGCTTGTTCGTCAGCTGGACGTTGCGGCTGGCCCCACCAGCTTGAGCAATTCGACGTACACCTTCGCCGTCGCCGTGGCATCCTCAAGCGCGTTGTGCGCGGCGTACTCGATGCCAAAATGCTCGGTCAGCTGCGCCAGCGGGGTACCGACACCGTGGGGCAGCACGCCGGCGTGAATCAGGAACTGGGCGGTCAGCTTGGTGTCCACGTAACTGCTTCTGAACACCCGGCGCAGGTCCGGAAGAAGCGGACGCAGAAAACGCAGGTCGAAGCCGAAGTTATGGCCGCCCAGCATCACGCGGCCCACGCTAGCCGCGTACTCGCGCAGGGCGGCGGCCACCTCCTCGGGTGGCTGGGCGGCGCGGTCATGTTCCAGGAGATCAATGCCCGTCACGGCCAGCGCGCCGGGTTCCACGCAGTACTCGCGATGCTGCACCAGCAGATGGATCGGGCGGGAAAGCCCACCGTCCACGCCCAGCGTCACCGCCCCGATGGTCAGCAGCGGGTGACGGGCGGGATCGCGCCCCCCCGTTTCCACGTCCAGAAAGATGATCGGCTGGCGCAGGGTGAGGGAGGACTCTGTAGTGGGGGAATCCGCGCCGCTCATCGGCCCGTGCCGGTCATCGGGGGCGTATGCATCTGCAGGCGGCGGCGAATCAGCGGGTGAGGATCTTTGCGGAGGCGATCGAGGACGTGCGGTGGCAGGTCAGGCCTGGCCGACAGGGCCAGACGCACCCCGTACTCGTGATCGGTGGACAGACGCCCGACGAGTTCCTCGCTCAGGTCCGGGTGCTGGGCCACCGCCGCGCGCAGCTGCCATTCCTCACGGTTTGCCAGCTGTGCCAGCCGCTCCTGGCTGAGCCGCGCCCGCCCCGCCACGGCCCAGCGGGCCTGGCGGTCCGGGTGGCGCATCGCCAGTTCCTGCACCCATTCGGGCGCGGTGTCCACTGCCGCCAGCCTGGACACGGCCAGTCCGGACCACGCGCGGATGTGGCCTGCCTGCGCCAGCCGCAGCAGCGGCAGGGCAGGATTGTCCAGCACCGCCTCTGCGTAGCCCAGGGCCAGTTCGCCCAGCAACGTGACCGGAGTGTTGGGGTGGCGGGCCACCGCTTCCAGCACATGCGGCGGCGCACCGTGAACCAGCCGCAGCAATTCGGCGGAGGTGGCGTCTGGTGCGGGCAGCCCGTCGGCGGGAAGCGGGAGTGAGGCGGCGGGCATCCCCGGTATTTTGCCGTCTGCACAGGGTTGAAAACAGCGCCGCGTGCACCTTCGGACGGTACACTAGCTCCGGTTTCCGTAAGCTCCGGCCAGGTTCTAGCGTGGGGAGACTCCTATACTCCGGAGGAATTCAACAGTGCTGGGAGGCTCCGAGGATGCGACAGACGGATCATTTGCCCGTTCCCACCGACGCCGGTCAGAGGGCGGAATTGGGACCAATTCTCCCTGCTTCCGGGCCGACCGTTCGCATTCAGATCGATGGGGCCATTTTCGACAGTTTTGTCGGCGAGCCGCTGATCGACGCCACCAATCGCGCCCGGATGGAGCTCGCCCAGGTGTGTTATCACCCGCAACTAGGGCCGATTCAGACGTGTGCCACCTGCACGGTAGAACTCGATGGAGGGATTGGGCGAGCGTGCGGAACGCCCGTGCGGGCCGGGATGATCATCCGCACCCAGACGGCCGCACGGTGGGAACTGGCCGGGCTGCTGCGCGGCCGGGACGCGCAACTGGCGCTGGGGGCCATCTTCGCGGTCCTCAGGGGTGTAGGCTGGGCGCTGCGCGAGAGCCGGGACGAGACGCAGGGCGGCTCTAGGGCAGAGAGGGCTGACCGAGGATCGCCGTGAAGTGCCGTGCATGACGATGAAATTCCAGGTTCGAGCCGTCCAGTGCGCCTCTTCACATCGGGGGAGTGGACGGCGCGGGAAGACCCCATCGCCGGAGAAGAACCCCTGGAACTCCGTCTGCACACGCCCAAATCACCCATCACCCTGGGCGTGTTGATGCGGACGCTGGGGCAAGACCGTGAACTGCTCCTCGGCTGGCTGGTGTCGGAAGGACTGCTGCCCAACAGCCTGGAACTCCTCCCAGAGAGGGAGAACCCGAATGTCTGGCAGCTCCACACTGCCGAATATGAACGGCTCTCAAGAGGCGCGCGCCTGAGCGTGTCGTCGAGCGCCTGCGGGGTCTGCGGTTCGGGCAGCATTGAACGGCTGGCCGTTCGGTCACAGTCGGTGGTCTGGACCGGAGGAAATCTATCGCCGGCACTGCTGGCTGCCTTGCCCGAACGCCTGCTGGAGCGTCAGCCGGGATTTGCCGCCTCTGGGGGCCTGCACGGTGCGGGTCTGTTCACCGCGGACGGAGAACTCCTGTGCGCTTTCGAGGATGTGGGGCGGCACAACGCGGTAGACAAGGTGGTGGGCTGGGCGCAGTTGCGCGGCCTCCTCCCGCTCTCAGGTCACCTGCTGGTGGTCAGCAGCCGCGCTGGTTTTGAAATTGCTCAGAAGGCCGTCACGGCAGGAGTGTGCGTGGTGGTGGCCGTGGGGGCAGCAACGTCGCTGGCGGTAGACACAGCGGCCACGTTCGGCGTAACCCTGTGCGGCTTCGTGCGCGAGGGGCGATTGACGGTCTACTCGGGCGGGGAGCGCATCGCTACCTTGCCGGAAGGCCGTTCAAGAACACTCTGACCGCCTTCAGAATCTGCGCCTCTGCGGCGGCGTGGGTCACGGTGGGCAGGCCGTCACCCTTCTGCGGGCCGTAGCGCCCGAAAAAGCTGTGGACCGCACCAGGAATCACCGTCAATCGGGCGTCAACAGGCAGCCGGTTCAGACCGTCCCGCACAGCGTCGGGTTCGGCCACCCGGTCATTCTCGGCCAGCAGCGACAGCACCCGAAGGCGGGTGTCTTTGAGATTCACATTGCCCGCCGGGTACGCACCCATGAGGATCAGGGCACTGACCTGATCGGTATGACCTCTGGCATACTGCGCGGCCATCGCCCCGCCCAGCGAGTGGCCCGCGATGATGATCGTCTTGCCCTCGCCAAATTTCCGGATGAGGGCGTCGGCGCGGTTGATGCCCGTCACGGCCAGATCGAGGGGAAATACTGGAATGACGGTCTGCACGCCGGCCGCGGCCAGGGCGCGGCCCAGCCATTCGTAGGCTTGCGGACGAACCAGACCGCCGGGGTAATAGACCAGCAAGGCATTAACCTCGCCGCTCGGCCTGATGTCGATGAACGCGCCGTCCTCGTTCTCCAACGTGGAAGTCACGCCCGCCGCCTGACCAGAGGGAGGCACGGCGTCCTGGCCAATCACCAGGGGCGGGCGCACAAGAAACCCCTGGGCCAGTGCAAACAGATACCCCAGCACCAAGGCCAGGATCAGTCCCAGCCAGAAGCGGGCGCTCGGCGGCAGGGCGAGGCGGCTGCGGTTGCGCGAGGTCAGACGGGTCATGCTGGCAGCATAGACGGGCTTGCCCTCCGCTGACCGGATCAGCAACCGCTAAGCTACCGGGCATGCCTGGGTCTGCCTCAGTTTCGCCGTTCTGGCCCGCGTTCTGGCGCGGCTACCGCGTCATGACGCCTCTGTGGTTGGGCATGGTGCCCTTCGCAGTGGCCTACGCAGTTACGGCGCGGGCCTCCGGGCTAAGCGTCTGGGAGACGCAGTTGATGAGCCTGACCGTGTTCGCAGGCGCGTCGCAATTTGCAGCGGCGGGCCTGTTTGCAGGTTACGGTGCGATAGGCGGAGCGTCGGCCATCGGCATTGTGCTGACCACCTTTCTCCTGAACGCGCGGCATCTGCTGTACGGCTTGAGTCTGTCGCGTCAAGTCAAGCTGAGCCGCCCACAACGTCTGATCGCCGCACAGTTTCTGACGGACGAATCGTATGGGATGGTCACCGTCCGTGGGGAGCAGGAGCCGGACGGCCCCAGCTTCGGCTACCTGCTGGGCGCGGAACTCAGCCTGTACACGGTCTGGAACGCGTCCACCCTGCTGGGCGCGGTGGGCGGCGCCGTGTTGCCCTCGCCGGAAGCGCTGGGCGTGGGGGTCATTTTCCCGCTGGCCTTTCTTGGCCTGCTGGTGCCCATGCTGCGGGGACGCGTAACCGTGTTGGTGGCACTGGCGTCCGGGCTGGTGGCGTGGGGGCTGTCGCGCGTGCTGCCCGGCGGGCTGGTGATCCTGCTGGCGGGCGTTGGCGGCGCGCTGCTGGGAGCGTGGCTGACCGGACAGCAGACTGCCCAGAGGCAGAAGGCGGGGCTGTGAGCGTCGTCGCCGTGATCGTGCTGATGTGGGCCGTAACCTACCCGGCCCGCTGGCTGGGCCTCAATCTGGGACGGGTAAACCTGCCGCCGTTCTGGCTGGCTTTTCTGGGCTTCGTGCCGGTCAGCGTGATCGCCGCCCTGATCGTTCCCGAGGTGCTGGGCAGTGCGGAGTGGCCACGCCGCCTGTTCGCCTGCGCCGTGGGCGGGCTGATCGTCTGGCGAAGTGGACACCTCGCAGCAGGAATACTGGGCGGCTTCGCGGCGTACTGGGCAGTGCGGATATTGGGGGGCTGAGGAGAATGTTGTAAGACACATGCCGGAACCTGGACCAATCAACGGTTCCTGACAGCTAAAACGCTCTCATCTGGGTTGCAGGGACACACGGACGTCGCAGACTTCAATGCACCCCTTGTCATTCAGTCCCCACGTCTGCTAGTCTGCGCCCCGCTGAGGGGGCTTAGCTCAGCGGGAGAGCATCCGCTTTGCAAGCGGAGGGTCTGGGGTTCGAATCCCCAAGCCTCCACCAAAGAAAACACCGTCCTAGACGGTGTTTCTTTTTTGCGCCTCTCCTGCAGCCGCCCATTTTCAGTCGCCCGGTGTAATAGCGGTGTAGTAGTGCCTCAGTTCAGTGCAGGAAGGCTGAAAGCTGGAGCCACAGGTGGCGCGTCGAAGAGGTCCACCACCAGCGCCCGTCGCTCGTTGTCCATGACGTGTCGGTATACATCCAGAGTGATTGACACCCGCGCATGTCCGAGTACCTTAGACACCACTTCCACCGGCACGCCCCGGCGAAGGGCCAGCGTGGCGAAGGTGTGGCGTAGGTCATGAGGTGAGATGCTGGGCAACTTCTCCCCTGCCTGTACTGCCGCCATCAGTGCGGCCCGCTTCTCACGCGGCACGCCCTGCCAGACTGACCGCTTACCCATCTGCTGTTCCAGCCGCGCCGGGTCTGACCAGTCCACCAGCAGCTTGACGCCGCGCTTGAGGTTGTCTGGGTGCGTCCACTCGCCCAACGCCGTAGCAAACACCGCACCCGTGCCTGCCCATGCACTGCCCGCCGCCTGACGCTCCTTCTCCTGGGCCGTCCGGTGATCTTGCAGAACGGCCACCAGCGAGGCGGGAAGGTGAATGTCCCGCCGTGAATTGACGGTCTTGGGATCGCCCGTCTCGATTTCTTCCAGGCCCATGACCCGCGTCTGCCGAACGCGCAGCACGCCCCGCTCTAAATCCACGTCATGCCAGGTTAGGCCCATGACCTCCCCGCGCCGCAGACCGATGCTGACTGCCGTGAAGATGGCGGGCCACTGCCGGCACAAACCCGCCGCATGGAGCGCTGTCCCCAGGGTATGCAGCCGCGCCACTTGATCGAAGTCCAGCGCCTCCCCTGCCGATACGGCCCACGCCGCCTTGACCTGCCGCACGCCCTCCATCGGGTTGACGTAAATAATCTGATCCGTGACCGCTTCCCGGAACACGGAGCGCAACCGGGTCAGCACGCGCGCTTGAGTACGGGGCGACATGACCGTGCCCCCATACATCTGCCGTCTGGAGAGCGTCACCATGAGGTCTTTCATGTGGTGGGGGCGCACGTCCTGAAGGCGCATGTCCCCGATGTGTTCGAGCGCATAGGCCAGCTCGTCACCGTACTGGTTCGCCGTCCGGGGCGTGACTTGCAACTGCCGACGCTGCCAGCGCCCGGCGTACTCGGCCACTGTGACCTTTGCTGGCTCCCCGATCAATCCGCGCGAGTAATCCGCCTGAACTTTGTTCATGGCGTCATGCGCCGCCTTCTTACTGGCCGCACGGCCTGACCGGGTGATGCGTTTCCCGTCAGTCTTGAATCCCAGCGTAACCTGCCAGCGATAGACCTCGCCTTCTTTCCAGACCGTGCCTTCGCCATTGCCGCGTACCTTCGCCTTCTTGGGGGTGGTCATGATCAGCCGTCCTTTTTAGGAACAGCTTCAAGGGTCAGGCCCAGCGCCTCCAGAACATTCATCAGACTTTCCGGCATAGTTCCCCGCCTACCGCTCATGATCTGGGAGAGAGCAGGCGGGCTGATTCCCAGTCGCCGCGCCAGCTCAATTTGAGTCAAGTTTTGCTGAACCATTTCTGCCCGTACTCGTGCGCGTATTCGTTCGTTCACGTCCATATCCTCCCAAGTCTACGTTAAGCGGTTTGCTTATTGACAAGATTAAGCATAGCGCTTAACATTGTCAATAGCAGTCAGGGACGCCTACCCCGCGAAGAGAAGCGTCCCTGACTGACTCCCTACAGCAGTAAAGGAGCAACATGCACGATATCAAGCCCCGCGTCCTGTCCCGCACTTGGGATGCTCACACCACATACAGGGAATGCAGCGTCATCACAGGCACGGCCACCCACACCTTCACCATGTCCCGCACCCCGGACGGCTTCAGGGTCACCGTAGACGGGAAGTCGGTCGACGTGCTGGACGCCGCGCGCCTCCTGTCCGGCGCTGATCACCTGATCGTCGTTGCCGAAGTGCTGGACACCCCGCCCACCATCGGCAAGGGCCGCGCGTGCGAGCTGCACCGAATCATGGGCAAAGTCGGCCTTCCCCATGCCCAACACTACGCGCTGGCCGCCGCTGCCCTGGGCGAGTGGGCTCCGCTGCCCACTTTGTCAGATCTGACGGAATCAGAGGCCCGCGCCGTCTGGCGGCACTTGGCCCGCCTGTATCCCGCTGCTCGCGCTTTCGCTGCTTGAACTCGACAGGGGGCCACCCTGCCCTCTTTTCCTTTTGGAGGTTGTCACCATGTCAGACCCGCGCCGTGTTGTTCCCGTTCTGGTCGATGTCATCAAGCAGCCTGAGTTTTTGATCTTTACCAGTCGCCTGCCCTCTGGGCGCCTGATGCGGCAGACCGTCCAGCGCCCCGTCTGGCTTCGCCCTGGCGAAGATTTGGACAACCCTGACGCGCTGCCTTGCCTGACGGTATGGTCACGCTGTCCCGTCACCCGTGATATCCCGCCCCCCAGCGAGTGGCCCGTCGTCTTGGCCCAATTCGAGGTCGATCCGGATACTGCTGAAGGCGCTGCCGCCATCGCTGCCCTCGGCATGAAGCGCTGGACGCAACCCAGAACCCGCGCTTGACAGGCTTTCTTTCGGACCCTCTCTAAGCTGAATCCGCCAAAAAGAAGGGAGCCCGTAAAGGCTCCCTTCTTCAGCTTGAAAGTCTGGTTCGATTACCAGCGGTCGTCGCGGCGAGGGCGGTCGCTGAACCCGGATGCCGGTGCAGCCTTCGTGACGACGATGTTCTTGGCCTGGGGACCTTTTCCGCGCTGACCGTCTTCGACTTCGAATTCCACTTCGTCGCCTTCGTTCAGCTTCTTGAAGCCGCTGCTCTGGATCGCGCTGAAGTGCGCGAACACGTCAGGGCTGCCAGGTGTTTCGATGAAGCCAAAGCCTTTCTCTGCGTTAAACCATTTCACTTTTCCTGCGGGCATATTCCACTCCTTGAATTCCACATACGAAACGGCCCCAGAGAGATTGCTTAGAGCACCCCGGGGTCAGTCCGAAATAAAGAACACTCGTGACTAGTATAGCGGCAATCTTCTCCGTGGCTCACATCCCAGTACCAGGGAATCGGGAAATGTTCGATAGGTGGTGCGCCTTGAGTGAAGCGCAAGGGTTCAGTGGGACATGATGATGGAGGCCCTGTATTCCCCAATGTGAACCACGCCGGATCGTCTCGCACGCTGTGCTTCCCACGACAGGGGCCAACTCCAGGAGACTCGACATGTTGACTGGTGCGGAGTTGGATCAGATTGCAGACCGTATCGCGGCCCAGCTGCTGGCTGCCGACGTCCTGACGGTGGAGGAGGCCGCCCAACTGCTGCGCCTCCACCCCAACACCATCCGGGATCAAGCCACTGCTGACGTACTACCCGGTTTCAAGTTTGGCAAAAAATGTTGGCGCTTCCGGCGCTCTGCCTTAGTGGACACCATCGCGCCGGCTCCTCCCTGTGCGTTCCAAATATGAGCTGATGGCCCAACCTACACATGACCCAGTCTCCAGCCTTCTGGTACAAGGCGAGTTGACCCCTTACACCTTCATACGGCCCTCACAGCGCACCTGCAGCCCCCAGATAGCTTGAGGAATGAAAGATGATCGAACGGACGACAAGAAGGTATTGACGGAGGGCGAGATTACCAATGTGGACCTTCAATTCATGGGCCGTACGGATGAACACCGGGATGCTCTCAAGGACGCCAGAGCTGAGGCCCGGATCGCGGACGAGTATGAGGAACGTGGCTTGGACAAGCAGGATGTCGCTTCTTCCGGCAGCATGATCACCAGTGACCCCGCGAGCACCACTCCTGGAGAGGAAACCAGTGATGAGGTCTAAACTTTCTGGATAAAGGCGGCAATGCGCTTCGGCATGGCGATCTTATGCACCTCTGTCAGTGTCACGCCAGCGCAACAACAGCATTGAGTCAGCCTGAAGTCCCTGAGAATTGCGCTCCCGCCTGTTGGCCTGAGAGTCAGGATTGAACGTATGCACACGATAACGCTCAGTGAGCAGAATTTCCGAATCAAAAGAGCGCAATTGAAAGACGTTGAAGCACTCGTCGCACTTTTACAGGATGATGTTCTCGGATCACAACGAGAATCTGAGATGCTTAATATTTATATTCAAGCCTTCCAAGCAATCGATCGTGACCAGAATCAACTTTTAGTGGCAGTCTTCAATGAACAAGATGACATCGTCGGAACCATGCAGCTGACTCTGATTCCCGGCTTGGCACGTCAAGGTGCGACAAGATTGCAGATTGAAGCTGTCAGGGTGTCTGCATCGGCACGCGGTACAGGCTTAGGCTCAGCACTTTTCCAGTGGGCGGCGCAGTATGGACGCGAACATGGTGCAACGATTGCTCAACTCACGACTGACAAACGGCGTACCGATGCTCACCGATTCTATGAACGCCTGGGTTACGTCGCGACGCACGAGGGAATGAAACTCGTCCTGTAAAAAAGCCCGTTGAATGCTGCTGGGGCAGGAGGCGAGGAGGGGGCGGGTACCCCACCTTTAGACCCCCTACCTGTGCATCCCATACCTATAGGCCTCGCTCATTTCACCGCCAATTTATCGCCCATACGAGGCCTCGTACTATTGGGCCGAGTCATATGAATGTTGAGAGTTGAGCCGAGGAGAAATCGACTTCACGCTGTGGTGTACCAGTTCAAGAGCACCCACTGACCTCGCCCCTCGCCGACTATGATGAACTCATCCCCTGAATCTCTTGCGACCCAGCCGCGCTTGACGAACTCCAATTCAGTGACGTGAGGCTTGAGTGGCGTCCGAAGCAGTTTTGATGCTTGTTCTCGCCAGACCGATAACTCCATCATTGAGCCCGATTTTTCCATAATAAGTTCAAGACTTAACAGCAGCCACTCGAGGCTAGTCCACGACGTTCCCCAATGGACTTCCAGATGCTGCTCGCTTTCGGGGGGGTCAAACTCGTGGGGGTCAAAGTAGATGGCATGGCGCACTGGCTCAAGGTAATCGAGTCCCGGCTGATGTTGAGGAGAAAATCGTCGATTTACAGTCCAGGTTCTTCTGAATCAGACCACTACTGAGGACGGCGTAAGTTGACACTGATTTGAATGGCCTCACGTGCCGCCCAGCGTGGCCACATCACAGGGACCCAGTCTCTGGGTGTTCTCCACAAGTGCGGTGCCGGCACCTCCACGCGTCGTCTAGACTCTCTGGATGCGCCGTCTGCTGTCCTGCCTGCTCCTGTTCCCCCTCCTGAGCGGGTGTGGCGATCAGTCGACCCAAACTCCCGTACGTCCCCTCACAGAAGTGGAACTGCGCCCGTATTACGTGGACACTCCAGCGCGGCCCCTGCCCGAGTACACCGCCTTCGCATTGGGGGAGTCCTACCAGCCTGTTGGAACAGTCACGGGTTGGAAGGGGACGAAGGTGGTTCCGCTGTATGCCGGACCTGACCAGACCCTGGTGCCCGCAGCTCAACTCCAGCCCGACGGCCGCATTACTGGCGCCACGCCGCTCAAGCCTGGCAGGACCGAGACCTTGCAATCCATTCTTTCTATGGGCGGGTGGGTCGGTGGTCTGTGTGTGATGGACGGCTTGAAGGCGGCCGCAAGCATCAATGTGGTGCTGCCGGAATCGACTTATTTCTTTGTGCGCCTCTCAGATCTCCAGCAGCAGATGCAGCCGCTGACGTCACCGCCCGTTCCTGCAGGGCGGGTCCTTTCCCATGATCTGCAAGCCTATGACCAGCAGTTCGCCCTTGCCATGTCCCAACTGGTCTATGTCCCGGAAGACGTGACAGTGCAAGGAGAGCAACGCTGTCTCCGGGGATTTGAGCAGTCCAACTCCATCAGCGTGAACCAGAACAGCATCCAGGTGAATCTCAAGCTGACCCGCGGCTGGAACGCTCTGGTGCGCCTGAACACGTCTACCGATAAGCAAAACAATGGAGCAGGGATATTGCTGTCAGACACGGTCTGGAGGACAGTTCCGCACGAGGCGATCGAGCGCTGGAAGTAACGCTGATCACCTCCACACCGTTCGTGCGCTGATCGCACGGCACGCGAGGCATTTCTGCTCACCCAGATCGGTGTCAACTTATGCCGTTCTCAATAAGTGTCGGCGAAGGTCTCATTCTGGTCTTCTAGGAAAGGGTCAGGAAGGAATTCCTCACCCCATAAGCGCAACTCAGCCCAAGCTTTATTCTCTGGATCGTCCAAGTCAATGCTGAGATCGAGGCCGCCCGGAGCTCTGGCTTCTTCAGGTGGCACTAGAAGGATTTCCATACTGGGATGATCAAACAGGTACACCTCTAGGATCTCGCCAGTGCTCCAGGTCAAGCGGATGTGTAGCGTGCGGACATCGTCGCCGTCCGGACTGAACATGGCCTCTCGCCAGACATCAACTTGAATCACCCCTTCTGAAATCAGTTGTTCAGCGAGCAGTCGCTCAACCAAGAGGCCCGCGCTCCATGAAGGGGCTAGCACCTGTTCTTCTACCATCTTCAGGCGACTCTGATCACGGACGGCATAGAGGTGGACGCGGAGGCTTTCGAGCGTCATCACGGGTACAGCGTCATTGAGCATCTGGATCAGTCTAGTCACTTGAGCAGTCTGCTTTCCCTCTGTGGGAATCCACTTTGACCGACACGCCTCAGGTGTGCCAACCCCCGGGAAGCTATCCCGCAGCATGGGCGCATGACTCTCCCTCGCGAAGACCAGATGCCGCTGACGTTCTACCCCGGTGATCCCGCCAAGTGGACGCCGGCACAGCGCAGCCGCAACGAGCGCATGGCCTCGTTCCTGCAGCACCTCCAGAGTGAGGGCATGATCAACCCCGCCAGCAAGGCCAGTGGGGTCAGCGTGGCCACCATCTGGCGCTGGCGTGACGAGTACCCGGCCTTCAACGACGCTGTGGTCAAGTTCATGACCCGCACTCGGATGCTGACGCTTGAGGAGAACCTGTACCGCATTGCCAACAGCACGGATCCGAAGATGGCGATGGCCGCCGTGCGGGCCAACGAGTTCCTGATGCGTGCCTGGGATCGCGAACAGTACGGCGAATTTAAGCGAGTCGACCAGACGGTGACGGTCAACCACATCGTGCAGCTGAGCCACGATGCCCGGCAGGCCATCCAGGAGCGCCAGGCGCAGAAGCTCCAGCAACTGCGGACCATTGACGTGCAGGCCAGCAGCCGGGGTGACGACGAGGCCGGGGCGAACTGACGACATAAACCAATCAGCCCGCAGGGCCGCCATCGCCCGTCACATACTGGCAAATTCAGTAACGTCAGGTTGCACGTGCTGAAAGAAACCGGCCACTGGCCAATATCTCAAACTGCAACAGGTCCATCACGGTAGGTAGTGGTACGGCACGGAATTGGTGGTGCTGAAGGTATAGCAACTGGCGACGGGGCATTTCAGGGTGATGTCCACGAAACCGGTGCCAGCGGGCGCAATGGCGGTAATGGTGTTCTGATCCGACGGGCCAGGACCGGGATTCGGAATCTGGGCGGTGACCCCGGTTGCCTTAACTGCGCCGAAATACACGTCCGGAATGGTGAAACCGGGTGGGTCCGCCGGGTTGTAGGTCAGGCTGCCGTCGAAGGCCAGCGTGACCACAGTGCCGCCCGCCGCAGGGCCGCTGGTGGGGCTGACCTTCAGCAGATAGACTTTGGGCCTGGGGGTGGGTTGCCGGAAGGTGTATACCCCGGCATTGACCTTGCCGTACGGGGTGCTGACAATCACGGGACGGCGCCCCGCCTGATTCGGCGGGGCGGTAACCGTCAGAACCGTGCCTGCCGGGTTGATCATCAGATCAGTGCCGGGGCCTTCGCCACCGAAGTCCAGCGTGGCCCCCTGGAGATTTGTCCCAGTGATGGTAACGGTGGTGGGCAAAGGATCCTCATTGGTGCCGTTTTCCATTGCGCCGGAAGTAATGGTAGCCGTCGGGATCAGCGAAGGTTCGGGCGTGAGGGGCTTGTCTCCGCAGGCAGCGAGGGCCAGGGTCAATACCGTCAGGCCGAGCAATCTAGGGCGGGCAATCATGGTTCCTCCAATGCCGGGAAGCCCGGCGGAGACAACGCTGACGGACGACGCAACCACCTTCAGCGCCTCCGCTCGCTGGGGCAGCGGGGCACCTGAAATGACTGTACACCCTTATCCGTCCTTCTCAAGCTTGTTGTCTTCAGACTCAATACAAACCTAGCCTGTTATCAATAGAGGCCCAGGACGCTCTGAGCCTGAGAATGGATAGTGGAAAGGGGTTACGCGCGATCCGGCTGGGACGGGATGCCGGGGGGATACAGGGCAGACGGGCGCAGTGCTGGCGGCCCGCCTGACCCTGCTCGTCCACGTGCCGACCATCAAACGGGGCCCTATAGTGACTCGTCCGACAGGAGATGAGATAATGGGTCACCTCAGAAACCCTCGCTACGCTCAGGCCGCAGGTGTCCATGGTCTGCTTGTTATGCGTCGTGTTTACGAGAAAAGGCAATCAGGTAAGGATGACTACGGGAACTGCCTTTGAAAATCAGTAGCAGAACGGTTTCCTCTGTTCAAATTCACTCTGGCGCAGAAGTGCCAGACCATGGAGACTTAATGCGTAAATACGGTGGTTTAACCTTAATTTTGACGCTCCTGCTGGCTTCGTGCAGTTCGCCCACCGTGGGAGAGCCAAACCCTGAGCCGAAACCGGTGATGCAACTTGCTGCAGGCACTTTCTCAGGTCAAGGCGCTCCAACCACTGGCACGGCGCTGCTGGTGAAGCTGACCCTGTCGGACGGCAGTGCGGTGACCCAGGACACTCAGGTCACCGTCAATGGCCCGAAGGGCTGGAACAAGGATGAGCCGCTGAACCTGATGGTGAACGCCAAGGGATACGTCGATTGGTTGGTAACTGGCTTTATCCCTGTCGTAGAGGGCATCTACCAGGCTTCCGTCAACATTGCTGGGCAGACTTATACCGCCACATCTGGCCCAGTCCGTGTCACCAATCTTCTGGACGCTCCGAATCCAGTCACCGTTAGCGACAATGGCACCCAAGTCAGGGTGACCTGGCCGTCCGTCAATAATGCCGTCGTCTACTCATCCCGGATCGTTAATGGGGGAGAAACCGTCGCAGGCACCTACATCTTCACCCGAACCATCCCAGCCACTTACGCCTCATCGGTGCTGGCCCCCAACACCGATTACACCGCCAGCGTCTTGGCCTTCAATGCTGCCCTTGATACGGAAAAGGTCCTAAGCGTCCCGGCTCAGTTCAACGCTTCGCGTGCCGCCCCCACTGCACCCTTCTCACACCTTCCCTAAGCAAGTTCTGTCCTCAGGAGGTCAAATTGATGGGAGCTGAAGCGGCCAGAAATTGACAAAAACAAGGCAAGTAGAACAATATTCCGCACCTACTAGACCTCTTGGGAGTGGAACGGGGATAGTGGCATCGCACCGATTTCCTAAGCAAGTGCATCCGCATGATTCCCGATAGGGAGTACCCCCAACACGCCCTGAGCATGGAAACGGATGGTTTGGAAAGGGGTTACGCGCGATCCGGGCGGGACAGGTTGGTATAGGGGAAGAAGCGAGGAGAGAAGGGATACGGGGGCATTGCTCTCCTCACCCTCACGCGCACACGTATGGCCGGCGCTGGAGGGACCAGCGCCATTAGGATGAGTCGATGACCCGTGACGAGGCCCTCAGGTTCTTGCGCGCCCACCAACCCCTTCCCTCCGATGATGCCTTGGCCCTTTACCCTGAGCTTGGGCGCAGTCTCCTCACTCAATTCGACGAGGCGCGAAAGCACTTTGAAGCTCACCCTGACCCTGAGTGTCTTCCTTTGCTCCTCAGAGCCTGTGGTGACAAGAGTGGTTTCGGGGTCTATCAACTCGTTTGTTGCGCCTTTATTCCACAGCCTGCATCGGTAGTCGTGCCGCACCTCGTGACTGCGCTCCAGAGCCCACATCTCGGTGTCCGTTATCAGGCTGCAGGACTCAGTGCGCTCTTTCCGGATGATCGGCTGGTTGCACCTTTGCGGCAGGTTTACCACCAAGGAGACGATGACGAACGGTCCGCAGCGTTGCTTGCCCTCACGCGCAATACGAGTCTGAAGGCGCGCGACGCCCTTCTTATTCCTCGCCCAGATATTGACGACGATCTTGTCGAATGGGTTGATGAGTACTTCGGCAGTCCTGATTGAACGCGCTGTAGGGCAAGCTCAAGGGTTCAGTCTGCTCAGAGAAGAGAGGGCCGTCTGAGGCCGACACGCACCGGAAAGCGCTGGAGATGCCTCTGAATCTGGTCAGCAAGCGCCCGCAGTTGCGCCTCATCTACCCCAAAGTCCAGCCAGACCTCTGAGCTGTCGTCGAAAGGGTCAGTGGGCAACAGGGCCTTGAAAGGCGGCAGGAACTCTGCGCTGAGCAACAGGCGGAGCGTGACGGGCCGTCCCGTGGGGTGCCCGCTCAAAGCCTCGACACCGAGATTGGGCTCAGTGAAAAAGCACCGTGTGGAGAGGCGGTTGTGCTTCCACCCGCCAAACACGGCAGCATGCTGCGCGACTTCAAGAAGCCAAGCCGCCAGGCCTTCCAACTCGGAGGTGGTGAGGGCAGGGTCTGTTCGCTCCCAGCAATGCCCGCCCATTGAAGGCGGAGTTGAATCAGCAGCCAGTCTGAGTCCAGTTCGACATCAGTCAGCTCAGGGAACTGGTAGCCGATGACGTTAAGGTGGGCGGCCACGTGGCCTTCTTGCAGAAACACACCAGAGCGTAACAGCCCACGCCATTCGAGAGTGACAAAGTCCTGCTTTCGCGAAGCCCCACTACACATGGATGCTGGCTACAGTGAGCGCATGTGCAATCACCTGTTTCTTGCCTCAAGCGTCCCTCTTCCAGAAATCATCTCGGACGATAGGGCTCCAGGGCCGACAGTTAAGCGCATCCAATAACGCGAAGAAGGAGCTCGCCGCTCTCTCAGTCAACCTCATGTGTATTCCATAGGCTCTCATCTTGGCTGCGGCGGCCCCTTTGCCTTCGAACTCGACTGGACGGCACCCACACAAGCAGACCTCCAGGAATTTCAGACAAACCGTGTGAATTTTATCCAGCTCTTCGATTACTTAGAAGCAGTACGCCATTTAAGCGCTTCCATTGAGTTGTACAACGCAGACGAATTCTGGTTTGAGCCCCTGCGCAGGAGTGATTTCCGAGCAAGTAATCTAATCTCGGAACGCTTCGTCTTTGAGGAGCGGCAACACTACTCCCTTGTCAGTCCTTGAGCCTCGGATCCGCATTCAATAATGTGGAAACCAGAGGCACTTCAGTATTTTCCATACCATAGGAGCGTGCCTTCGCTCCCTCCCATGTAGAGAGACACGGTTACTCCAAGCGGCCGCCGTCACTTAGACGGCGGCCGCTAACAGCAGGTGAATATCCTCAGGCCCGAGCGCGTGACCTCTGCCGCTTCGGGATGCCGTGCAGGGTCAGAGCCAGCAAGGTAGCCACGTCGCTAGCATCACGGGGGGCATGGCCCTCAACCAGATCGTTCACCACCCGTTGCACCTGAACGCTGTGGAGTGCCGCATATGGTTGTAGCAATTGCCCAGTGGTGGTCAGCGTCGTATGCAGTTGTTGGGGTGCTGACATTGAGATGCAGACTAGGCGCCACCGGAAAGTACAGTAGCAAAAAGTGGTCATTCCGATACTAGGACAATTAAGGCTTAAGGTTATGCTGTGTACGTAGTAAGCCTGGGAAGCTCAGGTTGTTGAGGAAAATCGGCCACAACTAAGCGTCGAATTACGACAGGCGCCCAGATCAGTCAAGCGCGGCCCATTTTGGAGATAGATGTGCAAAAAAGCGAATCCATTGGTGAGTTGGCTAAAGCGCTTTCCAGAGCGCAGGCTGCCGTCCAGCCGGCACTGAAAACCTCCGAAAATCCACACCTCGGCAGCAGGTATGCCGATCTGGCCAGTGTGTGGGCCGCATGTCGGCATGCCCTGTCCAGCAACGGGCTGAGCATTGTGCAACTTCCCGTCAGTGATGGGCCGGGATATGTGGCGCTCGAAACCATCATCCTGCACGAGTCCGGTGAGTACATCGCCAACACCGCCCGCACCCCTGCCAAAGACCCGAAGGGGCAGGAAACGGCGCAAAGTGTCGGCTCTGCCATCACCTACCTACGGCGTTACGCTCTGAGCGCGGCGCTTGGCATCGTGGCAGATACGGACGATGACGGACATACGGCGAGCCATGGCCCACCCTCCCCAGTTCTCAGAGACAAGCAGGAGGCCCGCCAGATTGCGCCCCGACCTGATGCTTTGCTGCTGTCAGCACAGAGCAGAGTCACCTTGAGCAAGGAGAAGGCCTCAGATTTGCTGGCCTCCTTGCAAACAATTCTCAAGGACACAGCAGAACGGGACACGGAGTACAACGCTTACGCCGCGAAGGTGATCGGACGAGAAGTGGGTAACCTGACCGAACTCACGCCCGCTGAAGCTAGGCAGGTGTATCACGCCGCCCGGGCCCTCCCAAAAGCCAGCTAAACTAAACGTAGTTAAGCGCCCGCACGAATAACACGCGGGGTCTTCTACTTGCTAGAGAGTGCAAGACATCCTTATTCTCTGCCTTAAAGAGTAATTCAATGGCTGGGACGAACGTCATATCGCTGTGACAGCTGGAGGATTACGCTTTCCTCAATAGCAGGACCTGCCCGAGTGCGGCAGGAAGACCGCCCCACAGTGTGTGGGGCTTTTTCTTCGGTGAAGGATCCCCATTGTTTCGGAGAACGGAAGGGTTTCAAGCTTTGACCCGGCAATGTCCGCTTAGGGCACTCCATCCCCTTCCCATCGCGTAGCAAAGAAACCGCCTTTGATACTGGAGCGTGATGCAAAATTTGCTCTCCTGATCGCCGTCTCTTTGCTAGTGATGCCGTCGACCCTGACCACGGTCTTTATGACCAAATTCGATCTCACGGGCATCCAGCTTCTAGAGGGCGCCCTCGAGCTCATAGATGACGGTTTCTCCGACGAGATGGTTGATTTGCTGGAAGACGTTGGCGCAACCTTAAACGGCAAATGCCACTACCACGGGCGGCTGTACTGAAAGGGCAACCCGACGCGCTGGCCAACTCCCTTGGCGCAAAGATCCCGGCAGAGTTAAAATACAAGAGCCTGGACTTGGTCGAGGTGAACAATGGCATTTACGACAAGTTTGTGCTGACCAGTGCCAAGGTCTGGTATGCCGGCGTCTGGATTGACGGCCCTGAAGATGTGATTCTCGCGTAGGGCAACGTCATCGGGAAGTAAATCCCACGCTCTAACAACGATTCATGGCCCTCGTCCAGAGAGTTACCTAGAACCCTGATCGCCATTTAGATCCACCCCATCACGGCGTGAGGCTTTTTTTATTGCTGGAAGGCAGTGGCCCCGTCGAACAAGACTAACCGACGCAACCGCCTCCAAGTTACTGGGCCAGGGTTCGCGGACGGCGGGCAAGCAGGGCCGATTTCCCTCAGGAGGAATGCCTATCAAGGTACATCTCCCCTTCACGAAAAGTGCAATTTGATTGCCCGTGAAAATCCCCTGGTCAACCCCGTGAACTACCTAACCTCGGCGACAAGGACGCGCCCCGCTGTGTACTGTATGAACAATATGATGCGCTCTCGCCTGGTGATGGCCGTGTCCTGTTTCGTAACACTCTCTGCTGGCGCGAAGGCTGCTTCATTCACGCTGCCAGTCAACCTCGACACCCTGAGCAATCCTGGCCTGCTCAGGGGCAACCGGGATCTGGGTCTGCCCGCCGTGAACGCGGCGCAGCGGGCTGCCCTCACCCGCCAGGGCTTCGTGATCACGCCCGCCCAGTGGCGGCAGTTCGACGCCGTATACGAGGCCACCCGTTACGCCGAGCAACCAGTCTTTGTGACCACTGATTCGGTGCTGCACATCTATCACCTCGTCTTCGACAAATTGCTGCGCGACCTGGAACGTGAGACGCTTGCACCGACGGCCCGCGAGTTGACGGCACGGCTGGTAGGGGGCGCACAGCGACAGGTGAAGGCGCTGGCCGGCACCCCGCTGGAGGCTGACGCGCGGCGGGCACTGGCGTATCTGGCCGTCGCTCAGAAACTGGCGGATCCGGCGTCCCCAGTTCCAGCCGAGGTCGCACCCCTGGTGTCCGCAGAGTTGAAACTGATCAACGCCCACGCGGGCATTGCGCCGTCGCCCATCTTCGCGGGCTCCGGGCTGCGGGAGGACTATTCGCAGTACGTGCCACGCGGCCATTACACGCGGTCCGAGACGCTGAAACGCTACTTCCGTACGCTGAGCTGGCTGGGCCGCATGAACCTCCGGGTGACGCAACCCGACGAGACGCGCACGGCGGCGCTGATCACGCATCTGATGAGCGGGGATGCGCAGGCGCAGAAACTCTGGGCGCGCCTGTACGATCCCACCGCCCTGCTGATCGGCGCGAGCGATGACCTGAACTACCGGCAGTACGCCTCAGCCCTTCAAGGGGTGACGGGCGGCAACATCCGCAGGCTGGCCGAGCCTGCCACCCTAAAGGCGTTCCAGGCCGCTCTGGCCCAGCTGCCACCGCCGCGCGTCAACAGCGTCTTTGTGGTGGCCAAGCCCGGTGAAGGCGTGGCCGTGCGTCAGCGTGAGACGCTGGGCTTCCGGCTGCTGGGGCAGCGCTTCACGCTGGACGGCGCGGCGCTGCAACAACTGGTCTACCGGGAAGTCGGCACCGAACAGAAGCCGCGCGCCCTTCCGCGTGGTCTGGACCTCCTTGCCGCCATGGGAAGCGACGCGGCGCTGAACGAATTGCGGAGCCTGGGCGACACCGCATATGCCAATTACGGTCCGCAGATGCAGAAGACCCGCGCGCAATTCGCGGCCCTGAAACCCGCCGACTGGAATGCCAATGTCTACAGCGGCTGGCTGTATGTGCTGCAGGCGCTCGCCGCGCCGGAAGCGCGCGACGACCGGTATCCCGCCTTCATGCGGACCCCGGCCTGGACGCGCAAGGAGATGCTGACCACTCTGGGATCGTGGACCGAACTGCGGCATGACATGCTGCTGTACGCCAAGCAGGTCATGGCCGAGATGGGCGCGGGCGAGGAACCCGAGCACCCGCGCGGCTACGTGGAGCCGAACGCGGCCGTCTGGACCCGTCTGCTGGGTCTGGAAGCCCTGACCCGCCGTGTGCTGACCGATCAGCAGATTCTCTCCGAGCGCACGGCCAGCAATCTGGAGAGCCTGCGCGACATGCTGGGCTTTTTGCGGGCGGCCACTGCCAAGGAACTGGCCGGACAGCCGCTGAGCCGCGACAGCTATGACCGCATCCACTTTTTCGGGGGCTGGCTCGAGCAGCTCAAACTCGCCAGCACCGACCCCGAAGGTGGGGAGGACGGCGGTACCCCCTCCTTCGACGAGCCGCCCTACGCGGGCGTGGTGGCGGACGTGGCCACCGCAGGTAACCTCGTGCTGGAAGAGGCTACTGGCACCATCTACGAGCTGTATGCCGTCGTCCCAGACGGACGCGGTGGGCAGCAGATCGCGCGCGGCGGGGTGTACTCGCAGTACGAGTTCACCGCTCCCGCCGCTGGGCGTCTGACCGATGAGGCGTGGCGGGCGCGGCTGAAGGCCGGAAATCTGCCGCCGATGCACCCGTGGCTGAACGGCACCGTGGTGAAGTGAGAGGTGCGCTGGGCCTGCTGGCTGTGCTGGCCCTGACATCCGGCGGACGTGAGGACACCACACCTCTGACATTTGCGCTGGCCGGGGACGTGAGTGTGGCGCGCGGCGTGGCGCAGATGAATGCCCCAGACTGGAGTGCCGCCCTCTCAGAGGTGCGTGCAGCACTCGTGGCCGACGCCACCTTTGGCAACCTGGAGTCGCCGCTGACCACGCGACCTCACCAGGGCAACGGGCTGGACCTGCGCGGACCACCCGCCGGCGTGACTGTCTTGAGCGACTTTACCCATCTCGGCGTGGAGAACAACCATGCGCTGGACGGCGGTACGACGGGGCAGGCCCAGACGCGACAGGTGCTGCGGGGAGAGGGTCTCGTGCCCGTCGCGCACGAGCTGACCATCACGCGGGTACGCGGCGTTTCCATCGCCTGGATTGCCTTCTTCGACGACCACAGGACGCCGCCCCCCCTAACCGCCATTCGGGAGGGGGCAAGACGGGCGCAGACTGTAGTGGTGGGCGTGCATTGGGGCATGGAGTATGGCCCGGTCACGTCGCGCCAGCGCCAACTGGCCCGCGAGCTGGCCTCGGCGGGGGCAGATCTGATCGTGGGCAGCGGGCCGCACGTGCTGCAAGGCCACGAACGCCTGGGTTACACCCTGGTCCTGTACAGCCTGGGCAACCTGCTGCTGGACCAGCCCTACCCCGACACGCGGGTGGGGGCGGTGGTGCGGGCGACGCGCGCAGCGCAGGGCTGGAGCGCCTGCGCCGTCCCTACCCGTTACCGCGCGGGCCGCGTCTCGCCCGCCAATGGGAGGGAACGCCCCCGGATTCTCGCCCGGCTGGGGCTGGAGGCCTGCCGGTGAAGCCCTTTCTGCCTGTCCTATTCCTTCTGGGTGTGGCGGTGGCTGGCGGGGATGCGGGCGGCTGGCATACACCCCAGGCAGATGGCACCCTCCTTCCAAGCGCGGCGTTGCGGCCTCCCCCGCCCTGCCCGCCTCTGCGTCTGCCCGAAGCCTGGGACGTGCGCTCGCAGGTGTATGCCGATGTGACTGGTGACGGCAGCCTGGAATGCGTGCTGGCGGTTTGGAGGCCCTGGCGGGACTGGCCAATCACGCGCTGGTCAACCGCCGACTCACCCATCACCGCCAGCCGGGACGCACACGGCGACAGTGCCCACGTCGCTGTCCTTAAGCCCGGGCCGGACGGAACCTACCGCGCCGTCTGGGTGGGGAGCGCGCTGTTTCAGCCCGTCGTCGCTTTAACTGTGCTGCCGGACGGACACCTGGTGACGCTGGAAGGGCGCTATCCCAGCGGACGAGCCGCGCCGTCGGTCGCCCTGAGCGAGTGGACCTGGACCGGCTTCGGATTCCGGCTGGAGCGGCGCATCCCGCTGATCGCCCGGCAGCTCAGTGTCGACGCTGCCGCGCAAGTTGCCGTGCGTTGACCGCTGTGGCGTACTTGGGCTGGAAGCGGGGCACGTCCCTGGGCCATGGTGGATGCTGCCATTGGACCCCTTTTCATTCGGCAAGTGGACGGCGATTCACAGCGACTTCCGTCAGTGAACAACCAACGGCATCCCCGCTCCTGGATGCCAGGGAAAAGAGCAATCTGACTGACCGCTATGCCTTTTCTTGGAGCCTCTCATACCTCGACGTCTGAAGGCTTCGCAACGGCAGACCGTGTCGGCATCATGCTGGGTAGACCGGATGGGGTTCTTCCACATCTTCTCGCTCAAGCCCTTCGGGACTTTCGCGGCTGGTACGAAGACGCACAGTAAAGGCGTCTCTCGGGACATTGGAATACAGGGAAAGGCAACATCGGTCCTCATCTGCATCCAGCGTGCGACGGGAATGCCATGTCTTCGGCTCGCCCTAGAGGTGGCGCCACCCGCGTCCGGGTGGTGGCGGGCGATACAGGTTCATCCAGACACGCACCAGGGCACCCGGAGACGGCTACGCCTTCTGGCAGATGCTCGCCAGCGTCAGATCAGGCAGACTCTGGCTCGACGCTGCGGCGCCCTGGACAGGCATCCTTCTCTCTTCCTTTGGCGAAAAATTCGTCTGTCCGCCTTCCGCAGCTTTTCTGTACCCTCCTCAGCTGGCTTCCTGAACAGTCATCCCTCTGCTCCATCCAATACATTCCGCCTATTCGTCTTCCAGCCCTTTGGCCTGTCTTTCTCCATGGAGGCTGGCCCTCTGGGTGCGCATCCCTCCCGTCAATTATTCTTTGACTTCGCGCACCCCCTTTTCAGTCCTTTTGCTTCCAGGAGCCCCCTATGGACCTGACCACCCTGAAATCCCGCCACCTGCAGGCCCGCAAGGCGGCGCGCACCGACGCTGATCAAGGCGCTGCCGCCACCGCCGCGGTGCTCGGCCGGGTGATGGGCGACACCGAGACCCTGGCCAAGAACAAGCCGGGAACCGCCCAGCTCGACCTGATCGCCAGCGTCACAGCGGCGCAGCGCGCTTCGCTGGAAAAAGAAGTCCAGGACCTCACCCGTCTGGGCCGCAGCGCCGACGTGGCGATCAGGGAACTTGAAATTCTCCAGGGGCTCCACGACGAGGTCATGGGGATTAAAGCGCAGCAAGACGCTGAAAAAGCAGCGTCATTGATGTCCGAGGCCGAACTGACGGCGGCAATCGGGGCGGCAGTTGCCGCCGGCGCCACGAACATCGGAGCTGTGATGAAGCTGCTCAAAGCCCAACACGAGGGGCGGTACGACGGCGCCGTCGCGATCCGCCTGGCCAGAGAGGCCGTCGCCCGCACCTGAGCCCACATAGCCGAAAGGCCGCGCGCCCTTCGAGGGACGCGGCCTTTCGGTTGATGAGTGCGTCGTATCCAGAAGACCTACACCACCGGGTCAGGAAGCAGAGCTGAGTCCAGCCGCTAACGCGCGACGTCCGGCTCGGGCTCCCCGTCTGCCGCACGCTCGCGGACGGCCCGGGGATCGGGCGCCGGGCGGGGCACCCTCTGCTGCGGGTTCGCCTCCAGGGCAGTAAGGACCAGCTCCACGGCACGCTCCAGCTGCGGGTCGCGGCCCTGCTCTGCGAGTTTGGTGGTGAGCTCAACCTCCACATCGGGCGCGACGCCCACGTTCTCCACTTCCCACTCGCCTTCCGGACTGAAGATGGCCAGACGCGGCGACGTGAGCATGCCGCCGTCGATCAGGGGCGGATAGTCGTAAATGCCGATCAATCCCCCCCAGGTGCGCTTCCCGACGATTGGCCCCAGACCGCGCCGCCGGAAGAAGTGCGGCAGGGCGTCCCCGCCCGAGCCGGCAAGTTCGTTGATGACCATAGCCTTGGGACCGAAGATCGAGGCGTTGGGCGACGCGAAGGTCCGGCCCTCGCGCGTCGCCCAGAGGCTCAGCAGGGGCCGGTCGAGCAGATCCACCACGTAGTCCGCCACGGAGCCCCCGCCGTTGAAGCGCTCATCCAGCACGACGCCCTGCCGGTCCAGTTGCGAGAAGTAGTACCGGTTAAACGCTTCATACCCGGCGCGTGCCGTGTCGGCCATGTAGACGTAGGCGACGCGCCCACCGGACAGCTCGTCCACGCGGCGGCGGTTCTCCTCGATCCAGGCCCTCAGCCGCAGGCGGCGCTCGTCGCCCACCGGACGCACGGTGACCGTGCGCGCGTCGGCCTCGTCGGGCGTGGGGCTCACCCGCAGCTCGGTGATGCGCTCGGCCGTCTGCTCGAAAAGGGCATAGACGCTGTCCGGGGCCCGCAGTGGCCTGCCATTCACCGCCAGCAGGTACTCGCCGTCACGGACGTTCACCCCGGGCTCGGTCAGGGGCGCGCGCAGGTCCGGATTCCAGTTGAGGCCGCTGAGGATGCGACGAAAGCGGTAGCGGCCGTCTGCGACCTCGTAATCGGCCCCGAGCAGCCCAACGCGCGGATCCTCCCCGCGGGGCACGTCCCCCCCCGCGACGTAAGCGTGCCCCACGACCAGTTCGCCCGACAGCTCGGCCAGCAGGAAGTTCAGATCCTCCCGGTGCCCGACGTGTGGCAGAAAGGCGCGGTAGCGTTCGGCCACCGCCGCCCAGTCCAGACCGTGCATCCCGGGGTCGTAGAAGAAGTCGCGGTGGATACGCACACCCTCCTCGAAGATCTGCGCCCACTCCGCACGCGGCTCGACGCGCACCTCCACCTGACCCAGGTCCAGGCGGCCATCCTCGGGTTTCGGGGGCTCGGCCACGTCGACGACCGCGTAGGTGGCTGGTTGCCCACTGGCGGCGATCAGCTTCCGGCCGTCCGCGCTCACCCGATAATCGCTGACCCCAGGCATGAACTCGTGGGTCTCCCGCTTCGCGGTGTCCCAGACGCGCAGCACATGCCGCTCGGGGGCCTGCTCGGGGTTCACCTCGGCGGTCGGGTCGCGCTCCAGGTAGAAGAGGCGGTCCTCGGCAGTCTCCAGACGCGAGTACTCGCCGGGGGGAATGGGCAGGGCGACGATGCGCTGGCCCAGCCCGCCGAGATCAATGCGGACCGGCTCTGGCGAACGCGCCGCCGCGGGAGCGTCGGGTTCGCCCGGCGGCGTCCCAGGTTCCTCGTCACTCTGCGGCGCCAGGGGCGAGGGGTCATCGCGACGCAGGACCGCCACATACAGGCTGCGCGTGACCAGACGCTCGTAGGAAGACATGTCGAGCCAGCCCGTGTTGAGGCCGTAATTGACGCTTGCCGCGAAGTACAGCAGGCGCCCGTCCCGACTGAAGCAGGCACTGACGGCATCACTCATGCCGTCGCTGACCTGATGCGATTCACCGCGCGAGACATCGTGGACGAACACGGCCCGCAGGTGGTTCGGGAGGCGCCGGGTGTAGGTGATCCATTGCCCGTCCGGCGACCACGCCGGGTCCAGGCTGCGCAGTGGGTGGTCGTAGGTGTCGGTGTCGACCCGCACTACCGCCCCCGTCTCCAGCTCAAGGTACGACAGGTTGAGCGCCTTGTCGGTAAAGGCGATCCGTGTGCCGTCCGGCGACCAGACCGGGCGGTAGTAGAACGACGGCTTCTCACCCAGCGGGTAGGTGCGGCGCAGTTCCCCCTTCTGGTCGGCCATGATCAGCCGGTACTCTCCGTCCACGTCGGACAGGTAGGCGACCGACTGACCGTCCGGCGACCACGCAGGGTCGCGCCCGCACGCACCGGGGGTGTTCGTGAGGTTCCGGGGATCGCCCTTGCCGGTGGGCACGGTCACGATCGCCCCGCGGGCAGCGAACACGGCCCGCGCCCCGGTGGGCGAGAGGCCAAACGACGTGACGTGGGGCGCAGCCTTAACGTAGCGCGCTCGGGTGTTGGGCAGGTCGGCGCTCACCCGGATCTGCAAGGTCTCGTACGCCTCACCGGGCGTCAAGAGGTGCACCCGTCCCCCCTGCTCGTAGACGAGCCGGCCCGGCCCGGCCGTAAGTGAGCGCACGTCGAAGTCGTCGTGGAAGGTAAGTTGCTGGACGTCGCCTGTCTTGAGGTCATGCTCCCAGACATTAACCACCCCCCGGCGGTCTGAAAGGAAGTACACCTTGCCCTCCAGCCAGCAGGGAAAGGTGTCGGTCGCGTTCTCGTGCGGCACCTCGACCTCGTCGAGTGTGTTCTGGTCGAGCAGACGGATTGGGACGGTCATGCCTCCCCGGTATCTCTTCCAGGACCAGAAGGGCTCCGCGAACGGCGTGTAAGCGAGGCGCCCGTCCTGGGAGAAGGCGCCGCGCTCGGCCATTGGCATGGGCAGGACCGTTGGGTGCCCGCCCTCCAGGGGCAGCGTGTAGAGGCGGCGAACCCGCGCGGAGATGGTCTGGTGGGCAGAGGCGAACAGAACCTCGCCACTGGGCGTCCAGCCGCGCACGAGGTCGTCGCCCGGATGGAAGGTAAGGCGCCGGGGCGTGCCGCCCTCGACAGGCACGACATAGACGCTCGCGGCGCCGTCATCATTACCGCTGAACGCTAGGAAGCGCCCGTCCGGAGAGAAGTGCGGCGTCTGCTTGTAACCGGGTGTGGCAGTCAGGCGCTGGACGTTCTGTCCATGGTGATCGGCGAGCCAGAGGTCTCCGGCATACACGAAGGCAAGGTGCTCGGCACTAAGGGCCGGCTGACGGAGCAGCAAGGTCTCGGGAAGGGACATAGAGGACACTCCTTAAAGGCAGGGGTATGCGTTGATGTGGCGTGAGCTTATCGCACCCTACAATCCAGGGCAGCGCGACATCGCCGGAGCGCGCCCGCACACCATAAAATCCTCAGACCTGGATCCCGCGCCCAGCCCATCCAGGCCAATAGAGTAAATAAAAAGGCGACCACTTGGGCCGCCTTGATGTTGAAGAATATAGCGTCAAATGCACGCTGGGTCAAGGTTATGCATTCACAGGAGGCCTGATGCGAGACCTGACATGATGCCCCCGCCGCGCTAATCTGCTGATTCCGAAATGCCTTTCAGCAATCGAGCAGCTGACAACGTACGTCTCCAGCAAGATCCTCGGGCGCAATTGCCGCTTTCCACGAGGAAAAAAGACCCTGGCGCGCCTTCGCCGGCTGTGAAGGCCGGAGCGAGCACGCACACCTTCGTCATCCGCGCCTCTCGCGGGAGCACGCCCGTGGGCCTGGGCCCAGGTGGCCCCATTCCCGGAAGAACCAGTTGGCCAGATGTAGGAAGAGTTGCACCAGTCCTTTGCCTGCCCACTGGCTACTGCTGATTCCTGTGCTCAGGCGACCGCCAGCCCACGCCCCTCTGTACGGGTCAGAAATTCCCTGAGAACCGTGTTGAAGGCTTCCGGCTCCGTGAAATTGGGAAGATGTCCCACGCCCGGCAGAAAGGTCAGCTCAGCGTCGGGCAAGTGCTGGGCCAGGTGGTGCGCCACGCTGATCGGTACCGCGCTGTCCGCACGAGTCTGCACCACCAGCACCGGGTGCCGGGCACGCTCCAGCATGTTGCGGTGATCCGACTCGAAGATCGCCCGCGCCACCACCCCCGCCACTTCCGGCCGCACCCCTTGAACCCGTTGTGCCACCTCCTGAAGCGCCAGGGACACAGGCTGGTTGAGCAGCATATCGGTCATGACCTCCTGCCAGCCCTGCTGACGGTCCACCAGACCGTAGAATCCGTCGACATCGGCCCGCTCGAAACCTCCCAGATAATAGGGATCGTTTAGGTAGCGGGGGCTGGCGCCGATGAACACCAGCGCGTCAAAGCGTTCTGGACGCTCCAGCGAGGCCCGCAGGCCGATCATCGCGCTCATGGACGCCCCCAGCAGGGTGATGTGCCGCAGGTCCAGTTCGTCGATCAGCCGCACCATGTCTGCGGCATACCCTTCAAGCTGGTGGTGACGCGAGGCCGTCCACAGAGAAGGATCTGACTGGCCGAATCCGGCCAGATCGTAGGTCATGACCTGCCGGGTGTCCCCAAAGGCTTCAACCTGATACCGGAAGATGCCCTGGTGCGAGCAGAACCCGTGTGCACATAGTAGGGTGCGTTCACCTGAGCCGGTGATGGTGACGTGGGAGCGTTGGGTGAAGGTGGATTTACTCTGGGTCATGGCAACGCTCCTCGGTGGGGGAACGGGCTGAGAAGGTGAGCTGCAAGAACGCTTCGACGACCTGTGCGTCCAGCAGCACGGCGGCCTCTTTTCTAAGCTGCACCGCCGCCTCCTCATGGGTCCAGGCTCTCTTGTAGGGGCGCTCACTCGTCAGGGCATCGTAGACGTCCACCACGGCGAACACCCGCGCGGCCAGCGGAATGTCCGGACCGATCAACCCTCTGGGATATCCGCTGCCGTTCCAGCGCTCCTGGTGGTACAGCACGACTTCCAGGGTGGCCGGAGGCAGGGAGGGAATGTGGTGCAGCATCTCGTAGCCAATTTCTGGGTGACGCTTGATGATCTGCCATTCCTGGGCATCGAGTCTGCCGGGCTTGAGCAGGATCGCGTCGGGGATAGCAACCTTCCCGGTATCGTGCAGAAAGGCTCCCCAGCGAAGCGCGTCCAGATCGTCCCCGGAGAATCCCAGCGCGCGCCCGAGGCGACTGGTCAGGTCCACCACGCGGTCGGTGTGCCCCTTGGTTTCGTAATCGCGGTACTCCAGGGCGAGTCCCAGCGCCCGCAACGTCTCCTCTCGCGACTGCCTGAGTTCGTCCAGGTGGGCGCTGCGCTCCACGGCGCGGCTGGCCTGCTCCCCCACACCCAGCAGCAACCGGCGGATGTCCCTGTCCACTTCCACGGCGTCGTTGGTGCCGAAAGCCATGAAGCCGCGCAACGCACCCCTCGTCCCGACCGGCACAACTGCCATGGTCGTCCAGACTGGCCGGGGCAGCGATTCAGGCGGACTGAACACCGCCTGAGCAGGGCCGGCGAAGAAGGCCTCGTGGCGGCGCAGCGCCTGGCCGACCTCACCCCGGCGGTGGACCTGCTCCAGGGGAAGAGTCCACGCAAACATCTCACTGGTGGCCTCACCGGCATGCAACGGTTCAATCAGGGTGTCGCCATTGACCGGGAAATAGAAACCGTAGGCGTAGGGCGTCAGTTCCAGGCAGCGCTCAAGGGCGGTCTGAATGTGTTGCTCGGGATCCTCCTGCGCAGCAAACTCCGCAGTCAGCTCCACCAGGTGCTGGAAGCGGCGCAGCTGGAGACGCAGGGCCTTTTCCGCCTCTTTGCGTGACGTGATGTCCCGCGTGGCGATGTACGTCTCCACCAGCGCTCCCTGCTCGTCCATCACCCGGCGCACCGTGCTCTCCACCCACAGGAACGTCCCGTCACAGCGCCGGATCCGGTAGGCCGACGTGGGAGCCTGGGCCTTCCAGGCGGTTTCGACTCCCGGCAGATCCTCGGGGTGAATTAACTGATGAACCGGGCATGCCAGCAATTCCTCAGGGGAGTAACCGAGCATGCCCTGTGCGGCGGGCGACACGTAGACGCAGTCGTAGTCCGGGTTGAAGATGTGAATCAGGGTGTCCGACTGTTCGCCGGACAGTTGCAGCCGACGGGTGCTGTCCCGATGTGCCTGCTCAGCTTCCAGACGGGCCGTAACGTCGCGTGTATTGATCACTACGCCCCGCAGGTCAGGATCAGTGCTGGCGTTGGTGCCGGTGGATTCCAGCCAGACCCAGTGGCCCGACTTGTGCTGAAAGCGGTAGGTGACCAGTCGTGGCAGGGTGCTGCGCACGGCCGCATCGAATTCGCGTGCCACGCGGTCCCGGTCATCCGGATGAATCCCGTCGAACACGTTCAGGCCAACACGTTCCTCCGGCGTGTATCCCAGCATCCGGGTGACGGCGGGGCTGACGAACTGTGTCTGTCCATCCAGGGCGATCACGGAGACCACGTCGGAACTAAAGTCCGTCAGCTTGCGGTAGAGCCGTTCCTGCTGCTGAAGCTGGGTCTTCAGTGCGCTGCGCTCCAGGGCCAGGGCACACTGGGCCGCGACACTGCGCAGGTACTGACGTTCGTCCTCACTAAACGCACTGTCTCCCTGGAACGAGAGCGTGAGGGCGCCCATTACCCGCCCATTGCTCGTCAGGGCCAGGACAGCGCTGGCACCCGTTTCCGCTGCGTCAATGTGCTGCAGGTTCGGGTCTCGCTCACACCAGTCCTCACGCGTCAAGAACAGGTCGCGGCCCTGCTTCAGGGCGTCCAAGGCCGGGACCGCTGTGCCCTCAGAAAAGCGCCGCCAGGTGCGCTCAACAACTTCAGCGGAACCCACACTACCCAGCACGTTCAGATGTTCGCCGTCCTCACCAAGCTGCACGACCCCGCCGGCAAGAGCGCCAATTGCCTCAAGCCCCTGCTGCAGAATGACCTGCACGACCTCTTCTGTGGTGTTCGTACTTCCCAGCGCCAAGCTCAATCCGGACAGCGCACGCGCACGCTGCTCGGCATAAACACGCACGGTGACATCCCTGGACTGCACCAGAATGCCGCCCACCAGGGGATGGTCCAGCAGGTTGACAGCCGTGCCTTCCAGCCAACGCCAGGTGCCCTTGGCATGACGCACGCGGTAGGGACACAGCGTCAAGGTCATCCCCGGGCGAGACTCCAGCACGCCCCGTGCAATCCGTTCACGGTCATCTGGATGGACATGGTCGAGATTGACATGGTGCTGGCCCGCTTGTGGGTTGCGGTCACATCCCAGGTGATGCCGTGCAGAAGGGCTTTGATACAGAATGCGCCCATGAGTATCGAGCACGGTGAAGATGTCGGCGCTGTGGTCGATCAAGGCCTGAAAGGAGTGGTCATTGGCGTGCAGAACACTCAAAGCAAAGGGGGACGTGGCATGATCAGACATGGAGTACCTCAGTGAACCAGGTGCGATCAAGCGGCTTTCCCGATGGTTCAATCTTAGCTGAAGGCTCACACATGTCCCTTACTCCGTCGCGTCGTAAGCAGCCTGACCGCGGACAGCAGTGGGCCAGGCACTTGCCATCAGGAGTGCTCCCCGCTGGCCACCGTGCAACGCCAGCACCAATGCTTGATCGTGCGGAAACACGCTATAGGCGAGATCTGTCACCTGCGCGTCGACCACATCAGGGGCATCTCATGAAGCCGGGCGGAAGGTCAGGCCCCAAGTACCCCGCCCCTTCCTTCCATTCCTTGATCTTCAGGAAATGGAATTTGCCAAGCTCCAGCAACACCTAGGCCACGTGGGAACGCGCCGTGTCCTCGGTGCAGATGAACAGCGCCGAAGGAGGCTTTCTCCAGGTCTCCCTCATCACGAGAGCATCCACGCCAGGGGGCCCGAGTAGACCGGGCAGGCTTCAGCGGCACTGTCGCACACCGTGATCACGTAGTCGAAGTGCTGAGAATCCAGCACTTCGTTCAAGATCTTGCTGATCTAGTCCTCGACTCGTCCTTGATCCGGGTGGCGTAGGTACCGACGGAGTACATCTCTAGGTCAAGGTCAGCCCCGCGCGCGGCATCATGGGTCAGGGCTTGGGCCATCTGGAACGCGCGAAGTTATGGGTGCACAGGATCAGGACGTGGGGCATGCCCGCACGCAAACGCACTGATCCAGCTTAATATGTCTCGGGCAGACCAAACAGTTAGACGTCGCGCATCCGCTCCCCGCCGAGAAGATATGGCGGCTCAGGCAAGAGGCGGTATCAGCTGTTCTTGCCGCGGAGCTTCCCGACCACTAGCCCTGCATCACGCATTCCAGTAAGGTCGCATGAAACCTTATCCTGGAGGAGGTTTAGCAGCGCTTCCAGAGCGTATACGCAGCGCTCCCCCGCGCCAAGGAGCCGGACGGTCTCGTAATGGATATCGTTGGCGAGTGTCTTCAGGACCGTCAGGGTCCACACTTCCGGCACGACGACACGCATCCAGCCGAATCGATTTTACCTGCCATGAGGCCTTGCCGGGCAGCGCCACATATCACCGGTGACCTGTCTGACCCAACCGCGTCCTGACCTCAGATTGGGGTGGCCCCCGGTGTCCTGGCCCCGGGCAGCGCAGCGGACAGGCCCATCAAGCTCCTGAGGCTCATACAGCCCTGACGTCTTCCACGTATGATGCCGCTCTATGCCGTTGCCCAGTAGCGACAACGCTGAACCTCCCAGTACTGCCCACAATCCAGTCCTTTCCCACGCCAGGGTCGGTGATGCGCGTTGAGTGTGCTGCTACCGGTGCTGGTCATCCTGATCATGGTGGCCGTCAATGCCCTGTACGTGGCTGCCGAGTTTGCCACCGTGGGCTCGCGCCGCTCCAGGGTGCAGGAAGCGGCCGAGAACGGCAACCGCGCCGCTGCCAGGTTGCTCGGTATCCTGCGGGACCCGAAACAGCTGGACACTTACGTCGCGGCCTGCCAGATCGGCATCACCCTCAGTAGCCTGATCGCTGGGGCGTATGGGCAGTCGCAGCTCACCCCCCTGCTGACACCCGTCCTGGGGGCGGTGGGCGGTCCGGTCGTGGCCACAATCATCGTGCTGGTCGTGATCACAGCCTTACAGGTCGTGCTGGGTGAACTGCTGCCCAAGACGGTCGCGTTGCGCTACCCCGAGCGACTCGCCACAGCCACGCTGCGGCCTATGCTGTTGAGCCTGTGGCTCTTCCAGCCGTTGATTGCCGTGTTTAACGGCACCGCATTTCGGCTGATGAGGGCCTGGGGCCTGAATGTCGACCACAGCCACGCGCACGTCCACTCCCCCGAGGAACTCGAGGACCTCTACCGTGACAGCGCCAGGGGCGGACTGATCGACGCGGCCGAGCGCGACATGGTGGCGGGCGTGTTAAATGTTGAGGACCGCATCGTGCGCGAGATTATGACGCCCCGCACCCGCATGGTGACCATCCCCGCGCACTCGTCCGTCCAGGAGGCCATGCGGCAATTGGCGGCCACGTCCTACACGCGCTTCCCTGTGACGGGTGACCACGCCGACGACGTGATCGGGATCGTGAACCTCCGCCAGCTGTTTCTGGCGGCGGAGCGGCGCCCGGGGGCGCAGGTCAGCGGCATCATGCGCCCCCCCATGATCGTGGCAGACAGCATGGCTGTTCCAGACCTGTGGCGCAAGCTGCGGGAAGCGTCGCGCCAGAGCGCCATCGTGGTGGACGAATACGGCCGTGTGGTCGGAATCGTGACCCTGGAGGACGCCCTGGAGGAGATCTTCGGGGAGATCCAGGACGAGTTCGACCAGGAAGAAGAACCCGTGGTGGTTCAGGGCCACCGGGTCACCGTTCGCGGTGACGTGCTGATCGAAGCCCTGAACCACCGCTTCGTCCTTAAACTGCCGAACGACGAGGTGGATACCGTCAGTGGCCTGATCTGGCAGGAACTCGGGCGCCTACCGATGGTGGGCGACGAGGTGGGGGTGGACGCCCTAACCCTGCGTGTCGAAGCGATGGAGCGCCGCGCCGTGCAGCGGGTGAGCTTCTCTCTGCCGAGCGGCAGTGTGGACCGTAACGACCCGGAGAGGCTCTGATGCTCGAGTACCTGACGCCTCTTTTGATCATCGTGGTGCTGGTTTTGCTCAACGGCCTGTTCGTCGCGGCCGAGTTCGCGCTGGTGGCTTCACGTCGAAGCCGCTTGAACGTGCTTGCCGGGAAGGGGAACGGCGCTGCCCAGGGGCTGCTCCGAATCTTCGATCACCCCACGGGCAAGGACCGTTACATCGCCATCGCGCAACTGGGCATCACCCTGGCCTCTATCGGGCTGGGGATGTACGGAGAACCGGCGATAGCAAAATGGCTTTACGGTCCTTTTGAGCACGCGGGGCTGTCTTACGCTGCCGCGCACACCTTGGGCTTCATCATCGCCTTGAGCCTGATCACCTTCATGCATGTCGTGTTCGGGGAGATGATCCCCAAAGCCCTGGCCCTCCAGACGCCGGAGGCAGTCAGCGTGCGGGTCAATCCATTGATGCGCGTCTTCGGCTTCGTGTTCCGGCCACTGATCGCGGTGCTGAGCGTCCTGGCGCTGGGCCTGATGCGCCTGCTGCGGATCAGGGAACCTGGCAAGGACGCCTTGCTCTATACCAGCAAGGAACTCAGCATCATCACCGAGGAGAGCGCGCAGAGTGGGCAGCTCGGCGAGGCACAGCGCGACCTGATTCAGAACATCTTCGCGCTTGAGGACCGCACCGCACAGGAACTGATGACCCCCCGCCGGAGTCTGGAGGTCCTGTCGGTGGACGCCACGCCTGAAGATGTGCTCGCACGCATCACCCGTTCGCCCCGCAGCCGCTATCCCGTGTACGAGGACCACCTCGACGAAATCATCGGGGTCCTTCACGTCAAGGACTTTATCCGGGCGCGGGCGACAGGCCATCCACTGGACCTGGGCCAGCTGGTGCGGCCGCTGCCCAGCCTGGCTGCGGGTGCCAGCGCCGAGGACTTGTTGGCGCTGTTCAAGCGCGAGCGCATGCACGCGGCGCTGATCGTCGACGAGTTCGGCGGCACCCTCGGCTTCGTAACGATGGACGACCTGATTGAGGACGTGATGGAAGAAGATGATGACTCAGACAGTGACTGGCTGCGCCGCAATCCCGACGGCTCGTACTCGCTGGACGGCGAGGTGACCCTCTCCGAACTGCGAGAAGATCACGGCCTGAATCTGCACAGCGACGAGGTCACCACCGTCGCCGGTCTGGTGCTCGAAGCGCATGGCACCGTGCCACAACCAGGCCTTACGGTGCACGTGCAGGGCCATGACCTCACGGCCGAGGCTGTGGACGGCCTGAAGATCACCCGCATCCGTGTCCGTCCTGTAGGCACTGAAGTGTGAGATTGCCACGCTGCTGGCGGGCCGTCGCAATAGTCCTGCTTGTGGCGTCCGTTTCAGGGTGACTTAAGCCAGAATGACGCCCATAACCATTAAGGGGGTGCTCGTGTAGGTCTACCTGCTCGGCGGTCCCGGCCTTGACGGTCTGAACGTTGTTTCGCTCTGGCCAGGACCTAGCGGACTCTACTGCGTCAATATCCGTATTGGCACGGTGGCGGCCCACCGTGCCTTTGCCACCGCTGTCGACGATCCGCTGGGAGTCCATTCCGGCTATACCTGATCCCCTGGCACATGATGGGATGGCCAGCCCAACCGCCAGTTGGCGGTGCTGTAGCTCTCTCGTGACCAGAGCGGCCGGTTGATCGTGGCGTATCTCCTCCAGGAGTGGCTTGAGGTTCAGGAGGTCCTCAAAGTAGATGTGATAGTCCGCCGCGCCGATTGCCAGCCCTGAACACGGACCTTGAAGGCAATTCGATTTCCCGGCGCAGCCTCCTGAGCTTCACAACACTGACACTGATCTTTCAACCAAAGAAAAAGCCCCACGTACTGTGGGGCGGTCCTCCTGCCGCACAAGGGCAGGTCCTGCTTGTTGAGCAGAGGCTAGCCCGCGCGCTGTCACAGGCGCATGACGTTCGTCCCAGACATGAAGAAGAGCTCTGCAGGCTGTTCAGACATGCAAGGCTGAAGGCCAGACCCGAGCTTCATCGCCCTGCCTTAGCCAGGCGCCTTGGACGTATGGGTGACCCATCAATGAGATCCGGGCGTGCAGGGCGAGGGCGTGCCGGGTTGACCATCCTCGCCTTCACGTCCTGTCCTTCCACTCCTGACCCGCCCGCACACGAGTGTTCCCCGGCAGCGCGTTCCCTCTCGTCCCTTTCGCCGCACGGACCTTTTTCGGTTTCCAGGTGCCAGCCATCACGGCCCCGGCCGCCGCTTCGTCCAGCTCCGCGGGAAGCGCCTCCAGAGGCAGCAGGGCGCTGTGTCCGTCCCGGAACAGCTTGACCCCACTGGCCGTGGCGCGCAGTCGCGCACCGGGCAGGTGCGGCAGAGGCAGCGTGGGCGGGTCATCCCCTGCGCCGCGAATCCGGGGCGCCAGCCCCTGGGTCCAGAACTGCCGCAGGTACGCCACCCGGGTGGTGTGGCCGGCCGCCACATCGTCCAGCCCCGCCTCCATCAGCGCCGTGAACTCCGCCTGGGCCACCTCCGGCACCTGACGGGCGAGGTACGTCGCCACCAGCAACCCCGTGGCCGTGACCGCCAGCGCGCGTCCCAGCGGCCGGGTATAGTCGCGGGCCGCCAGGGTGGCCAGCGTCTGGGCGTAGGTGCTGGGCCGTCCGATACCGGCGCGTTCCATCGCCTGCACCAGGGCAGCTTCCGTGTAGCGCGGCGGCGCCGCGGTGCGCTTGCCCTCGGGCGGGCGGACCTTCAGGGGAACCACCTGGCCCACCATCACCTTCGGCAGGCGCTGGCTCTCCGCATCCTCCTCGTCGCTCGACAGCAGGGCGGTGTAGCCAGCCCCACGCAGTACCCGGCCCTGAGCCCGCAGGATGGCGTCGCCGCAGTTCAGCGTCACCACCGTCTTGTCATACACCGCGTCGTGCATCTGGCTGGCCACCGTCCGCTGGTAGACCAGGGTATACAGGGCCAGCAGGTTGCCCGACAAGCCCGTCTGTGCGGGTGCCTTCCAGTTCACCCCAGTGGGCCGGATGGCCTCATGGGCTTCCTGGGCGTTCTTGTTGCGGGTCGCGTACTGGCGCGGCTCCCTGGGCACGGCGTCCTCCCCGAAGAGGCCGGTCGCCACCCGGCGGGACTCGGTGAGCGCTTCTTCCGAAAGGACGGGAGAGTCGGTGCGCATGTAGGTGATAAAGCCCCGCTCGTAGAGCTGCTGCGCGAGGTCCATGACCTCTTTCGCGCCGAGCTTTAGGCGGGCTCCAGCTTGCTGCAGGGTGGACGTCGTGAAGGGCGGCGCCGGGCGCGAACGCGTCTCGCTCTGCTCCACCGCAGCCACGATGGCGCTCTGTCCGTCCAGACGCTCGCACAGCGCCTTCGCCTGTTCATCGGTCATCAGCAAGACGTCCGCACCGCCCTTGAGCACGCCGCCTTCGGTAAAGTCGCTGGCGCGGGCGATGGCGTGGCCCTCAGGATGGTCTTCCGTCCGCACGTGGGTCACCGTCGCCACGAACTTCGGGCGGGTCAGGACGTCGGCCCGCAAGGTCCAGAAGGTGGCGGGCGTGAACTTCATCCTCGCCATCTCGCGCTGCGCAAGCAGCATCAGTGCCGCGCTCTGGACGCGTCCTGCGCTCAACTTTCCCCCCACGCTGCTCCACAGCAGGGGACTGACGCCATACCCCACCAGGCGGTCGATGACCCGCCGCGACTCCTGGGCCGCCACAAGCGGGAGGTTCAGGGGACGGGTCTGGGTCAGGGCGGCCTGAAGGGCCTCTCTGGTGATCTCGGAGTAGACCAAGCGCACCGGATCCTTGACCCCCAGCAGAACACTCAGGTGCCAGGCGATGGCCTCGCCCTCGCGGTCGGGGTCGGCGGCGAACAGCACCCGGTCGGCCTTCCTGGCCAGAGCCCGCAACTCCTCGACGGTGCGCCGCTTGCTCTGGGGCACCACGTAGATGGGCCGGAAGGTCTCCGGGTGGACGCCGAGACTCGCCCAGCGCTCTCCTGCGTACTGCTCTGGAATCTCGGCCCGACTACCAGGTAGGTCCCGCACGTGCCCGAGCGACGCCTGGACGATGTATCCCGGTCCCAGATAACCGGCGATCTTTTTGGCCTTGGCCGGACTCTCCACGATCACCAGGGTCAACACGGAGCCTCTCCTTGTGGCTGGGCACGGCACATAGGTTCAGCATACTCGACTCGTTACGCTGTGAACGTAATACGGCCCATGAGGCATGCACCTGCCTGGATTCACCCCACGCTGTCCGGCCTGGGTCAGGTCCTTCCTACCCTGGCTCCGGTTCGGTCCGTCTCATGAAAGCAATCGAAGGTACAAAATGGCTCAAATCCCTACACAGCCGCTGCTACCCTTGAAACAATCAGGCGCAGGAGGAGCAGCCATGCGGTCTGACGTCTTCAAAATTGGTTGTGCGGGCTGGGGCGTAGCCAGCGGCCAGGCGGCTCTCTTCGACACCGGTGACAGCGTGCTGGAACGCTACAGCACCCGCTTGACCGCGGTGGAGATCAACTCCTCGTTCACCCGGCCGCACCAGCGCCGCACCTACGAACGGTGGGCACGCAGTGTTCCTCCCGGATTCCGCTTCAGCGTCAAGGTCCCCAAGGCGGTCACCCATACGGCGCGGCTGCGCGAAAGCGGTGACCTGCTGCGCTCCTTTCTGGACCAGGTGGAGGGCCTTGGGGACAGGCTGGGTGGCCTGCTCGTTCAACTCCCACCCAGCCTGGCGTTCGAGTGTGACGTCGCGCGGGCCTTCTTCATGGAACTCCGGGACCTCACCTCCGCTGCGGTCCTGTGTGAACCGCGCCACCCCTCCTGGTTTACCCCTGAGGTCGATGCGCAACTGACCGAGCTTCAGGTGGGCCGGGTGGCGGCCGATCCAGCGGTCGTGCCCAGAGCCGCCCGGCCGGGCGGCTCTGGGGGAACACGGTACTACCGCTGGCACGGCTCCCCACGCACGTACTATTCGGCGTATGGCCGAGAGGCCCTGCAGACGCTGGCCCGGACGGTTCACGCCACACCCGCCGGGCAGGAGCTCTGGGTCATCTTCGACAACACGGCGGTCGGCGCAGCGCTGGGTGACGCCTTTGAGCTTATGGCGCTGCTCGAACGCCTGAATCAGGAGTGCATCCCATAAAGGCAGAGCACTCGCCCGGGGCCCGTCTCCAAGTCCCACACCGGAGCATGCCAGTGGCCGGCTTGGAGACCGCTAACCCGTGATCGTCACAGCTTGACCACACGCTTGAGCCACATCCTGGTGCCCAAGTCCTTTCCACGTCATGCCACATGAAATCCGGGTCCTGATTCAGGCCGCTGAACAGCCCGTCAATGAGGGAGAGGCGAAGCGGTTCACGCCCATGGTCAGCAAGAGGCACCGGGCTTCCCGCAAGGCTGCCAGCGGGGCGCTCTTCTGCATCAGATGATAGAGCGGACCATACAGCAGCATGGTGTCTGCACTGGTATGATCACAGGGAAGCGCGCAGGCGTCTCCCTCCTGCAATCTGATCAGGGGAGCGACTGCCAGCAGGAGGACACCGTAACCCTGCTGGACCAGCCACAGACTGTGTGCTCCGGGGCCCCTCCCACATCCAGCATGACGGCAGAGAACGCGGGCAAGAAGCGGCTCATCCGTGCCCGCACCTGCAGAAGTTCAAGCTGGTTGCGTCCATCGCCCAGGCGCCTAGCCTCTCCCCTCTCGATACATCTCAAGGGCCTCCAAAGGCACTCTGGTCCGGTGGTTCATGCTTCCCTCCTGCGAAACCCACGCTATCCACCTAGACTACCGCTCTATATGGCCAACGAGACGCCATATGTCCTGCAGAGGGCTTTCAAGACAGGCAGCTGTGCTGAAGCTGCTCAGTCGGTCACAGTGCCGTGACAGTTCCAGGCCTAGCCTGCTGTCATGGACGTTCCCCAGCCAGTGCTGCTCGTGGTGCTGCCCGCCGGCTGGGAGACAAGGCCCGAGGGCGTCGCCGAACTGCGCCGCTGTCTGGGCGAGAACCACGGTGGCCGGCTGACCCTCAGAATGGCAACCACACCTCTGCGCTCCCCGCTGGCCCACTATTGCGGACTCTGGGGTCGGGCCGAGCTGCGCCTCGCGCGACGAGACCTGACACCGCGCATTGAGGCCGCCTTCTTCAGCCTGGCGTGGCTGGAGCTGGGAGATGCAGGCTGATGTGCGGATGGGCCAGATCTCAACGATTCCCGGCAGCAGCTGAGGCTGCTGTCGCTGGAGATGATGGGGAGGAGTGATCCTTAGGGTGTCGTCCCATTCTGCCGACGCTTCAGGCGCTCCAGGCCGATGTCATACGCCTCGGCGACCAGCTCCCGCAACTGTTCGAGCGTCGTGGGGCCAGGGTTGACCACGCAGACCCAGGACGAGGAGGCGTAGACCGGACGTGGCATCAGTTGGTCGGCGGCCGTGAAGTCGAACCCCCCTGGGGGTTGAACAGCGCACTGAACGTCTGACCCCGACGTTCACACGGTAGGCGCCAGACTGCTGGAGCCGGGAGAAGTCGTCGTTGGCGTTGTTGACCATCACGGTCACGAAGGGCATTTGCTGCTCTGAGCCCACGTGGTTCGGATTGTAGAACACGAAGAAATTGTCCGCGGCCTCGGCACACACCACGTGTTCGAACTGGCTGCGGATCTGATCCAGGAGCTCGCGTGCGTCCACGTCTGCGTCGTGTTTGAGGAGCGTGAGGGGAGGCCCGGGCGCTGCCTTCAGAGAAGATGCATGTCGGGAGGGATAGGTAACTTGAACGCTGGTGACTCTGGAGGGAACCCGGCTTCCGGGCTGGTCTATCCAGAATGGGCCCCAGAATTTGACTGCCTCGAGCCAATGCTCCATGTCTTGCCACGCAACTTCGTCGGCCTGGTCCGATACGGACGGCCACAAAGCAGCAGCTCGCGGTTGTTGTCGAGGTTCTGGCAACTTAACGGCGATGGCCATGCTAGCTGTGCGACCAAGCAAGGGCCTTGACGTCTGGCTGGACGCCCCCTGCCCCAGGACCGCGCCGCCCCTGAGGGCCTGGCCGCCGCGCATGCTGACCTGTCGTCCCAGACCGTTCTACCCCTGGCCGCCCACGTGAACGGGGCAGGTGGATTGCACTTCCCACCCCAGGCGCGTGTACACCGGAAAGCCCGCCTCGGTCGAGAGCAACATCGCTGACCCGTACCCTGCCGCCCGCGCCTCCAACAGCGGCCCGGTGGTCAACGCGGCCCCGATCCCGTGCCGACGCGCCCGTTCCACCGTGCCGATGGCCCACACGCTGACCAGCTCCTTCCCATGGACATTGAGCGCCGTCCCCACTGGCTCGCCGTTCAGGCGCCCCAAGTAGCAGCGCACCCGCGATTCCGGGTCAAGGATGACCTCCAGGCCCATCTCGTTCAAGCGCCGGGCGCTCTCCTGACTGAAGCCAAACACCTCAACGGACACGGCTACCCAGTCGCGCAGATCCGATGCTGTCGACACCCGGTGCAGGGTCAAGCCCTCCACCTGCGCATCCTCCGGGTTTAGCCGACTGAGGTCAAGCGTCATGATCGGGGCGTCACCAACCTTGGGAACGCCCTGCGCGGACAGGACGGCGCTGAAGTCGGCCGCCGTGCTGGGGACCACCCACTGGAAAGGGATGTTCCAGGCCCGAAGGCGGGCGAGGGTGGCGGCAAGGCGTTCACCCGCGTCCGGACCGACATAGCCACCGTGGAGCACATTGAAGTCCGGGTCCGGAGTGAAGGCGACGGTGAACAGCAGGGCGTCGTCCTCTTCCAGCAGGTTGGTCGAGGCCTGGTACAGGTGTCGGGCGTACTCGCGGAAAGACTAGTCAAGGCTGGCGAGATCGAGCCGGGGCATGCGGCCGGGCATATCCGTCATGGGACTCCTCCTGCAAAGTGAAGGTGTTCGCCATTTTGACCGTTGTGGGTGACTCCTGTCCACGATCACGATGTGGTGTGCTCCGTGGAAAAAAGGGAACGCGAGGCAGCAGAGAGCATGAACCTCAGGCTGAAGAAGGGAAGACTCAGCATCGATCCTCCTGACCAGGTCCTGCCAGGGCGTGTCGGCCAGGGAATCACCAGGCGCGATCATCGAGCGCCATGGGACCCCTGCTCGCTCTGCGGTCACGACGGTGAATACTGAGCGTATGGCCCCCCCGCGCCCGTACGACAGGCCCTTGACGCGCGCAGGGCTCCCCACTGAAGTCAGGGCAATGCTCGATGACAGTCCGCTCCAGGAACCCCCGCAGCAGGGCCGTACCTCTCGTGTGGCCTTCGCGCTCGACGCCAGCGGCGGCCCCATCGTGCTCAAATGCTCCGCCGGAGAGCACCTCGAAGTGATCCGGCGTGAGCATCAAGCGCTCCGCACCGTTCACCCGCTCGGCGTGCCAGCGCCCCAACCACTGCTGTTCCTCGAGCGCCCCACCTCCCTCGGACGTGAGGGATGGCTCGTGACCCAACGCTTGCCCGGAACCACGCTGGAAACCGCCCTCAGTACGGAACTCGACCGCGCTCGTCGCACGTCGCTTCTCACGGATTTCGGCGCTGCCCTGGCACGGCTGCATGCCACGACGCCCCCGCCGGACTTCGGAAGCTACAACTGGCTCGAGCACACCCTAGAAGTAACGAACACTTTGAATCCAGCGGTAGACCCGGCCAGGATCGAACGGCTCCGCAATAAGCGCCCCTCGCCAGTGGCACCGGCCCTGATCCACGGAGACCTGTTCCTGGACAACGTTATGACGGTGGGCGGACGCGTGATTGGCCTCATCGACTGGGCATTCGCGGATATTGGCGATCCGCGCTACGACGTGGCGGTGGCGACGCATGACCTGACACCAGCTGATCGAGCGGCTTTCGCTGAAGGGTACGGACCGGGGGCGCGACTGACTGCCCAAGAGGCTGCGTACTTCGTGGAGATCGCCCTGCTCTTCTAAGGCATGCCACTCCTGCGGCACTGAGACCTATCCCCCAACCTTCTCCACGATTGCAGTCCTTGGCCGACACGCCCTGTCGTCAACCCCTGCCTCCGCCCACACCTGGCTCATGGCCTGCCGCGGCTGGGACAGGGAAGACGGAACGGTAAGCACTGACCTATGTCCCAGCACCGCTGCAATATTAGTCGGAGCGGCTGGGCAGTCCGGGACGCTTACGGTGGTCCCCGTTCCGCGCTGAGAGGTGCACCAACCAGCGCACGCCCTGGGCGCTGTCAGGGGACATTTCGCAGCCCCGAGCAGGGTGTGACGTGCCCATGCCCGAACGTTTGACTGCCTACCGCGCCGTCGGAGGTGCCTTGACCTTGCTCACGGGGACCATCGGGCCCACGCATGTGTACTGGGCGGCAGCCTCCTCGACGGCCGAGTGCCGAGCGCCTTAGGCAACTGCACACGCTGAGAGCTGGTGGTCAGACTCTCGTGGATTTAGGCCCCAGCGAGGCCGGACCGAAGCGAGCCCCGCCCAGGTGAGGGCAAGGCTCGCTTCTCGGGCTCCCGTTATCTCAGGTCCGCATGCAGCCGTAAGCGTTGCCGGCGAGGTTATCGTGCTCCACCCGCACGATCCCGTTGGCGCCCACAACGAACCCAAAGTGTTCCATGGCAGAGACAGGCACGCCCCTATAAGTCCCTGACCTCTCGGTGAACAACCAAATCCGTCAGTACGCGGCGGGCAGACAGGCGCCCCTCACTTTCCAAAAGGCGGGCTGGCGATGTTGTCCACTGTCCAGACCTCCCCACCGAGCGTGACAATGTACGCCGTGTTCCCGATGATCTCCATCGAGGTCGGTCGGTCCAGCGGGGATGCCACCGCTGTGAACGTGCCGTCTGAGTTCGCCCGCACCAGCGAACCAGTGTTGGGATCCGCCGGAGTGCCTTCATAGGGGCCGTTCCAGAAGCCCTGCGCCAGCGCAAAGAGGGTCCGTCCGCGTCCGAACTTCACGTCCACCAGCAGCCGGGCCCCGGCGGCCACCTGGGTCGCGGCCTTGTCTCCTGGGCGGAACGCCACCACCTTCCCATTCTGCGGCAGGTGGGGAATCGGGCCGGCCTCAGCCACGTACACCGCGTTCCCCGCGATCGCCAGGCCCGTCGGGACGATGTTCCCGAAGGCGATCAGCTCCGAGACCTCTCCGTCTTTGGTGACCTGCAGCACGCGGTTGTGGTGCGCGTCGGTGACCAGGAACCCCCCACGGAAAGGCTCGATCGCCTGCTGCGCCCCGGTGGGCACGAAGAACGCCGGCTTCGGCGGGTGGGCGAGCGAGAAGGCACCGATGTCCGCGAACAGGGTGAAGCTGTTGGGGCCGTCTATCCGGTAGATACCTACCGGGCTGTTGCCGCCGTAGTCCGGGCCGACTAGGGTGACCAGCGCGTACGCTGTGTGGCCGATGAAAGCGACATCCACGACGCCCACACCGTTTTCAGGGACAAACGGGGTAGGCAGACCACTGGCGAAGGTACTGACGGCGCCCGTCTTCGGATCGACACGCCGAATGCTGCCATCCAGAGTGAGGGTGACGTACAGCGCACCATCAGGACCGATGGTGCTGCCGAAAGAGCCGGTCAGGCCGCTCACCAGACGTTGTGGGGCCGCGGGAGCAGCGGGCTTGGAGAGCGTGGTCAGGGTAGGGTTAGCGCTGACCACGGGTGGCGGAGTGCCACATGCGGCGAGGACCGAGGCCAGCAGGCATGCGAGGGTGAGCCGATGCCGCAGACTCTTGAACCGGGTGTTGGTGTGATTGGCGGCCTGAAGCTCCAGCGGCAGGGACTGTGTCATGGAGGTCTCCTGGAGTGCTATGACTCCTGGGCAGGCTTGCCCTTCCCCACAGCGTGCTGAGGGTCAGAAAGACGGAGGGCCGTCAGCTGAGGTGGGTTGGCCGGGGCTGCAAATGCAGGAAGCGCCGGACACGCTGGGTCCAGGCATCCAACCACCCACTCGGGACCGGCTCGCGGGCGTCCGCGCACTGACGTAGGGCGGTGTCGGCGGTCGCTTCCCGGTGGTAGCGGTCGAGCTTGTCCCAGGCGCCGTTGAAGTGGGGATCGAACTCAGGTCTCATGGCTGGACTCCTTGCACGGGGACGAGGGCGGAGCACCGAACGGCGAAGGCAAGCGGAACGCACCTGGAACACAGCCTTTCAGCGGAACCCTGAATTGACTGATGCCTCACAGTAGGCTCATGGCTCCCTGCAGCACATCACCAGCATTCGGTAGAGGCCGTGTTATCAGGACTACGTAGTCCTGTCCGGTTCGTGGTGCATGGCCCAACGTGCCAGCTCGACGCGGTTATGCAGGCCCAACTTGCCCAGCAGGTTGGCCACGTGTTTGCTGGCCGTGGCGGGGCTGATGCCTAACAGCTTCGCGATGTGCCGATCCGGATGACCCTGCGCCACCAACGCAAGCACCTCAAGTTCCCTGGGCGTCAACTCAGGGTGGAGGGTCACTTCGGGTTCGCTGGCCAACGAGATCGGTGCCTGAATCAGCCGCTCGGCCAGTTCCACCACATCCGCCAGGTGCAGGTGAAGCCCAGTCGTCCAGGCGTGCTGGTACCCCGTCTCGCCCAAGACCTGCCGGGCCTTGGCCAGCTCCTGCCGCAGGCGGCGAACCAGCGCGCTTTGCGAGCGCTCCCAGTGCATACAGTTCACGAACCCCAGGAACTGCACCAGTGTCGTCCAGTCAGACCGCTCGGCCGCCACCAGGGCCAACCCCGGACACAACGCATCGTCGACGACGCCTTTAAACCCCTGGTCCACAGCCTCTTGGAGGCAGGACACCATCAGCGAGCCTGCTTCAGGCAGGCGGTTCAGGTACACCAGCAGGCAACCCGTCATGAGCCTGCACTGCAGTTGGTAGACCGGGTTCCCCATGGCCTGGAAGGAGTCGTACGCCAGTCTGGCGTACTCCAGGGCTTCACCGTAGTGGCCCAGTTCCAGCAGGTCATGGGCGCCGAAGAGGTAGGCGTTGGCCCGGAGGTTGATCTGTGGAGCAGGCAACGGGGCGTCACCGTCCTGTTCTCGCAGCTCGCGGATGACCTGGTGCCCAATTGCCCAGGCCCGTTCCCCCTGGCCGGTGTGGCGCGCCACTTCTGCCAGCCAGAGCCTGCAGAAGGTGGCGCCCACCACGTCGTCCAGCTCGCGGCGCAGCGCCAGGATCTCGTGCAGCCGCGCTTCCAGGATCTTGAATTTCCCCAGGGAGGCCAGTGTGATCAGGCTGCCCTCCAGGGCCTCAAGCAACGTGACGCGGTCTTCCGGGCGAGGCAGAGCCAGCACCTGGTCCACCAGGGGCGCCTCCTGCACATGCAGTCCGAGGACCGTCCACAGCCCAACGACCGCCCTGAGGAAGCGGTAGGCCAGCTCCGAGTGGCGCTGCTCGACGGCCCAGAGCATCCCGGCCCGGATGTTCGGGTAATGCGGCAGGTACCCGTCATAGCGGTGGACCGTAACGGACTCCCAGCTGCGCTTTTCTTCTTCGATCATGTTCAGGAAGTGCCACGCATGCCGTTCGCGCCAGACTTCAGCCTGCGGGTGACGCTCCAGCTGTTCCAGGGCCAGGTCCCGCAAGGGTTGAAGCATCTTCCACAGCGTGTCTGGCGTATCCAACCGCTGGAGCAGGCTCTGCTCCAGCAGCGTCTCCGCCCGCTCCAGTACTTCGGGTGAGCCCCACACCTCAGCCAGCGCCTGCGGTGTGAACGGACCTGCGAATACCGCACAGCATTCGAACACTGCCCGGTCCACCTCGTCCAGCAGGTCATAGCTCCACTGCACGGTCGCCCGCAGGGACCGCAGGCGTTCTGGCCGATCCCGGAAATCGGCCTTCAAGACATCCAGCGGATGTCCCAGCTGGGTCAGCAGGTCCGCCAGGGCATACGTGCGGGTCCGCATGACCGCCAGTTCCAGCGCCAGCGGCACCCTTTCGAGCAGCCTGCACAGCCGCATGATCTGGGTGGCGTTAGCTTCGTTCAGCGTGAATGAGGGGGTCAGGGCCTGCATGCGGGCGACGAACAGCTGCACTGCGGCACTCGAAGCGGCGTCATGGACACGGTAGGGCAGCGCCAGCGGCTCGACCGGGTACTCGGTCTCGTCGTGCAGCCGCAGCGCCGCCCGACTGGTCACCACCAGTTGCAGGCTATCCGCGCTGGCCAGCAGGTCAACCAGTCCCGGCGCAGCGGGCATCAACTGTTCGAAGTTGTCCAGGACCAGTAGGGTACGGTGACGGGCCGCGAAGTCCTGAATCTGCCGTTCTGATGTGCCCCGGAGTCCAGTGTCGGGCAGGGCGGCGGCGACCAGGCCCAGGACCTGTTCGGGCTCACGAACGGCGCTGAGATCAACGAACTGCAGGTGATCGAACTGGGACACACTCTGTTGCCGTAAGGCGTGGGCCAGGTGCAGGGCCAGGGCAGTCTTGCCGATTCCACCGGGGCCACGAAGCGTGAGAAGCCGTACACCGCTATGGAGCAGCTTCAGTAATTGAATCAGGTCATGCTCGCGGCCATACAGCGGAGCAAGCGCGCCCGGCAGTGGAGACCCCGGCAGGCGGTCCATAGATCAGTGTAGACCCCAAGGCTGACTGTGGTGGCTTGCTTGGGTGGGGTAGCTGGGCACTTGATTTCGCCATCAAGACGTTGTGAGCCAGCCTCTGTCAGGGTGTAGGACGGGTTCTTGCCTCGTTTCTCGGTCTTGATCAGGCCAGCATCCATCAGGAACTTCATGTGATGGTTGGTGGTGGGCCGGCTGAGGCCGAGCGTCTCCTGAACGTCGCAGATGCAGATGTCCTGCCCGGTGGAACAGCCGCTTCCATCGGTGGTCGCGAGGCAGTGCGGCGTCCCCAGGCGGTGCGTGCCCCCCAGCGCCTTGAACACCTGCACCGTCCCATCGAAAGTCAGGTATGGAAAGGGCTCCTGACGGAGAAGAATGGCAACGCGCTGTCCTGAATCACCCTTCACCTCCAAGACCATTGGTGGGCGGAGGGGACAGGGTAGGAAAGGTGGAGAACCCTGCTGTTCAGCACGACTGAATGGTCTCAGTTCTCGGATGGGGGCTGCCGTCCAGCCGCGTCTCGGATCTCGCCCACGGTGGCCCGGGCGCTGCGCCCCACGCCAATCAGGGTGGCAGAGGCAAACCCCGTCCAATTCCCGTACCCCACCAGCCACAGCCCGGACTCCCTGACCGAGTGCGTTCCCTGCACCTGAACGCGCCCCTCTGGGCCCACAACCCCAAGGGGCGCCAGGTGCTCCAGCGCCGGCCGGAACCCCGTGCACCAGATCACAGCGTCAACGTCCTGATCTTGCCCATCGGGCCAGACCACGCCGCTCCCGGTCATGCGGGTGAACATCGCCCGCGCGTGAAGTATGCCCCGTTCGCGCGCTTCACGGACGCCCGGCACCATCACGATGTCGCCCAGCGACGGAGCGCTGAATGCCACTCCCGCCTGCTGCGCCCGGTACCGCTGCGTCGCCACGTCGAACAGCACCCGCCCGTCCACGTCGTCCGGCAGAAAGGTCGGGGGCCTGAGGGTGGCCCAGGTCGTGTCCGCCACTTTCGAGACTTCGGCGAGGATCTGGGCGCCTGAATTGCCGCCGCCAACCACCACCACCCGCTGTCCGGCAAAGGCCTGCGGCCTGCGGTAGAAGGCAGAGTGCACCTGCAGACCGCGGAATTCCGCCCTCCCAGCGACGTCCGGGATCACGGGCGCGTCCCAGGTGCCCGTCGCACTCACCACGAAGCGCGCCTGGAAGGAGGCCCGGTTGGTTTCAACCCGAAATCCTTCGCCGTTGCGGATCACGGCCTGCACCCGGACGGGACGCAGGATGTTCAGTCCGTAGCGCCGCTCGTACTCGGCGAGGTAGGCCATCACCTCGCTCCGCCGGGGGTACTCCTCTTCCCCACCGGGCATCAGAAAGCCAGGCAGGGAACTCCAGCGAGCCGGGGAGAACAGCCTTAACGAGTCCCAGGCGTGGCGCCAGGCCGCCCCTACGCCCTCCTGCGCGTCAAGGACGACGTACGACAGCCCAGTGCGGCTCAACTCGCGCGCAACCGCCAGCCCGGCCTGCCCTGCGCCGATCACCAGGACGTCATACGCTCCGTCCACTCCTGGGCCAACATTCACCGGGCTCCCTCGCCTCTGGGCCACGTAGGGCGCTTCCCTGCCCTCACGCTGGCATTGGCGCCCAGCGCTGCAAACCGGGTTGCCGCCTGTCTACCCCGAGAAGCGCTCAGATGGTCCAAGCTGGCGACGACCGGGCCGCCGAAGGGGCGCTCCATCAGGCGCCGCCATTCGGCGCTGGGTGTGTGCACTGCCCCCTCCAGGTGTCCGGCGCCAGACTCCCCAGGGCGGCGCACTTTTACGGTGACCAGCGCGTCCGCTTTTTCTTGCAGTGCTGGTGTGTCCTCAGGTGCCAGTCTCTTCATGTCCTTTCCTCTGTCCAGCGCCGGGTCCAAGCCTGTGGCGGGGGCATGGGCCCACTCACAGCAGCAGCCACCCGGCCAGTGCGGAGAGCGCCACCACCAACCAGGGGGCCAGCTTCGCATGCTCCAGCAGGGCGAACGCCCCCAGGACCAGCGCGAAGTCGAGCGCCGACGCGACCGCGGCGGTGAACACCGGCGTATACAGGGCGGCCAGCACAATGCCGACCACCCCAGCGTTCACGCCCCGCAGCGCCGACTGTGCGGCCGGCTGGGTCCGCAGCGTGTTCCAGAACGGGAGGGAGCCGGCCACCAGCAGGAACGACGGCAGGAAGATGGCCCCCAGCGCCACGGCTGCAGCGGCCAAGCGGGGAAGGCCCACCTCGCTGACAGCTCCGAGGTAAGCGCTGAAGGTGAACAACGGCCCAGGAACGGCCTGGGTGGCCCCATACCCCGCGAGAAAAGCGTCGTGGGTCACCCAGCCGCTCGGCACCACTTCAGCCTCCAGCAGGGGCAAGACGACGTGTCCGCCCCCGAAAACCAGGGAACCCGCCCGGTAAAAGCTGTCCAGCAGGCTGAGCACCGGGCCACCCAGCGCCTCACGCAGCAGGGGGAGGCCGACGAGCAGCAGTCCGAACACCCCCAGAAAGGTCGCACCCAGGTGCCTGGACAGCTTGAGTGGCAGCCCCGCGCCCGCGACGGTCCCCGCACCAGGCAGCAGGCGGAGACCGATCAGTCCGGCCACGACCATCACCAGCACCTGGGTGAAGGCGGTGGGAACGAGCAGCACAGCGATAGCGGCCCCCAGGGCGAGCGCCCCGCGCGCACGATCTGGCGTGAGCGTTCTCGCCATGCCCAGGACGGCCTGCGCCACCACCGCAACGGCCACGAGCTTCAGGCCACGCAGCCAGCCCGCGTCGCCCAGGTCCCCCACGGCGGTCACGCCCAGCGCGAACAGCACCAGGAGGACCGCGCTGGGCAGCGTGAATCCCAGCCAGGCGGCGAGTGCCCCCCACAGACCTGCGCGGCTGATGCCGATGGCCATGCCGGCCTGACTGCTGGCCGGACCGGGCAGGAACTGGCACAGGGCGACGAGGTCCGCGTAGCTCTGCTCGTCCAGCCAGCGGCGGCGGTTGACGAACTCCTCGCGGAAGTATCCCAGGTGCGCCACAGGACCGCCAAAGCTGGTCAGGCCCAGGCGGCCAAAAGCGAACAGCACTTCCAGAAAGGACCGACTGGATGGCGTGCCCAGCCTGGAGGCGGGCTGGGTGTTCCTCACGAAACCGGCTTCTGCGACGTTCCGGCGCGCAACTGCGCCGCTTCCTTCGCACCCTTGCAGGCGTGCTGCTCAGCCCAGCTGGCGGCCGCCTCCACATCGTAGGCGACTCGACGGAACGTCACAGTCCAGGCGTCCCCCTCGCCCTCCAGCAGCACCCAGCGGGCGAGCGGGGAACCGTCCTTCTGACGGGAGACGGCCCCGGCGTTAACGACCGTGAGCGGCCCAAGCTGCCGGAGATGCTCCAGGTGAGAGTGCCCCACGATCACGACGCGTGCGGCGCCCGTGTTCCCCAGCCGCTCCCACACGAGGGCGTCACTCGCCCACTGCTTCCCGTCCCGCAGCAGGTACTCCCAGGCGCTGCCAGGCGCGCCGTGTGCCGCGAGCACCGCGCCGTCTGCCAGGGTCACGCTGGTGGGCAACTTCGCCACGGAGGCGCCCACACCTTTCGGCAGCACGCGGTGGAGCCAGGCCAGCATCTCGCGTTTCTCGGTGGCTTCGGTCAGGGGCTGGCCCAGGCGCTCGTCGGTATTGCCCCGCACCTCCAGCACCCCGTGCCTGGCCTTCAGCTCCTGCTGCAACTGCCACGCCCCCGCCGGATCCGCCCCACCGAACAGCTGGTCGCCGAGGTTGATCCAGGCGTCTGGTGCCTGACGTTCGATATCCTGGGCGACCGATTCCAGCGCGAATCGGTTGCCGTGAACGTCCCCGAAGACCGCGATCTTCATGCCTGTCCCCGCACCCAGGTCTGAAGACGTGGAGCGATTTTGTCCCAGACCTGTTGGAAGACGGCGAGGCGTTCGCCCTCGTGGTCTCGGGCGTCATAAGCAATGGGCATGGCTCCATCGTAGACACCTTTTCGTGTCACCACCATACAAAGGGACAAGGTCCTGCTCGTGGACCCTCAACTCTGGTCGGTCAGAGCGAAAGCAGTGCTTTGAGTTCAGACTCACCGCGTCAGCACCTGCGCAGCACTCAGCACTGAAAGCCAAGCACCGTCCCACTGGCGGTTCCAAAAGCAATTGTCCGGCCATCGGTGAAGAGGTCTGTGGTCACCCGCTTGCCCACCCGACGGCGGCTGATCCGCTTGCCGGCCGCATCAAAGTGCCACAGCGTTCCCATTGACGTTCCCAACAGGTACGTCCCGTCGGCCAACTTCCGGGCAGGCAAGTGATCCGCCCTCTGGTGGTCCACCTGTTCCATGACCAGGGTGCGCTGCTTCTGCAGGTCATAGGCGCAGAACGCCCGCTGGCGGTTCAAAAAGAATACCTGCCCATCACGTTCGTCCAGCTGCGATGAAAGCAGGTCTTGCCTGGTCCGGTGATGTTCAACCGAGACTGGATGCCCGGTCAGACGGTAGAAGTCACCCGCCCCCGCACGCAACAGCAGACCCCGTGTCTCCTGCCCAAACACACCTGTAGGAATGAAGTCGATGGACTCGGCCCGCAGCCCACCGAGGGTCAGGGCCTGCAGTTCAGCCCTGCCGTGAAGCGAGAACCACCGGATCCGGCCCTCCGTCTCCTGAAGTACGGCGACGGCCTGCAACGGCGCGTAGATCGCCGTTCTCCAGACCCGTTCGCGGCCGAGTGGCACAGTCCAGCGCCGCTGTCCTGTGCTGGCCTCCAGGCACGTCAGGGGAGCGTAGTTCCGCCAGGCGCCGGCCACGACCGAATGCTCGTCGGCATGCAGCCACCCGAAGGTTCCAGGGAGTTCGGTGGACCACGCCTGGGTCCCGCTGCGAAGGTCAAAGGCATCAAGTCGCGAGTATTGATTGAGGTAATAGGCATGGGTGGCACTCAGCGCCAGATTGCCCCACGGACTCAGGACGTTGGCCCGCCAGCGCTCGTGTCCTGTGGTGAAGTCCAGCGCGATCAGTTTGGAGTGCCGCGCAGGACACACGAGCAGGCCCCCGCACTGAGCCATGGACGGCACGGTCTGGTGCGTGACCATAGACCAGAGCGGCTCCAGGGTAAGGTCAGGCACAGCCATTAATGGTTTGGCCCATGGCGTAAGGCGGGCTCATGCACCATCAGCGTGACGGGCCAAAGTTGACAGCCCACGGGTTCAGCGTCCACCTGGGTCTGATGGCCTGAGCTGAGCTGGCGGCTCCACTGGCTTGTCCCCCACCACGGACCGGAGCTCGGTGCAGGCCCAGACGAACGCCGAGGAGGTCGAGGTGTAGCCCACGTTCGTCTCGATCAGCCGCAACACCGCCCCCCTCATCCATCCCCCCTCAGGATGGCCTGGGTCCAGGGTGTCCGCGTACTCCTTGCTGCCCGACGGGCACGTCGCATCACGCAACACCACCACCCGGTAGTTGTGCTCCTGCGCCGCCCACGCCGTGTGGTACAGGCACGACTTCAGGCTGAACCCTGCCAGCACCAGCGTCGTCACGCCCCACGACCGCAAGTACGGGTCAGCAGCCGTGTCCCGGAAGCCGTCCTGATGGGCCTTCTGAAACTCCGGTTCGTCGTCTTGTGGGCGCAGCTCCTCCAGGTACACCGGGCGCACCGGCTTCCACCCGGGCGGCCCGAGCCGCTCTCGCCCGTGGCGCAGTCCGTGCAGGTCACGGTGAACGTTCAGCGGCCCACCCTCGCCACCCGGAGCGTTGTGGAAGTAGAGCACCCTGATCCCAGCTGCCCTGGCGGCCTGGAGCGCGGGTGCGATGGCCTGAAGTTTGACCCGGTGGTCGTACCGTGAAGGCTCGAGACCGCCGTCGCAGTCCACCAGCGCCAGGGCTGTCGCCGCAGGATTGAGCGGGAGCGATCCGTGGACGTGGACGTCCTCGTCGCCCCACCACCTCACAGGCAGCTCAACCGATCGACGGCCTTGTTCAGGGCTCACCGCCCAAGTCTGCCATACCCTTGTCCTCGTGGCTTCAGCCCCAACCGATGGCGCATGAACCTGCCAGGCCCAGGCAGGGCCGACCTGGCGGGCACCGTGTCGCTGAATATGTGGCGCATCTTCGGGCACGAGCCGCTGCCGGGCTGTGGCATTGCGCATGGACGTGGCGCCGCAGCCTGACCTTCAGCACCATTCCTTCCAGAAGGATCGCTCCCCCTTTCCAGACGTCGCCCTGATCCTCTGCGGGTCCACACCTGGCCCAGGCAGGCACCCGGCGACATCGGGGGCGCTCTCCTGGCAGACTCTCTCCATGGTCAGCCCGCGCCCGCCCACCCACGTGCAGCAGCTGCGTCACCCGGAGGTCGACCCACGGATTCGCTGGTTCCGTGCCGGCGAGGAGGTAGATACCTTCGCCGTGGTCACCGCCCGCTTCCTGATCTTCGTGGACACCATGGCGACCCCCGCCCTGATGCGTCAAGTGATTGAGGCGGTTCGCCCGGACGTTGCCGGACGCACGGTCCTGGTGCTGAACACCCATGCGGACTGGGACCACGTGTACGGCAACCGCCTCTTCGCCCCAGAGGGAGACCTGCCGGGCCTGCTCATCGGCAGCGAGGCCACCCGGGATCGCCTGCGCTCCGCCCCTGCCCTGGACCGCCTGCGGCAGCAGCAGGCCCAAGACGCCCGCTTCGCCGACGTTACCCTGGTCGCGCCTGACCTGACCTTCCCCGAGCGCCTGACCCTGCACGGCGGCGACCTCACCCTCGACGTCCTGCCCACACCGGGCCACACCCCCGATCACGTGTCGATCTGGATTCCGGAGCTGAGCACGGTCCTGGCGGGCGACGCGGCGGAGCATCCTTTTCCCCAAGTGCGGGGTGGGGCCCAGCTCGCGGTCACCCGGGCTTCCCTCGAGCGTCTCCAGGCGCTCCAACCGCGGGTGGTGCTGCCCTGTCACGGGGGCACCACCACGCCCGAGCTCCTCACGCGCAATCTCGAGCATTTCGAGTTCCTGCGCGCGCAACTGGGGCAGCTTTCCTCACCCGCCGACTGGCTGCGCCGCCCCCTGGAGGCCGGGGAGCTCACCGGGGCGTCTTACTCCCAGGCCCTGGCACGGCTGGGCGAACGGCCCGGCAGCGTCCCAGCCTTCTACCAGGATTTTCACACCGACGCGCTGCACGCCACCCTGGAGGACCTCGCCGGCCTCCACTGACGCTGGCAGACATTGGGGACGGTCCCGCGCATCGGCGCCTGGCTCAATCGCTACCAAGTGGGGCTCCAGCCTGGAGCATCTGCACATTGCGGCAGCGAGCCTCGACACCCAGCAGGTCATTCTGGGCGGCTTTCAGGACTGGGTGCGTCTGGGCACGAGACAGCAGGCTGCCATGCGCATGTCGAGCGTCCCGGAGCAGGTCCTTCGCTATCTGCATCTCGGGGCCAAAGGTAGATACGGCATGGGGCATGTGCAGGCTTCAGATGCCCTGACCGCTTGATTGTCTGGTTGCGGGACGGGCGCTGGGGCCGTCAGATTGTGCTGCGGGACGATCCGTAGGGTTGTGGACCTCAATGCGTCGGAGCCGCGCACCACGCAGGATGCCCTCTCCTGTGACCACCGTGCGACGAGCGGTAAGGTGCCCCATATCGCGTCCCAACGCACTTGGGTGTTGCCAGGGACATTCCGCAGCCCTGGGCAGGGTGTGATGTGCCCATGCTTCAAGCCTTGACTGCCCACCGTGCCGTCTCCATCGGTGCGGCCCTGCTCACGGGCACCATCGCGTCCGTGCATGTGTACTGGGCAGCCGGCGGCAAGGTGGGGCTGACAGCGGCCCTCCCCGAGGCGGACGGCGGCGGACCGCTGTTCATGCCCTCCCCCGTGATGACGCTGGGTGTGGCCGCAGGGCTGGCGGGCATGAGCGCGGCCGCCCTGGACGCCACCTCGCCCCGGATGCGCTGGCCCTTGCGCCTGACCACCCTCGTGTTCCTGCTGCGGGCCGTCGGGGATGGCCGCACGGTCGGCTTGACCCGGCAGCGTACCGAGAGCCGGTTTGCCCGCAACGATGCGCGGCTGTACACCCCGCTCTGCCTGTGCCTGACCGCCCTGTACGGTGTGCTCGCCGTCAGGCGCAGCAGGCAATAGGCGGGGACAGAGGGCAGCCAGAATGCCTACAAACACAACAATTCTGAACATTCACATTGCCTCATCCTCCAGCTGTTCACTAAAAGTGGTTTAGGGAAGCGCCGCCCGACGTTGGCATGTCCGCCGTTCTCAGGCTGGCCAGCTACACCGGAGCAAGAGGCGTTGCAGGCCAGCACCAGCTCCTGATCCGTGCACGGGTTCGCAACGTTGACAACGCAGAGATACCCCTCCTGGTGGGAGCCCAGATTACCAGGGGCCACCAATTGACGGGCGAATCAACTATCGGCGGAAAGCACAATGACGAACCGCGCGAGCTGCTGTGGATGAGAGCTGATCAGTAGGACAACAGCATGGACCATGTCCGGGAATCGGCGGCGGACTCCAGAGCGATCAGGCCGCCAATGGAGTGGCCGACGAGCTTGGCCGGAGGCTTCACGTCTATGGCCCGCAGGACTGCCTTCATCGTGCAGGAAGTCGTCACGGGCTCGCGGCTGTATTGGGGCTGTACCTTGCTGCATTCCCGCCCGGTCAGGGGTCATGACCCGGAAGCGCCCCGCGAGTTCGGGGCTATGTCCAGTGTATCTGTTCGGGCTTCGCGCGCCACCGAGCGCACCTCGTGCTGTGGGGGGCCGCAGTGCCGCCCGTCACAGGACCGCATCGGAGCTACAGTGGCCCCGGTGAGCCTCCCGGCACCGTGCGGCAAGTGACCTTAGCTGGCGAGCGGCGCGCCGGGCTCTCGGAACGACTTCACGATTCGCCGCCCACCTGCTGCACCTGCGCTCCCGCCCCGGAGGCTCCACATGATCACCCACGCGCCAGAGCGCGCCCTTCAGGCGTGCCTTCCTGACCTGCCCACCCCTCAGCTGATGCCTGCCGGACAGGGCGACTACTGCCAGGCATGGTCCGTACACACCACACCGCTACGGGTGCTGCTCCTGGCCCGCCACAACCACGCCTCCCACTGTCTGGAGCGCGTCGCGCGCGTCATGCCGCATCTCGCGGGGACGCTCACGCTGCGCGCACCCCAAGTGGAGTGCCACGGTCGACTGGAGGGACGCGCCTTTGTGCTGTACGAGGCCGTGCCCGGCACCCCCCTCGGCTACCTGAACCCGCAGGAACGCGGCGAGGTCGACGCCGCCACCCTGGCGCGAGATCTCGCCACGTTCTTTCGTGAGCTCCACGCCTTCGATCCTGCTCTTGCCCGACGATCTGGCGTCCCAGAGACGGCCTACGCCTTCTCAATGCGCGACGACCACATGCTTCACGGGGCGGCCCCTGACCTGTACCGCCAGGACCTCGCCGAGTACCGCACGGGTGGCGCGGACGAGGACCTAACCGCGTTCCTGGAAGCCGAACTTGAAGGGCACCTCCGCCTCCTGAGGAGTGACGACGCACCGCCCGCGCTCCTCCACGGCGAGGTCTCCGTCGATCACGTCCTCGTGGATGAAGGCCGCGCCGTCGGTGTGATCGACTTCAATGGCATGACGCTGGGACGGCCCGCGCGTGACCTCCTGTATCTTCACGAAACCTTCGGGCTCGACTGGACCTGTGATCTGCTCACCGCGTACAGCGCCCTCGACGTGAAAGCCACACTGACTGAACTGGGATTCCTGCGCGTATGGCACACCCTGCTGAGGCTCCTGTGGGCCCGCGAGCATGGGCTGCCTGACCTAGCGGCCCGGCGGCAACATGAACTCCTCGCGCTGATGACCAGAAGACGCACAGATTAACGCTTCTTGCTCGAACGGGCTGGGCGAAATATGCACCGTGATGCCCTCCGACGTCGACGCCCTCATGGATATCTTCACAGAGGATATGGATTTCGGTGACAAGGAAGAGAAAGAGGCTTTTGCCCTGAGTCTTCGGTCGACGTTCATCTCCACTGATGTGTGGCTGACGGATCCGGAGAACGCATATGACCTGAACCCCTGATACGGCTCCGCTGACTGGCACGAGGTGGCGCGCCAGAAATAGATCATTACTGCCCAACGCCCCCTGTCTCTCCACCAACAGGCGTGAACACACGATGGAGCCCAGGCCCTGCACTGCAAGTTCGGAAAATGGCGTCTTTTCCTTCGAGGTCACCCGAAGAAGGTCTAGAAACAAAGAGAAAGGCGGCCAATTTGGCCGCCTTGATGTTTAAAAATATAGCGTCATATGCATTCGGAGTCAAGTTGATGCATCCAGTCATCCATGTCCGAGCATCATGCCCTGCCGGAACTACCGGGGCACGATCTTACCGACCATCCATTCCTTAGAGAGGTTGTTGCTCGGTAAGGAAGCGGAATGAAAGAAGGTAAGGTGTCCTGTGGCCGTTCATTGTCCCGGTGCGGCCTTATCCTGTCACCACCATGCACCCGAGTGAGATGACTCCCACCGAGATCGGTGATCAGCTTGCCCGCATGTATGCCGCCGATCAGAGCCTCTCGGATGATCTACCCAGCGAACAGGAGTGCGCGGCCCTGGCGGATTACCTGGGCTGCCATAAAGAGGCCCAAGCAGCTGCTTAGGCCGCTTAGTCTGTAGAGCTGGACCCAGCGCACTGGACGCCGCCTACTGCTAGCTGGACGTGGAATTCATCGAACCCTGCCCAGAACATCAGGTGTGAAGCGGGGACGGCACCTCTTCCCTGCTCTCCCTTCTCACCGAATCCAAATAAAAAGCCAGTTGCCGGAAAGCGCTCTCAGTGAAGTTTCTGCGAACGAAATAGAAAAGCAAGAAACCCCGTCTAATACGGGGTCTTTTGCTTTTGGTGCCGATGGGGGGACTCGAACCCCCACGGTTTCCCGCTCGATTTTGAGTCGAGTGCGTCTACCATTCCGCCACATCGGCCCAGCGCACCACGGCGCGGACGGAATCTTAGCGCGCCGGGGGGCAGGTGGTCAAACCTGACGCCGCACTTGGTCTGAGCCAGTGAACATTTGCTCATGCAAAGGCGAAAATGCCCCGGTGACCTGCATCTTTAAACTATCCATGAGCTAGGCAATAGAAGCCACGATCCCGCCTATGGCAGCTGTCCAAGACGTTCCAGCAACAGAGCGAAGAACGCCTCGTCACGCACGCCAACGGCCACCCGGGCATTCGTGGGCCGGCCCGTAGACCCGTACAGGTCACAAACCGTCCGGCCAAAGTTCACTCCCTCATGCACCTCGATGTCCACATGCATGTCATGCCAGTCCAGCAGGTCCGGGCGAATCACGGCCGCGGCGGCCAAGGGATCATGCAGCGCGCCCCCGCTCAGGCCGTACCGCGCGCGATACACACTCGCATAGAACGTCAGCAGTTCGGCAGACACCGTTCCTACGCGGTTACCCAGGCCCCGCAGGGCGGTGATTCTGTCAGGGTCGGCGATACACTGCATAGTCACGTTCAAGCCCACCATACGCAACGGCACACCGGACTCGAAAACGATGTGGGCCGCATGCGGATCGGCCAGCACGTTGAATTCCGCCGCTGGAGTCGCGTTGCCGCCGGTCGTGCTGCCGCCCATCCAGACCACCTCCCTGACCAATTCGGGCAATTCGGGGGCCAGCCGGAAGGCCAGCGCCAGGTTGGTCAGTGGACCAGATGCCAGCAACGTCACCTTGTTCGGATGATGGCGGACGGTGCGAATGATGAAATCGACAGCATGTTCGTCTTCGGGTGGCTGTGCAGGCTGCGGTAGTCCCTGGGCGGGCAGGCCGGAGGCACCATGGACCGCCGCTGCCGTCATCAGATCCCGCACCAGCGGCCCATGTGCTCCGGCAAAGTACGGCACATTCGCGCCCGCAGCCCCAGCCAGAGCCAGCGTAACCCCCGCGTTGTGAACGGTCAGGGGCAGACCCACATTGCCGTGCGTGACCGTGATCCCCAGTACCTCCACCTCCGGACTGGCCAGGGCCAGCAGCCACGCCACGGCATCGTCCAGGCCGGGATCGCCGTCGAGTATCACTTTCTGGGCCGCAAATTTGCCGGAGGTGGTCACCCGCCGATTGTAGGGGCTCGTTTTATGACGGGGATCATCACAAGTCTCCAAATCGCCGCACGGCATATCAAAAGCGTCGCCTGATCAAGACCGGTTCAGCAGATAGCAATGTTGAAATATCCCTGAAGAGGATCGGTAAAGAGTGTGCCGACGCTTGGGCCTGACACCCTTACGAGCGCCCAGTCGCTTCCCGCTCCAAAGTAATGTCAACCAATTCCAGGCCCTCCCCAGCTCCTTTTCACCCCGGCGCACAACGGGGGATCACGAACAGACCGCCCAATCCCTGGCCTGCTACCCTGACCACATGCGCGAGTTTCTGAATGACTGGTGGCGACTGCTCAAGCTGATTGTCGGCTCGCTGGCCATTCCGGTGATCTTGTGGGGCCTGCTGGTCTGGATCGGCGTGCTGAAGTGAACAAAAATGGGTTACACACGGCCTTCAGAGGAAGAGACCCAGCAGCGTTTCTGGGCACGAGAGCGGATCAAGCTCAGGAGGATGAAAAGCTCTAGTCCTTTGTGCTCCAGGTGTTCGGAGGGTGACTGAGCTGTACTGAGGCCGCTCAGCAGGTGGGAGTCTGGATAACAACGATGCACTCCGTATCACTTGTTCTACACATCATAGTAAATCCTGTGCTGGAAACGCTCCCAGCGGCCTGAAATCGGGATGGGCGTGTTAGCGTCTCTGGTATGACCTCCAAACGGCAGCCGAGCGCGAAGTCCAATTCCACCCCCGCCCCCGTCCATTCCTCCGAGGCAACGTCCACGACCCCGCCCGAAACAGGTTCGCAGCGCTCGCCCAGTCCGAAGACCGTGCAGAGCTTCGAGCACGCGCTCGTGCTGGAAACGGCGCGCGTGACCGAGGGCGCGGCGCTGGCCGCCAGCAAGTTCATGGGCCTGGGTGACAAGAATGCCGTGGACGGCGCAGGCACCGAAGCCATGCGCGAGTTGCTGAATTCGCTGGACATTAGGGGCACCGTGGTGATCGGTGAGGGCGAGATGGACGAGGCGCCCATGTTGTACATCGGCGAGCAGGTGGGCAACGGGCAGTACGAGGTGGATATCGCCGTGGACCCGGTGGAGGGCACAGAGGTGACCGCCAAGGGGCTGCCCAACGGTCTGGCCGTGATCGCCCTGTCCGAACGTGGGGGCCTGATGCATGCGCCCGATTGCTACATGGAAAAGCTGATCGTGCCGCCCCCGGCTGCGGGCCGGGTTAACCTGGACTGGCCGGTGGAGGCCAACCTGAACGTGTTGGCCCAGAGCCTGGACCGCGACGTGGATGACCTGATGATCACCATTCTGGACCGTGAACGCCACGCCGACCTGATCCGGCGGGTGCGGGCGGCGGGCGCACGCGTCAAGCTCATCGGCGACGGTGACGTGGTTGCGGGCATTGCGGTGGGCGTGCGCGGCAGCGGCGTCCACGCGCTGATGGGTTCGGGCGGCGCCCCTGAGGGCGTGCTGAGCGCGGCGGCCTGCAAATGCCTGGGGGCCGAGATTCAGGGCCGTTTCCTCCCTGAGGACGACGCCATGCGCGAACGCTTCAAGACGATGGGCGTGGACGAGAACCGGATCTACAAGACCGCGGATCTGGCCCCCGGCTCGCAGATCGTCTTCTCGGCCACTGGTATTACCTACGGCGAGATTCTGGACGGCGTGCGGCGCTTCGCAGGTGGGGCCAGAACTCACACGCTGGTCATGGGCTACGCCACCCGGGTGGTGCGCTTTATCGACAGCATTCACCTTGAAGACGACAAGGCCCGCGTGACCATTAGGGTCTGAGTCCCAGCTGGCGCGTTCCTCTGGAGGTCCAGTCTGGCGGCTGGGCCTCTTTCGATTGGCTTCAAGGCGCTTTGGGCCAGGATCAAGCAAGCAATTAGCCTGCCCAATCGTTCCAGCCCTCACGCTCTTCAGGCCAGCTGAATCAGGCGAGCGTGCTGCTGTTCCTGCGCTTCCACAATCAGGTCAGCCAGGGTGGTGCTGCCCAGCACCTCGCGCAACGCAGCGTCAACCCGGAACCACAGTTCCTGGGTGCCGCAGACGTTCTGGCTCTCACAGGTGTGATCGTCCTCCACACACTGCACCGGGGCAATGCTGCCCTCCAGAGTGGTGACCACCTCGTAAGCGTTGATGTCGGCGGCGGCGCGGGCAAGTTGGTAACCGCCCCTGGCCCCGCGCACGCTCTGCACGAAACCGGCGCGGCGCAGGCCTCCGACAATCTGCTCCAGGTAATGCAGACTGATGTCTTGGCGCGTCGCCACCTCTTTGAGCGAGATGGGTTCGCCCGGCTGACGGCCAATCTCGATCAGGGCACGGAGACCGTACTGCGCGCGCGTTGAAATCCACATAGGACAACCTCCACTTCTTCTCCAAATCAATCTTGACTTACTTACTCAGGATAGTTCAGTATCTAACCATGCGTCCATCACGACCACTGTTGACCGTCACATTGGGTTTCGGCCTGCTGTCCTCCGCGCACGCCGCCGATCTGAGCGGCGTCAAGACCTATCTGAGCGGCAAATTGGAAACGCAACTGGCCGGGACGCGGGCGCTGAACGCGGCGGCAGACCGGTATTACACACTGGCCAAAAGTGCAAATTTCAATTACCGGACGCTGGCGAAAAATCCCCAGACCCGCGCCACTCTTCAGGCCGCCCGCGCCGGGTGGACGAAGGCCAGCCCTGGCTATGAGGACATTGAAGGCATCGTGGCAGGAGTGGAGTCACTGATCGAGTTCGACGTGATTCTGGACGCCGGCACGAGCGCGGCGGACGGCGGCGAGGACGTGGTGCCATTTGACCTGAAGTTGCCGGACGGCCGGACGCTCTTCAAGCCGGGCAACCTCTTCGGCGTCAACGAGGGGACGTTGTGGGGCACGGTGAAGGCGTACAACAGCGGAGTGGCGTTCGACGTGGACGGCAATGGCCGAATGGACTTCGGCGATGCGCTGCCCGACGCCAATGTCCTGAAGGCCGCCGCCGCCGAGTTGCACCGTCAGACCCTGGAGTTGCAGAAAGCCGCCAGGGCCTGGAATCCCAGCCGGGAGGACGTGTTCGGAGCACTGGTGGGCAATGTTCCCACCGTTGGGCCGGTCTTCTTCGAGGACTGGAAGTCCAGTCCTTTCGTGATGGGCAACAGGAGCGTTCGCAAGGACTTCGTGGTGATCTCGCGCATGGCCGATCTGGTGGGCAACGTCAGCTCGTGGCGGGCAATGTACCGGGGCCTGAGCCCCGACGTGAAGGCCAGAAACGCCACGCTGGACACCCAGATCCAGTCGGGCCTTGATGAGCTGGCACTGTACGTGAACAAGCTGGTGGCCCGCGAGCAGACCCGCCGCTACACCCCCGAGCAGGCCGAGCAACTACAGCGCGAGGCCCAGAACCGCGCCACCGTCATCACGGGGCGCATCACCCAGGCGGCAGCGTTGCTGGGCGTGCAGGTAGAGTGATGAGGAGCCTTTGCATTGCTGCCCTGCTGGCCCTGAGCGCCGGACTTGCCGACGCCGCAGACCTCGCCACACCCGCCGAGACCATGCGCTCCTCACTGGCTGAGGCTGGGCTGGAAGTCTCGTTTGACCGTGCCGAGGCATCAAGACTGGTCGGGCAGGCGAGCAAGGCTTACCAGACCGTGCAGAGTGAGTGGCAGGTCGCCGATCCCACTGCTGCCCGCGAGGTTGGCGCCGCGCTTAAGGATGCCGACGCCGCGGCCCGTCAGGGGGACGAGATCGCCCTGAACCGTGCCGGGGCCACCGCCTGGACCGCCCTATTACGCGGCGCCTATACTGGGCTGCAGCAGAGCGTGCAGGCTGGGAACGCCGACGCCGCACGCGACTGGTTGGCTGCCCGCGAATTCCGCGTCGCCAGCCCCCTGACCCGCTTGAACGTTGATGCCACCGGGGCCATTGAGGCGCTGGCCACCGGAACGCTGAAGCCGGACGCGGCCCTGAAAGCCGTGCGCTCGGACGTGCTGGACGGGTATCAGGCGCGGCTGAACGACGCGCTAAGGGAACTGGAAGTCTCCCAGGCACGCGGATTCCGCACCCTGGCCGCTGGACAGGCCGCGCTGGCGCAGGGCTACTTTCAGTTGCTGCAGCCCGCCTACGTGGGCCAGCACGGGGAGGCCGCCGCCACGCGGCTGGAAGGGCAGTTCGCAGCGCTTCCCAGCTCGCTTCCCGCCGTGCAGGCCAGCCTTTCGGGTTTCCGCGCCGCGCCCCTGAGCGAACGTGAGCTGACGGCGCGGGCCTCGCAGGTCACGCGCTTCCTATCGCTGGTGCCGGTGGAATACGCGCGCGGCGTCAAGCTGGACGGGGGCCGTGCCGTAGTCACGCAGGAGGTCGAGGTGGGCGAGGCCCGTACCTTCCTGGGAGGCGCGGTCTCCGCGCTGGCCGACATCGCCCCGCTGTTGCCCGATCAGGACGCGGCTCGGACGCTCAGCTCCGAATTTGCCTCTTTGAACGCCGCCCTCTCACCGCAGGCGATGACCGCCCGGCCTGCTGCTCCGGCCGAGGTGGAAACGCAGGTCAGGACCCTGCTGGGCAAGGTGAAGGCGGCCTTTCCCGCCGACTGGCAGAAGGCCGATGCGGGCGCGGATCTGGATGTGGTCCGCACGCAGCTGGACGCCGTGATGGCCGCCGCCAGCGCAGGAGAGTGGTCTGCCGCCGAAGCGGCCCGCCTGGACGCCTACGCCCTGCTGGAAAGCGGCACCGAGGCGCGCATCGCCGTCTTCAATCCTGAACTGAAAGCCCATCTGGAAGGACTGATCTGGAACGGCACAGCCCCGACAGGCCTGGCGACACTGATTAAAAAGCAGGCTCCGGCCAGCGAGTTCAAGGGCACCCGAGCCGAGCTTCAGATCACGCTGAAAAATATTGCCAAGATTCTGGGCACTGAGGTCGCTCCCGTCGCTGTAGCCACCAATGCCGGCATCATCGTGTTCCGCGAGGGACTGGAGGCGGTGCTGATCCTGGCCGCGCTGATGGGCAGTCTGCGGCGCGATTCCGTGCGTCACCTGCGCCGCCCGATGTGGCTGGGAGCCGCCGCCGCCTTCGGGGCCACGGCCATCACGTGGTTCATCATGCAGGGCGCGCTGTCGTTGCTGGGCCGCTACGGCGAGAAGCTGGAGGCCGTGGTCAGCGTGATCGCCATTGGCGTGTTGCTGCTGATCATGAACTGGTTCTTCCATCAGGTGTACTGGACGGACCGCATGGCCTCGTTCCAGAAGCACAAGCATGAACTGGCGCACGGCGGCGGAGCCGTGGACGGGGCCATGCGCGCCCAGTGGTGGGGGCTGGCCGTGCTGGGCTTCACCAGTATCTACCGCGAGGGTTTCGAGACCACCCTGTTCCTGCAATCGCTGGTGCTGCAGGCGGGCGCGGCGTCGGTGCTGGGTGGCACGGCCGTCGGACTGGCGTTGGTTATCGGCGTGGGTGTGGCGGTCTTCAGGTGGCAGGCCAAGCTGCCCATGAAGAAGCTGCTGGTCTGGACGGGCGTGCTGATCGCGGCGGTGCTGGCGGTCATGGTGGGCAATACGGTGCATACCCTGCAACTGGTGGGCTGGCTGCCGGTTCACCCGCTGCCCTTTACGCTGCCGGCCAGCCTGGGGCTGTGGCTGGGTTTGCACGCCACCTGGGACGGTGTGCTTCTGCAGGTTGGCTCGGTGGTGGCGGTCGTCGGTTCGTTCTTCGCCGCCGAAGCCCTCAAGACGCGAGAACTGCGTCAGCGCCAGCGCGGCGCGACGGTTCACAGCTAGCGAAAGCTGATCTTAAAAAGAGGCCGGGGGAATCAATTCCTCCCGGCTTTTTCTCTTCTTGATTCTTGTTTCATTAGTACTTGAGCGCAGGTGCCATGACGCGCCGACAACGCATTAAACACGCTTTTGATATCCGACTAAACGACTCTGTTTGATCTCTCTGGTCTGTTTACATGACGCGGCAGCACACTGAAGAGGTGGGTTCGGGTCATTAAAGTGCGGACATGAACGAAAACACCACCGTCAGCCGCTGCGACGCCACCTCCTGCCGCTTCAACAGCGATCACAAGTGCACCGCCGGGCAAATCGAGGTCAGCATGAGCGCGGACATGGCCCAGTGCCTGACCTTCAGCCCCAGCAGCGATGCTCAGGGCAAGCAGCCCAGCGCCCAGCAGTAACATTTTGCTCCCCTTTGAGCGGAGGCTCCCCATCAAGGGAGCCTCCGCTTTTGCCACTTCCTCCCTTTCCGGCTGCGTCCATCTGTGCTCTAATCCTGAGCAGAGGACTCGGAATAATGCCCAGACTTTCTCCCTTTCCCGCACCCACCGCCCTTCCTGATCTTCACAGTATGGCCACGCTGGTAGCTGCTGAGGCCGTCCTGGCCCAGCTGTCGGGCCGCGCGCCGCTGCGGATCGAGGCGGTGTCCGTAGCAAATGGTCCGGCTGTGCGCTACGCCCTCTCCCCTGACGTGGAAGCCATGCGCGCCAACCGTGGCCTGCTGGAAGACGTGGTGATGGCGGCGCTGGCCGCGCCCGTGGCCGCCGAATTGCTGGGACTGAGTGCACCCCAGCCTGCCGAATGCCGCAACGCCCACGCCCTGCTAGAGGCCGCCCTGACCGAACCGGAGGAGCGCGAGGTGCTGGACGCCTACCTGGCCGTTCTGTCTGCCCGCACCCGCGCCCTGGTGCGCCGCGCCTGGGCCGAGATCGGCGTGGTGGCGGCTGGCCTGCGCGAACACGGCACGCTGGACGCGCAGGATGTCCGCCACCGCATGGCCTGCGCCCAGGGCATTCGGGGCACGCTGCTGAATTGAGCGGGTCAAAGAAAGGCGGCGCAACCCTGTTCTGGTTGCGCCGCCTTTTTCATCTGAAGGGCAGGAGGCCGCCAAACCCATTGAGAGGTCGGGCCATATGGAAAGGAAAGCAGGAGGCAGGCCCGTCTCAGCCCGCCTCCCACTCCTAAACTGGGGTGCTCAGCCTTCCAACGAAGCCAGACCGCCGCGCTTTTCTCCCTGTGGCCCGCCCTGGCCCTCGCCCTTCTTGGGCAGTCTCAGGTTGGGCATCGGCAGGGTGGCCAGGAACGCCAGCAGGGCCACGAAGATACTGATCAGGTAAATGCGGCTGATGGTGTTGGCGAAGGCCACCTTGAAGGCACGGCTGGACAGATCAAAGACTTTTTTGGCCTCGGCGATGGCCGCTGTCTGGGCGCTATCCAGTTGCGATTTGATCTGCGCCAGCACGCTCGCCTTGCCTTCCTCGCTCTGGAGGGCGGCGGCGGGTATGTTGCCCAGTCCGCTGCGCAGCGCTTCAGGCAGGCTGGGGTCCTGGGTCAGGGCGCTCAGATCGCCGCCCTGCACCGCCGTCTCCACGCTGCCGAAGGACGCGGCAAAGCCCGCAGTGATCTTGGACTGAACGCTGTCAAAGGTGGGCGCGTCCCCGCCTCCTCGCGCGCTGCCCGCATTAGACGCCTGCTTGGCAGCGGTTTCCAGCTGCGCCACCACCGCTGGTGGCTGGCCGGCCTCGGCGGCGCGGAACTGCTCTGGGACCTGGGTGGCCAGGGTGCTGGTCAGCACCGCGCCGAACACGGCGGTGCCGATGGTGCTGCCCATCTGCTGGAAGAACTGACCGCTGGAGGTCGCCACGCCGATTTCCCAGCGATGTACGGCGTTCTGGATCGCCAGGGTGAACAACGGCAGGGCAGGGCCGATACCCAGGCCCAGGATGACCATATACACGATCACCCGGCTGTAGGCCGTGTCGGCGTTCAGGGTGGACAGCAGGTAGAAGCCGCCCACCATCATCAGCAGACCGATCAGGATCAGGTTCTTGTACTGGCCCAGACGCGAAGCGAGCTGGCCGCTGGCCACCGAACCGATGATCAGGCCCACGGTTAGCGGGATGGTGGCGGTCCCGGCCTTGGTGGCGCTGACGCCCTGCACGTTGACCAGATACAGGCTCAGGAACAGGATCGCGCCCAGGAAGGCCGCCCCCAGGAAGAAGCGGGCCGTCACTCCCCAGGCAAAGGTGGGGTTCTTGAACAGCGTTAGGGGCAGAATAGGACTCTCGTGGCGCGACTCGACGAACAGGAAGGCGATCAGCGACACCGCTGCGCCCGCGAACAGCGCCAATACCGTGGGGTCCGTCCAGCCGTATTCCGGCTCAGCCCCAAACGTCAGCGCCAGCAGCAACGGGACCGAGAAGGTCAGGACCAGCACCGCACCGATATAGTCGATCTTGGGCTTGAGGCCACTGGCCAGACGCGGCATCTTGCTGAAGATGAAAGCCAGCGCGATCAACCCGATGGGCAGGTTGACGTAAAAGACCCAGCGCCAGGAGATGTTGTCGGTCAGGAAGCCGCCCAGCAAAGGGCCGATCACGCTGCTCAGGCCGAAGACGGCGCCGAACAGACCCTGATAGCGGCCACGTTCTGCGGGAGCGAAGATATCGGCGATGATGGCAAACGCCACCGAGGTCAATGCCGCCGAGCCGAAGCCCTGCAGGCCCCGGAACACGATCAGCTGCATCATGCCGCCGCCGAAGAGGTTGCCAAAAAATGGCTCACCGGACATGCCGCACAGCGCCGAGCCGATCAGAAAGACGACGATACCGAACATCAGAACCGGCTTGCGGCCGTAGATGTCCGAGAGTTTGCCGTAGATGGGCACCATCGCGGTACCAGCCAGCAGGTAGGCGGTGGTGACCCAGGCGTACAGGTTCAGGCCGTCCAGATCGGCCACGATGCGCGGCAGCGAGGTGGCCACGATGGTCTGGTCCAGCGCCGACAGGAACAGCCCCAGCAGGGTGCCAATCAGAATCAGGATCTTGGTCTGATGCGGCAGTACCTCGGCGTAATTGATGCGGTCTTCGGGGTTGGGGTCCCCGGAGGGTGGTGCGTTTCGGATCATAGTCGTTCCTCGGAAGGGGTGGGGGGACGGTCGGCGGGGCGGGGGCTGGACTTGTAGATCTCGCTGAGCAGGGCATTGATCGCGCTTTCAGCCGTCTGGAGAGTTTCAAGACGGACCTGCCCGAAGACCTCGCTGTAAGCGCCCATCATGTTCTTTTCCTTGACGGTCAGGAACTGCTGTCCCTTCTCGCTCAGCGCCAGCAGCTTCTCGCGCCGGTCCTGGGGATTCTCGCGGCGTTCCATCAGCTTGCGCCCCACGAGTTCCTGAATCAGCTGGCTGGTGGCGGGCAGACTGACGCCCAGCTGTTCGGCCAGCACTGTCACGCTGATAGGCGCAAACGCACGGACCTTGTACAGCGCAGTCATCTGCGTGAAACTCACGTCCTCGCCCTGCAGTTCACTTTGCAGGCTGCCCATCAGCTGATCGGAGACCAGACGGTGAAGCTGGCGCATACATGTGGTCAAGCGCTCGACGGGATCGTCGCTCCCGGCTAACGCGGTACACGGGCTCAGGGGGGGATCAAGACTGCTCATAAGGTCACCATCATGTTTAAGATAATGAAACTATTTTGAAGATGGAAACGTTATATTACCTACACCATTAAGTGCATTAACGTACGCCATTCGGCTTAGTAGGTGCTGCGTCCCTAACAATTTTCTGCAAATGCAACGGGCAAAAGCAGGTAAGCCGTTGTGCGCGACATCCCTCGCGTAGGACATCTACCACCCGAGGGATATCGTGTCGCCACAGCAACCTCAGTTGAAATTAAGCTACACAAGAAAGGGCGGGACAGAGTAAATCGGGCAGGTAAGTCCTGCACAGTTACGCGTTCCCATCCCCCATTAATTTGACTTAATATTGAACTATTAACAGCTATGATGTAGGCTCGGAGCATGACGAATCAAAGTGAATCGGAATCCAAAGCAGTCAGACTTGCCATCGTTTACTACTCCACCTATGGCACCAACTATGCTATGGCGAACGAGGCTGCCGAGGCCGCACGCGCCGCCGGGGCAGAGGTGCGCGTCCTGAAAGTTCAGGAGACCGCGCCGCAGGCCGTCATCGACACCCAGGATGCCTGGAAGGCGCAGCAGGAACGTAGCGCTGACGTGCCGACGGCCACCCCCGATGACCTGGAATGGGCCAATGCCATCCTATTCAGCTCGCCCACCCGTTTCGGCGGCGCCAGCAGCCAGATTCGCGCTTTTATCGATACCCTGGGCGGTCTGTGGGGAACGGGGAAACTGGCCGATAAGACCTTCAGTGCCATGACCAGCGCCCAGAACCCCAACGGGGGCCAGGAAACCACGCTGCAGACTCTGTACATCACGGCCATGCACTGGGGCGCAATCCTGGTGCCGCCCGGTTACACCGATCCGGTGATCTTCGCATCGGGTGGCAATCCGTACGGTACCAGCGTGACCGCCGACGGCGAGCCCCTGAGCGATGCTGACAAAGCCAGCATCCGGCATCAGGCGAAACGACAGGTGGAAATCACAGCAAAAATGCTATAAGCGTTAGGGAAGAAAAAGAGGGAGGCGGCCAACAGGGCCCGCCTCCCTCTCCCCTTTTCCTGTGCCTATTCAGGCAGATTAAAGCCAGTTCGTGTCTTTGTGTGAGCTTGCCGCCGTCAATGGAACATTCGGCTTCCAGATTCACGCCTTCTTGGCTGTCAGTTTTGTCTACCCGGACGCGTTAGCCACACTGATGGGTCAGATGATGCCGTCATGCCGAGTGGTGATTACTGCACTGGCGTCATCCAGGAAAGGCGGCCCGACAGGACTCGAGCCGCCGATATAAGCCGTTGGACATGCCTGAATTTGACCGATCATCCAGAACAAATTCAGGTGGCCCTAGCCTGTTCCAGCGCCAGGCGCTCCCAGTTCACCCGCCGCCGCCGCCAGTCGAAGATACCCACCTTCACGATTTCCTCCAGCCCGCGCGCCAGGAAAACGCCCCAGACGCCCAGCGGTGTGTACAGCCCCAGCATGATCGCCAGCGGCAGGCCCACCACGAAAGCGCCCACAGCATCGCCAAGAATGATTCCCTTGCCATCGCCGGCGCTGGGGAGAATACCGCCGCCTACGATCATGTTACGAACCTTGAAAATCTGCGTGCTGGCATTGATCAGAATGCCGATCACGGCGACGTGCTGAACTGCCGCCCCTACCTTCGGAAACAGACCCGGCACCAGCAGAGCGCTCAAGGCAAACAGGATCCCGAAACCCAGGCTGGTGACCAGTCCGGCGCGAGCGATCCGGGCCAGCCACAGCTGCGCCCCCGCCGCGTCGCCCTGCCCCAGCGAGCGCCCGATGAACACCGTGGCCGAACTCATCAGGCCAAACGAGCCCACGATAAAGATTCCCTCCAGTGTGCTGACGATCTGACTGGCCGCCAGCGCCACTGTGCCGACGCGGGCGAATACGGCGGCGTACATGAAGTTGCCCAGGCTCCAAACGAACTCGGTAAAGGCCAGCGGCGCACTTAAGGCGAGCAGCGGCCCGGCAATGGCGCGCAAGGCCGGGCGGCTGGGGAATTGCAGGGCCGCCAGGTGACGCGGCCCGTAAACCTGATAGGCCAGCAGCATGGCCTTCAGCACATTGGCGATGACCAGCGCCCAGGCCGCACCCACCACACCCAACTCTGGCAGTGGGCCGACGCCGAACACCAGACCGTAGGCGGCGAGGCTTTCGACCACCACCGTGAAACTTGTGACCACCAGTGGCGTTCGGGCGTGGCCCAGCGACCGCAGCGCCCCACTGAAAATCCAGCCCAGTACCCCGGGCAGCAGCGCCAGCATGCTGACCTGCATGTATGGCACGGCGGTGCGCGTCACGTCTGCCGCGCCGCCCGCAAGCCGCAACAGTGCGTCTGCGTTCAGAATAATAGGCACGGTCAGCGCGCCGGCCAGGAGCAGGCTGACCACGAGCGTGACGCTCAGGGTCTGGTTGACGCCCGCGCGGTCATTTGCCCCCGCCCGCCGCGCGATGAGAATGCTAGTACCAGAGCCCAGCGCGCCCAGGGTCACGAAAAACAGGAAGCTTAGGCTGCCGGTCAGACCCACCGCTGCCACCGCTACCGCCCCCAGCGCCCCCACGATGATCTGGTTGATAAAGGTCAGGACCAGCTGGATGACCATCTCGAGACTGACAGGTACGGCGATGGACGCGATCTCGCGCATAGGCGACTTAACCGTTTCAGATGGCGGGGCAACACTGGGGACAGCAGACATAACGCGCCAGAGTACCGCATGGTCAGCGCACTGAAATAGGCCAGATGGCGGAGAGGACGGGCGGACAGCTAGACGGTCTGACCCTCGTCGGCCACCGCCACGAAGCCGCCCTTCGGGTTCTCCTTCAGGCGCGCGAAGGCAGTCTGTGGATCGTGCGGCGTGCAGATGATCGCGCCCTCCTCGAACCACTGCGGCAGGTACTTCTTGCGGGTTTCCAGCGTGGTCACAGGGTACAGGTCATAGCCCATGATGTATGGCGTAGGCGTGTGGGCCAGGGTTGGCACCAGATCGGCGACGTACACCAGCGTCTGGCCGCCGCTCCGCAGAACCACACCCTGCTGGCCCAGGTTATGACCGGGAAGGGGCAGCACGCTCAGCCCTGGGCGCAGTTCATGTTCGCCCTCGATCAGGTCGAACAGTCCCGCATCTGCGATGGGTTCGTAGGTGTCAGGCACGTAGCTCGCACGGCTGCGCTCATGGGTATGGCGGGCGTCCTCCAACTCACGCGCCTGCACGGCGTAACGGGCGTTGGGAAACGTCGGCTCGTTCAGCGCCGTGGTGTTGCGCCCGGCATGATCGAAGTGCAGGTGGGTGTTGATCACCAAGTGGATGTCGTCAGGAGACAGCCCCACACTCTCCAACCCCCGGAAAACCGTCTCGTCGCGCTCCAGGCCGTAGATCGACTCAAATTTCTCGCCGCCCCGGTCCCAGAACCCGGTCTCGATCAGGATATTCTCGCCATTCAGCTGCACCAGCAGAGGATTGATCCTGAGCGGAATGCGGTTCAATTCATCCGGCATGGCCACCCGCTCCCACAGCGTCCTGGGCACACTGCCGAACATGGCGCCGCCGTCCAGTCCAAAGTTGCCATCCGTGAGACTGATGACTTGTGCTGCTCCGATCTGCCGCTTGTGGTTCCAGGCCATCAGTTCAGACTAACAAACGTTAGGTCGAAAGTCGCCTCTGCGGTTTATAGCCCCAGGGGCCGCCGCTGCTCGGGCTTCACCAGTTCCAGGTATTCGGGATGCTTGCGGATGTAGCTCGCGACAAAGGGGCAGGTCGGGACGGCGTTCAGGCCGCGCTCTCGCAAATCATCCAGCGCGAACTGCACCAGTCTGGAGCCCAGGCCCTGGCCCTCGTACTGATCGTCCAGTTCGGTGTGCGGCAGCAGCCGCGCCTCGGGCAGTGGGCGGTATTCCGCGTGTCCCGCCAGCTGACCATTCACGTACACCTCGTACTGCTGTTTGGCCTCGTTGTCCTTGAACGCCACTTCTCCCGGTTCATTGGTCATGGCCGCAGGGTAGACCATGGGGTGGGCGGCAGAACGCCAAACAGGTTGAGGTTTCGTTGCCGATTTCCCAGCCTAGATGGAGAGCTGCCTGGGCAGATCGGACCCATCCACCAGCGCCTCGAGCAACCGCGTGGCCTGTTCCAGCAGGTGCGCCTGCACCCGCGCCGCCGCACGAGCCTGCCGCCATTCCAGACGGACACGTGCCCGACTGAGGGGATCGCCGCCGCGCTGGCCGAGCACTTTGAGGCGCTCTTCCAACGCGCCCACCTGTTGCCATAGCGGCGCGAACTTGGCCTGGGCGGTGCGCGCCGACTGCAGAGTGGCCTCCAGTTGCGCGCGTGCCTCAGTCTCGGCCGCTTCCAGGGCCTGTTGGGCCACAACGACGGCTGGCTCCGCCGACGGCTCAGCCTCGGCCCGCCACTGCGCCAGCTTCAGGGCGTGGCGGGCGCGCAGCACTGCCGGATTGAGCGGCACTTCCAGCGAGAAGAACTCGCGGTCCAGTCTGGCCTGGGGCGAGGAGAGCGGCAGGTCTGCGTCGTCGGCGTCCACAAGCGGTAGAAACGCTTCCAGAAAGGCATCGAGCTGGGTCAGGGTCAGGTGGGCGTGGGCCAGCTGCACGCCGACGTTGTGGCCGCCCCGCTCCTCGGTCTGAAGCTCACGGACATGCATGCGTAGCCACTCGGCCTGGGCCACGGCGGCGGCCACGGCGTCGGCCACCTCGACGCGGGACTGATCGGCCCGCAGGCTGCTGAGCATTTCCTCGGTTTCCCAGCGCCTCACCTCGGCCAGAGCGGCCTGCAAGTCCCACTCGGCGGTTCCGGCCAGACCCAGCAGGGTGGCGTCCGCGCGCACGGCCGCCAGGCTGCGGCCCGCGATCTCGGCATTGGCGCGGGCCAGCAGCAACGGCAGGTCATGGGCCCGCCGTCCCCAGCGCAGCGGCGCGGGCGTGGGTTCGGGGGCCAGGGGGCCGGGGGTGGGCTGGGCCGGAACCGGTACGCTCTGAGCGTAGTCGGCCAGGTCCACGGTCGTGCCCTGCAACCAGGCATCGGCGCGGGTGTCCCCGATGGTCTGGCGCAACCCGCTGTACACATCCTGCAATACGGCCACGACGTCGCGCGGCCCCAGGGCCCGCAGGGCTGGCCAGCCCCGGCGCTGCACCGCACCCTGAATCGCCGCCTCGGCCCCGTGCAGCCCCAGTTCCTGACTCAGCCGGGTTCGCAGCCACTCGCGGTAGGGATCTTGACCATAGTCGGCAGCTGGGCTCATTGTCCGGCTCCGGCGGCTCCCGTGCCCCGGCGCTGCCGGGCACATTCGAACAACATCAGGGCTGCCGCCGTCGCCACATTCAGGCTGTCGGCCGCGCTGCCCGGCTCCATGGGAATGCGGACGCTCAGACCGCTGCCGTGGCTCCCTGCCTGTCGCCAGTGCGTGGGAAGCCCGCCGTGTTCGGTCCCCAGCAGCAGGGCCACCCGTCCGGTCAGCGGCGCGTCCCAGTAGACGTGCGGCGCGTCGGGGGTGCAGGCCACCATCACGCAACCCTGCGCCGTCAGGTAATCTTGCGCCGCTTCCTCGTCCAGCGCGACCACTGGCAGGGCAAACACGCTGCCCTGACTGGCGCGGATCACATTGGGGCCGTAGGGATCTGCGCCGCGCCCCAGCACCAGCACCGCCGCCGCACCCGAGGCGTCCGCCGTCCGCAGGATTGCGCCCACGTTGCCGGGTTTCTCCAGGCCGTCAAGGACCACCACCACGGCGTCGCCTGGCAGATCAGGCAGCATGACGGCGGGCCTGGGCGCCACAGCCAGCAGCCCATCGGGGTTCTCACGCCCACTGACCTTCTCGAAGGCGGCGGGCGACAGCAGCGTGGGCAGGGTGGGCAGCGTCGGGGCCACTTCAGCGGCCTCGGGGCTGTGCAGTTCAGGGGCGCTGAAGATCTCGGTCGGCTGCACGCCAGCGGCCAGCGCACGCGACAGTTCCCGGGCGCCCTCAATTAAAATGACGGCCTCCTGTTCACGCGAGCGCCGCGTATGCAGACGCACCAGCCGCTTAAGCTGAGGATTTTGCAACGAGGTGATCGGATCGGCGCGGGTCATCCGGGGCCATTATGACGGGTCAGTCTGTCCATTCTGTGACAACAAGGCTCTGTAAGCCATCCGCGCCAGCAGCCCGACCTGAACTGTGCGCTGAACCCGGTTCAGATGAGCCCACCTGTCCCCCCCGACTGCGTTAGCTTGACCGCATGCCGCTGGCCTATCCCCCGTTCAAGTCCTGCCCGTGCGGCTCCGGGCGCAGTTACGCCCACTGCTGCGGCCCGGCACACGACGGCTCGCGGCCCGCGCAGACCCCTGAAGTGTTGATGCGCTCGCGCTACTCGGCGTACGCGCTGGGCAATGCCCCCTACGTGCTCGCCACTTGGCACCCGGACACGCGCCCATCAGACCTGCACCTGAACCCGGCCACCCGTTACCTGTGGCTGAAAGTGCATGAGGCGTGCGGTGAGGAGGTGGAATTCAGCGCCGCCCTGCAGGTGGACCGGGGCGAGCGGTACGTGCTGCGCGAACGCAGTCTGTTCACGCAGGTGGATGGGCGCTGGTTCTACGTCGACGACATCACGCCGCCGACGCTGGACGCCCCCGAAGGGTAAAGGTAAGGCGGCCCCTGCCCTTACGCCGCCCCCACGTCCCCCGGCAGGGCAATCTTTCCCATCACCGCCGTCGCTGCGGCCACCGCAGGCGACGCCAGATAAATCTGCGCGTCCTTGTCGCCCATGCGCCCGATGAAATTGCGATTGCTGGTGGACACGCAGACCTCTCCCGGCGCCAGAACGCCCTGGTGACGGCCCATACATGGACCGCAGCCCGGCGTGCCCAGCACCGCCCCGGCGCGTTGTAGGGTCAGCAGGGTGCCATCCTCCATCGCGGCCTCCATCACCTGCGAGCTGGCCGGAATCACCAGCAGGCGCGTGCCTGGGCTGACCTTATGGCCCCGCAGAACCTCGGCGGCGGCGTGCAGGTCTTCCAGCCGCCCGTTGGTGCAGGTCCCGATAAAAACCTGATCCACCTGTAAGCCCCGCAACTCGGCCACGTCATGCACGTTGTCCACCTCGCTGGGGGCACTCATGCGGGGGTTCAGGGCCCCCAGATCGAGTTCGATCTGCCGCACGTAGGTTGCGCCGTCGTCCGCGTACACCCACTCCGGCACGTCGTACATGCTCAGAATCTCGCCGCCGGGGACGACAAGGCCCACCTTCGCGCCCGCCTCCACGCATAGGTTGGCCAGGGTCATCCGCTCGCCGCGCGTGAACCGGTCCCCGGCGTGAATCTCGATGCTCTGGTACGTTGCGCCGTCCGCACCCAACGTGCGGATCATTTCCAGCGCCACGTCCTTGGCGCTCACGCCGGGGCGCAGTTCTCCCGTCAACGTGACCTTCACGCTTTCCGGGACACGCAGCCACGTCTTGCCGCTGGCGGCGGCCAGGGCGATATCCGTGGCCCCCATTCCCGTGCCGAAGGCAGCTACCGCGCCGTAGGTGGTGGAGTGGCTGTCGGACCCGAGCACGATCCAGCCCGGCTTCGCCAGTCCCTCCTCCATCAGCACCTGATGGCAGATGCCACGCCCCACGTCGAACAGGGCCACGCCGGTCCGCGCAGCGTATTCGCGGGCTTCCTTCTGCGCCTGGGCCACGCTGACAGTGCTGGCCGGGGCCACATGGTCCACCACGATGGAGACGCGTTCCGGGTACTTTGGCATGGCTGCGAGGTCATGGGTCATGCGCTCGATGAAGCTCTGGGCAATAGAGTCCACCACCATCACCTGATCGACCTCCACCACGGCGAGGTCTCCAGCGTACACGGCCCTATCGCCGCGCCGGGACAGAATCTTCTCGGCCATGGTCTGGGGGTTAAGAACGGACGTCATGGCCTTATTGTGCCGCCTGCCACGGGAAAGCAGCGTGAGGTTGACTGGAATAGTCGGGCTGGAGGTTTCAAATGCCAACCCCCCTGAGTGACGTGGGCACCTGATGGTGCAGGGCAGCCTCCTCCGGCACGCGCCGCCGTGCCACAATCGGCAGCGATGAGCGTCGTCATTCTGGATTTCGGCAGTCAATTTACCCGCCTGATCGCGCGGCGGTTCCGCGAGCTGGGGGCCTACAGCGTGATCCTGCCCGGCACGGCCACGCTGGAGCGCATTCAGCAGGAAGACCCGCAGGGGATCGTGCTGTCGGGCGGTCCCAGCAGCGTCTACGACGAGAATGCGCCGAAGCCTGCCCCCGGCGTGATGGACCTGGACCTTCCGATCCTGGGCGTGTGCTACGGCATGCAGTACATGGCCCACGAAGCCGGGGGCGACGTGAAACGGGCGGGCAAACGCGAGTACGGCAAGGCCGATCTGACCCGTTACGGCGGCCAGCTGTTCGAGGGGATCAGCGGCGAATTCGTCGCTTGGATGAGCCACAGCGACAGCGTGACGCAGTTGCCCCAGGGGTACGAGGTGATCGCTGAAACGGCGGATACCCCGGTCACGGCCATCGAAAATACGCAAACGCGGCGCTACGGCCTGCAATTTCACCCGGAAGTGGTGCATACCCCCAAGGGCGGGCAGATTCTGGGCAACTTCCTGACCATCTGCGGCGTGGCGCGCGACTGGACCGCTGCACACATCATCGACGAACTGGTCTCGGACGTGCAGGCACAGGTGGGTGAGGGACGCGTCCTGCTGGCGATCAGCGGGGGCGTGGACAGCTCCACGCTGGGGCTATTGCTGGCGCGGGCGATCGGAGAGCGGCTCACCGCAGTCTTCATCGATCATGGCCTGCTGCGCCTGGGCGAACGCGAACAGGTGGAGGCCGCCCTGATTCCGCTGGGCGTGCATCTGGTCACGGTAGACGCCCGAGCCGAGTTCATGGGCGCCCTGGAGGGTGTCTCGGACCCCGAGCAGAAGCGCAAGATCATCGGGCGCGAGTTCATCCGGGCCTTCGAGCGCGAGGCGGCGAAGCAGACGCGGGAACACGGCGGGTTCGATTTCCTGGCGCAGGGCACGCTGTACCCGGATGTAATCGAATCGGCGGGCGGGCTGAGTGCGGACAAGAGCGGCGCGGCCAACATCAAGAGCCACCACAACGTTGGCGGCCTACCCGAGGACCTGAACTTCAAGCTGGTGGAACCCTTCCGCACGCTGTTCAAGGACGAGGTGCGTGAGATCGCCCGCCTGCTGGGCCTGCCTGAGCACATCCGCATGCGTCATCCCTTTCCGGGGCCGGGACTGGCGATCCGTTGCCTGGGTGCCATTTCCGAGGAAAAGATGGACATCCTGCGCCGGGTGGACGATATCTTCATTTCCGGCCTGCGCGAATTCGGGTTGTATGACGGCTGCTCGCAGGCGCTGGCGATCCTCACCCCGATCCAGAGCGTGGGCGTGATGGGTGACGAGCGCACCTACAGCTACACGGCCGCGCTGCGCGCCGTGACCACCGACGACTACATGACCGCCGAGTGGGCGCGGCTGCCCTGGGAGTTCCTGGCCACCATGAGCAACCGGATCGTCAACGGGGTCCACGAGATCAACCGGGTCGTCTACGACATCACGGGCAAGCCGCCCGCCACGATTGAATGGGAATAAGCCAGGGGCATTGTCTGATTGACGGCTTCTGAAACGCAGCCGCGCGTGCAGAGATCATAGGGCAAGGCTGCCGCAGCCCACTGGGGTTGCCCCAAGAAGAAGCAGATGGCCCGTACTCAGGCCATCCGCTTTTCGCGTTCCGCCGCTAGTTCACCAGTTTCGTTTTGTTGGTCACGAAATCCATCAGCACGTACTGGCCGATGTTCTGCGGTGTGGTGAAGTACGCCTTGCCCTTCGTCATCTCAGAGACGCGGCGTACAAAGCCCACCAGTTCGGGATCGCGGGCGAGCATGAAGGTGTTGACCTGAATGCCGGAGCGGCGGCAATTGGCGACCTCGCGCAGGGTGGCCCCCAGCACATAGGGATCGAGGCCGTAAGCGTTCTTGTAGATCCGTCCGTCCGGCAACGTCAGGGCGCTGGGCTTGCCGTCGGTGATCATCACGATCTGCTTCATGTCCTTGTTCTCGCGCTTGAGCAGCTGCTGGGCCAGCCGCAGGCCGCCCGCCGTGTTGGTGTGGTACGGCCCGATCTGCGCCTGCGCCAGCTTGGACACCGGGACTTCCTCGGCGCTGTCGTGGAACAGCACGAATTTCACGGTGTCGCTGGGGTATTGCGTGCGGATCAGGTGCGCCAGCGCCAGCGCCACCTGCTTGGCCGGCGTGAAGCGGTCCTCGCCGTACAGGATCATGGAGTGAGAGCAGTCCAGCAGCACGATAGTAGCCGCTGAGGAGTTGTACTCGGCCTGGCGGATGACCAGATCCGCTTCCTCCATGTTCTCCATACCCTTGCTCAGCACATTGCCCAGCGTGGCCGTGGTGTCCAGATTAAGGGTGTCGCCGAACTCGTAGTTCTTGAGCTCGCCGGACATCTCCACGCCGCTGGCGTACTCGCGGGTGTCGTGCGCGCCCGCGCTGCTGCGGCCCAGACCGCCCATCAGGTCACGCAGGGATTTGTAACCCAGGAAGTCAATGCTCTTGTCGGTGAGCTGAAAGGTGGCCTCGCCCGTCTGGTCCGCGCCGCCCTGTCCGTCGGAGTCCTCGAACTCCTTGCGGATAAAGCCGTCCTGCTGGAGTTTGTCCATCAGGTTCTTGATCTGCTGGCCCAGCGCGGTTTCGTGAATATCCGCCGACTGCATGGCCTCCAGCAACTGCTCTTCTGGGATCATGTTGCGCTCGGCCAGCGCTTCCAGAATGGCGTCGAACAGGTCGTCCATGCTAGGACGCGCGTTGGGATCGGGATCGTAGGGGTCGTTCATGCCCTGCCCCAGCAAGGCTTCCTGGATCATCTGCATCAGCTCACTGGAATCGAGTTGATCCAGTTCGCCTTCAAACTTGCTGTACCGCGTGATGCGCGCCATGTCGTGACCTCCGTCTGGACACAGCATGGCGCGTGTGCGGGGCGGCGTTTGTAAGCGTCGTTTGTAAGCCAGGGGCGCGGCGAGGGGTGGGCCGTGGGTCAGCGCAATGTCATCGTCACGCTCTGATCGATGGTCATAGTCAGGCTCACCTGCACGCCTTCAATAGCCACCGTCATGTTCAGCATCTGCCGGCTCGTCTGACTGGAGGGCCCGGGCAGGCCGTCCTTGCGATAGATCTGGGTGCTGCTGGCCTGCCCATCGGTCATTTCGACCTCAAACCTGGGCAGGTCCGCGCTGCCCCCTACGTTGATCTTCCAGCGATCATAACGGCTGGTCTGGGCAAAGGTATGCAGCCCCTGAGCGTTCAACCCGCCGTATGTGGTGACGGTGGTGAGCTGCAGTGGGGTGGACTGGATCTGACCGAACAGTTCCGGCAGTTCAGCCTGGGACGCAAATGCGCCGAGCAGACCCGAGAGCAGGCCGGTCGCGTCCACCGTCACCGTCTGCGAACGTGGCTGATTGACCACCAGCGGCTGCCCGTACACGGCAGCGAAGTTGGCGCCGTTCTGATTGGCGAGTTCCTGCAGCTTTTCGCTGGCCAATCCAGCGAAGGCGGCGTTGAGCGCCGGAGTGTCACTCTCGACCTTCAGGCCGCTCACCGCGCCGTTCCGCGCCAGCGTCTGCGTGATTCTGAGGGTGACCGGCGGCTGACCCGGCACGTTCTGAACCACGCTGGAAAGCAGGGTGACGTTGCCACCCGCGTCCCGCCCGGTGACCCGGTAGAACACTTTGCCCTTCACCGTCACGGCCTGCGCGCCCGCCATGCCAGCCATCACACTGCGCCTGATCGTGGCCAGTTCATCCGCCGACGCCGCCGAACCGGGCAGCGCCGTGACCTGCACGTTGGAAACTCCTGTGCGGCTGATCGTGGTGGTCTGCAATTCCACCTGCGTGCCCAGCGGGGCGCTGAGCGTCAGGGTCGAGGGGACAGCCGGTGTAGTGACGGTGGTGGGCTGGGACGTGGGCGGAGCATTGCCCTGGGCAGAAGCAGCGGGCAATAGCAACAAGACGGACAGGAGCAGCGCTTTCATTCATCCACGGTACGGGGAGACAAGGCCTAAGGTTGCCTTATTTGCCTTCATGAACCCCCTGACCCAAGCGTGCTGCACAATAGAGCGCATGACAGATTCACGCTCATCCCGCGCCGAAACGCGCCCCGATGCCCGGCTGGTCGGCCTGCACGCCGAACGCGGGGATCCCCACGCCCGCCTTTCAAGTGCTCTGGCGGCGCTGGAGGGCGCGGCCTGGGGCCTGCTGTTGCCCGGCGAGGCGGCACTCGCGCGACAACTGGCTGCATTGCTGGGCCAGGGGACCATTCGGGTGGATTCACGCCTGCGGCTGAACCGTGACCTGCTGGCGGTAGCCGGGCTGGCCGCCGCGCCGCTGGACGGCGACTGGCGCGGGGCGCGGGGCGTGTGGCTGCTGGAGCCGGAGCCAGGAGACATTGAGCGCGCCCGTCGGGCCGGCGTACCGGTGATCGCCGACGCCACGCTGGCTCCTGGCAGTGGCTGGCTGGGGGTGGGCGCAGAGTTGATCGTGTACCGCGACGGAGCCACCCTGACCGGCCACGGGGACGTGTCGCTGGCTGTCCTGTTCGGCGCCGACCAGGCCCCGGAACCCGTGACCGATCCCCCCAGTGAACTGAGTGTGGCGCTGGCTCTGCGCGACGTGTCCACGCTGCCCCTGCGGCTAGCCCGCGCGGCCCGCACGGTGTCTGCCCTGGCGGATCGGCTGGGCGGCGCGGCCCAGAGCGCTGGCCCCACCGCTCTGCTGCTGGCCCCCGACGCCGCCCCCGACACCGCCCAGCCGCCCGGTGGTGTGCGGGCCGCCACCCGCAGCGTGCCCGCCGGCGTGATTCTGACCCCCGGCCTGGAGGACACCGAGGCCGCACTGGGTCTGCTGTACGGCGCTGCGAAACAGACCGGACGCGAGGAGAGGGCGCAGGACAGTTCGCAGAGCGCTCAGCCCGCACCCAGCCGTGAGCAGGGACGCGAGGACAGCGATTCACGCCAGGGGCGGAACGAGAACCGCCGGGATGGGCGACGTGACTTCAGACCGCGTCAGGAGGGTCGGGGCGACTTCCGTCAGGATTTCCGCCAGGGAGACCGGCCTGAGCGCAGCGATCGTCCCAGCCTCCCCAACCAGAGTGAGTCCAGCCGGACAGAGGCGCAGCGCCCCCCGGCCAGTCAGGAACAGGACAACCGGACACAGGCCAGCCCTCCCGAACGCTTCACTTTTGAGGCTCCCGCCGCCGTTGCTCCGGACTCCGCTTCCACACCCACCGAGGAAAGCTGGGAACCTGAAATCGTCTATAGCGACCTGAACCATCCGCCCGTGCGCCTCCCCACGCCGGTCAGTTCTGGCCCGGATTTCACCCCTCTGGACGCTGGGGTGCCGGACGTGCGCCACCAGCCGGAGCTCACGCCCGCGTCCGAGGAACACGACGTACCGGGAGATGCGGGTTCTGCACAAAACGACGCCGAGCCCGAAGCCCAGTCGCCAGCGCCCCAGGAACAGTCCTCCGGGCGCGGGCGTGAACGGCAGCAGCGCCCGCCCCGGCAGGAAGCGCACGATGCACCAGACCTGGCGCCCGTGATCCTGCCCCCCGATCTGCCCGCCGCCAAGGAAGACCCCGCTGCCAACCTGAGTGACGAGCAGGCGGCTGTCTACGCCCGCCTGCGCGAATGGCGCAACGCCGAGGCAAAGCGGCAGGAAATCAGCCGCTTCATCATCGCCAGCAACGCCACCCTGGCCGAGATCGCCCGCCGCGTGCCGTACACCGACGCGGACCTGAAAGCCGTCAAGGGCATGGGGCCGGAGCGCATGAAAAAGTACGGCGACAAGATTCTGGAGGTGGTGCGGGGCTGAACCCACGCGCCCTCCGTCCGGCCCTCTTCGATCAGGAGAGGGCCTTCTGCTGCGGTCAGTGGGCTGGCCTCAATGCTCCTGTATGAAATACAGCTGCGTCGCCATCTGCCGTGAGCCGTGCTTATCGAAAATGCGGCGCATGGCTGCGTTGTCGGCCTCCGTACCACCATCGTGACGCCCGAAGTTTTGAGCGGCCAGCGCCATCAGATGCGCGTGCAGGCGCGTGCCCATGCCCTGTCCACGGCCTTGCGGCAGCACACCGATCAGGTTGATGCTGGCAGAGCCCGGACGTCCGCCGGGACCAACCGCGCCCAGCGCCACCGGCGACCCATTCCCTCCAGGCAGGGCGATCAGCGTCCAGCCCTGAGACAATTCCAGATCAGGCTGCCCCAGTTCTTCCAGTAGCCCGCGAATACCGGAGCGGTCGGGGTCCACGGTTTGCGCGTGTAGGTCCAGCGGGTAGCTCTGGGCGCGCAGCTCAGTCTCGTAGATGACATGCTGGCTGTCCAGGACCCACCCGGCAGCCTCCAAAGGCGCGGCGTCAAGTGGGGCGAGGGCGTCCGTCAGAAGCAACTGCTGTTCGGGTTCAGCATGCTCACGAATAACGTGGGCTAGCGCCACAACTCCTGCTTCCGGCACGTCGGCCCGCAAGTGAGGAATGATCGGAATCCGAGGGATCGCATTGATCAGCACGTGACCTTCCACGCCCCACTCGGAACGCAGGATCAGTGTCCGCTCCAGTAGAAGCTGTCCCCCGGCGAGACGTTCGCGCAGAATGCTCAGGCGTCTGGCCGCGTCCTCTCGGTCCGTGACCAGGGCAACGAGATCGGAAAGGGTTTCGGCGGTGGCAGGCTGGACGGTGAAGGTATTCATGGCTGACCTCTGAAAAGAGCCACCGGAAAAATACTTCCGGTGGCCCGCTGTGGACGGATGGGTTCAGGTCCGGCTTCTGCGCCAGCTCAGCAGGCCAATGATCAGCGTGAAGGCGATCAGACTGAGCGTCGGAATGGTCAGAATCGGGTTCAGGCCCGACAACGCGCCAGCCCCCCAGACAGGCCAGGGCGTGTTGCAGGGAACCACGGTGGGGTCCACCAGGGCGCTGCAGGCCTTGAGGGTGGGAATCACATTCCAGTCTTCCAGATTCTGGATCAGGGCCACCACCCAGCCCACCGCAGCCAGCGGCAGCACGTAGCGTCGGATGTTCAGGTCACTACCCAGGGCGGCGATACCCAGAATGACCGCCAGCGGGTACATGGCGATGCGTTGATACCAGCACAACACGCAGGGGCGGAACCCTCTGACCTCACTGAAATACAGGCTGCCCAGCGTGGCGGCCAGGGCCACCAGCCACGCCAGATACAGCCGGTTGTCCGGGGTCAGGATGCCCTGACGGTGGCCACGCAGGGGTTCAGATGTGGCCTCTGGGGGGAGTGCTACGGACTTCTCGCTCATTTCAGGGCGGCGTCCACAGCATTGCTGACGTCGGCGGCCAGATAGCTACTCGCGCCACTGCCGTTCACCACTTCCTTGCCGTTCACGAACACGGTTGGGGTATGGTTCACCCCCGCGTCCATGGCCTGCTTCTCATCGGCGTCCACGCGGGCGGCAGTGGCGTCGGTGTCCAGGCAGGTCGCGAAGCGGGTCTGATCGATGCCTTCCACGTTGCCTGCCAGATCCTTGAGACGGGTCTTGGTGGCCCAGACGGTGGACTCGTCGCCCTGCGCACGAAAGAGGATGTTCTTGTAGGCCTCGAAGGCGTCGTTGCCGCCCTGATCGTAAACGCACCGGCCAGCCTGCGCCGCGATCTTGCTGTCGTCAGTAGGCAGGCGGGCGTTCTCGGCCAGGAAGGGCCAGACCAGGGTGTAGATCTTGGCTTTGCCGGTGTCCACATACTTGGTCTTCAGTTCCGGCTCAATGGTGTCGTTGAACTGCTTACAGACTGGACATTTGAAGTCCTCGATCGTCACGATGTTCACGGGCGCGTCCGCCTGACCGATGTAAGGCACACCGTCCAGATTGAAGTCGGCGCTAAGGGCCGCCCCAGCGTTGGCAGCGGGCTTCTGACGCACCGCGAAGAGCGCCAGCGCGATGAGCACCACAGCAATGAGCGTGCCGACCACCAGGATCGTGCGATTGGGGTTGTTTCCCTGAAGTCTGGTCATATGGCCCAGAGTTTAGCGCCCGGAGGTGAGCTGTATCCGGGCGCTCGGCTGAAGCCAGAGATGGAAAGTCTGAGGATCAGGCCGGCAGGCCCACGGCGGCAGTCTGCCGTCCACGCCGCCGCAGCCACAGCCCGATCAACTGCCGCACCAGGCTGAATCCCAGGCCCGCCAGCATGGCGATCAGGGCCGCGCGCAGAAACGTGTCGTTGGCAGGCAGCTTAAGGGTGGGATCAAACTTGGTCCCGAAGCGTGCCACCGCCAGCAGCGTTCCGGCATACAGCAGGCCCGCGAACGGCAGCACCAGCACGCCGCCCGAGTGCTTGACCAGCAGCAGCGCCATCAATGCTCCGCCCACCAGCGGCAGAATGACCAGCCATTGCGCCGGCGGCAACGAGGGGCTGAAATAGCCCAGCCCGCCCAACAGCAGCCCCAGATAACCGAACCAGCCACCGAACTCGTCAGCCACGATCACCAGGAAGACCCACACCAGCAGGCTGTTGTACCACTCGCCGGGCGTCCACATAACGTAGGCCAGCGCCCCCAGCACCGCCCAGCCACCCAGCAGGCGCAGGAGATTCAGGAAGCGGGTGCGGTAGGGCCGCTCCTCCTCGGCCCGGCTGGGCAGGGGGGTCAGCGGCGGCGCGGCGCGGGCGGGCGAAGGGCGTCCCAGCTCTTCGCCCTGCCCGGAGGTTTTGGTCAGATTGACCACAGCGCCTCCACTGGGCCGCGCCACCACCGTCTGCTCCGCGTCCGCCGATGCCGAGGAGGTGACTTCGGCAACAGCCTGTTCCCCGGCGGGCTGGACGGCTTCAGGGTGCAGATCAGACTGCTCGGACGCGGGCGGTTTGGTCATGCTGCCCCTTTCTTAGCACGAGACTTGCGGGCGGGGGCTGAGAGGACCAGTTCGCGCTCCTTCTTTTCCGCCGTCGCAGCCACAATGCCCGGCACGCGGCTCAGGTACTCCCCGGTGTAACTCGTGGCATGGGCGGCCAGTTCCTCTGGCGTTCCAGTGGCGACAATCGTGCCGCCGCGCACGCCACCTTCCGGCCCCAGGTCAATGATGTGATCGGCGCGTTTCATCACGTCCAGGTTGTGCTCGATGATGACCAGGGTGTTGCCGCCCTCCACCAGCCGGTCCAGCACTTCCATCAGTTTGCGGACGTCCTCGAAATGCAGGCCCGTGGTGGGCTCGTCCAGGATGTAGATGGTCTTGCCGGTGGCCCGCTTGGACAGTTCGGAGGCCAGCTTGATGCGCTGCGCCTCGCCGCCCGACAGCGTGGTGCTGGGTTGCCCGATCCGCATGTAGCCAAGCCCCACGTCGAGAAGCAGTTGCATCTTGCGCTCGATATTGGGAATCGCCTCGAAGAAGGTGTGTGCCTCCTCCACGGTCATGTTCAGCACGTCGCTGATGGTCTTGTGGTTGTACTTGACCTCCAGCGTCTCGCGGTTGTAGCGCGCACCCTTGCAGACCTCACACGGCACGTAGATGTCCGGCAGGAAGTTCATCTCGATCTTCATGACGCCGTCGCCCTTGCAGTGTTCGCAGCGCCCGCCCTTGACGTTGAAGGAAAAACGTCCGGCCAGGTAACCGCGCCGCCGCGCCTCATTGGTGCGGGTGAACAAGTCACGAATCTCGGTAAAAACGCCGGTGTAGGTGGCCGGGTTGCTGCGGGGCGTGCGGCCGATCGGGGACTGATCAATCTCGATCACCTTGTCCAGCTGGTCCATGCCCTCGATGCGGTCATATCTGCCCGGCGTGGTCTTCGCGCCGTTCAGCTCGCGGGCCAGCGTGGCGTGCAGGATGTCGTGAATCAGGGTGCTCTTGCCGCTGCCGGACGGCCCGGTCACGACGGTCATGGTGCCCAGCGGAATCTCGGCGTCCACGTTCTTCAGGTTGTGCTCGCGCGCGCCGAAGATTTTCAGCTTCTTGCCATTGCCCCGTCGGCGAGAGGTGGGCACGTCGATCTTCAATTCGCCGCGCAGATACTTCCCAGTCAGGCTCTTGGGGTTGGCCCTGACCTCCTGCGGCGTGCCCACCGCCACCACCTCGCCGCCGTGAACGCCCGCGCCCGGCCCCATGTCGACCAGATAGTCGGCCTCCAGCATGGTGTCCTCGTCGTGCTCGACCACCAGCAGCGTGTTGCCCAGATCACGCAGGTTCTTGAGCGTGCCGATCAATCGTCCGTTGTCCTTGGGATGCAGCCCGATGCTGGGTTCGTCCAGCACGTACAGGACACCGGTCAGGCCCGATCCCACCTGGGTGGCCAGGCGGATGCGCTGCGCCTCGCCGCCCGAGAGCGTGTTGGCGGTACGGTCCAGCGACAGGTAGTCCAGTCCCACGTCCACCATGAATTTCAGGCGGGTGCGGATGGCCTTCAGGACGGGCACGGCCACGGCTGCGCCAAACGCGTTCAGGGTGTACTCGTAGTGGCGCGGCGCGTGGGCGCGCGCCGTGCCGCCCAGATGGCCCTTCAGGTACGCGGCAATCGCGTCATGGTTGAGGGTTCCGTCCTGCAGACCCCCAAAAAAGGCATCCGCCTCCAGCACGCTCATGCCGCCCACCTGCGCGATGTTCAGTCCACCCACGCGCACCGCCAGGATCTCAGGCTTGTAGCGGGTGCCGCCGCAGGTGGGGCAGGGGCTGAGTTCCATCAGTTCCTCAAGCTTCTCGCGCATGAACTCCGATTCAGTGTCGGCGTAGCGGCGCTCCAGGTTGGTCAGGACCCCCTCGAACTCGGTCATGAACCGCATGGTTTCCTTGCCGCCCCGTCGATACACCACCTCGAAGGGCTGGCCGGGGCCATGCAGGATGGCCTTCTGTGCCGCAGCTGGCAGGTCCCGCCACGGCGTCTTGAGGTTGAATTCCAGATGCTCGGCCAGCGCCTGCAACTTGTCCCAGTAGTAGATGCCGCCGCCCGTACCCTTCTTGCTCCAGGGCAGGATGGCCCCCTCGGCCACCGAGAGCTTCTCGTCAATGACCAGCTCAGGCGAGAATTCATTCTTGCTGCCCAGGCCCGCACAATCACCGCACGCGCCATACGGAGAGTTGAAGGAGAACGAACGGGGTTCAAGTTCCTCCAGCACGCTGCCGTGTTCGGGGCAGGCGAACTTCTCGGAGTACAGCTCCTCGTGCGCGCCGCCGTCTTCCGCAGCATCCGGCAGCAGCACGCGCAGCAGGCTCTCGCCCCGGCGCAGGCCCAGCTCCACACTCTCGGCAATGCGGCTACGGTCGGTCTCACGCAGGGTCACGCGGTCGATGACCACGTCCACATCATGCTTCTCGAACTTTTCCAGCTTCAGCTTCTCGGCCTCGTCCAGTTCGTACAGCGTGCCGTCCACCCGTACGCGGGCAAAGCCCTCGCGGCGCAGATCGCCGAACAGCTTGCGGTACTCGCCCTTGCGTCCCCGCACCACCGGAGCCAGCAGGATGGCACGCTTGTCGGGAAATTCGGACAGCAATCGGTCGGTGATCTCGCTGGGACTCTGCTTCTCGATCTTGCGTCCACAGACCGGGCAGTACGGTGTCCCGACGCGGGCATACAGCAGTCGCAGGTAATCGTGAATCTCGGTGACGGTGCCCACCGTGCTGCGCGGGTTGTGGCTGGTGGTGCGCTGATCGATGGAGATGGCCGGCGACAGTCCGGTGATGCTTTCCACGTCCGGCTTCTCCATCAGGCCCAGGAACTGGCGCGCGTAGGCCGACAGGCTTTCGACGTAGCGGCGCTGACCCTCAGCGTAGATGGTGTCAAAGGCCAGCGTGCTCTTCCCGCTGCCCGACACGCCGGTAATCACGATGAACTGATCGCGCGGCAGCTCCACGGTGATGTCTTTGAGGTTGTGTTCCTTCGCGCCGCGCACCACTAGATTATTTTGCAAGAGGATCGCTCCCTTCTTTTGCTGAAAAGCGCGGTCAGCACGTCAAATCGGGCCGCGCAGGATTCTGTCTGATGCGTAAGAGATGCCACGCCCTCCGCTCTGAAACGGGATATTCTAGCAGGTTAGGGCAGGTTGGGGCCAGAGCAGGGCCGCATTTAAAATTCACGGTGAAGGCGGGGTCCTCACGGCCTGTTCCTCCACCCAGTCCCATGTGCCCTCTCGCCCATCTCCCTGCCGCCTGATAAGCTGCATTGATTTGGCGGCCCCAGCGCCGCGCTCATTTCAAGTGTGGGCATGTGGGCGCTGAGGGCTGTGGATTTGCGGCCAGACGTGGGTTCACGCTCTGAAGTCCGTGCAAAGGAGTGGGTTGTGGCGTTTCGAGATGTACTAAATATTGAAGTCAATGCAGGCAATGGTGGAGACGGCAGCATGAGTTTCCACCGGGCCAAATACATGGAGAAGGGCGGTCCGGATGGCGGGCACGGCGGACGCGGGGGCAACATCATTCTGCGGGCCATCGAGGGCGTGGAGTCGCTGGAACGGCTGGTGGGGCGCCGCAAATTCAAGGCCCCCAACGGCGCCTACGGCGAGGGCCGTCTGCGTCAGGGGAGCGACGGCGAGGATGTGTTTATCGACGTTCCCGTGGGCACCACCGCCTTCGACGAGGACAGCGGCAAGGTCATCGCCGATCTGGTGCGCGTGGGGCAGGAAAAAATCATCGCGCGCGGAGGCTACGGCGGGCGCGGCAACAGCACCTTTGCCAGCAGCACGCGGCAGGCTCCCCGTTTCGCGGAGCTGGGCACGCCGGGGCAGAAGCGCCGGGTGCGCCTGGAACTGCGCCTCATCGCGGACGTGGGGCTGGTGGGCTACCCCAACGCAGGCAAGAGCAGCCTGCTGGCGGCACTGTCACGGGCCAACCCGGCAATTGCCGAGTACCCCTTCACCACCCTCTCCCCCATCCTGGGCGTCGTGGACCGTGTGGATGAGCAGGGCAACCAGATCGAGGAGCGGTTCACGCTGGCCGACATTCCCGGCATCATTGAGGGAGCCAGTGAGGGCAAGGGTCTGGGGCTGGAATTCCTGCGTCACATCAGCCGCACGCGCGTGCTGGTGTACGTGCTCGACGTGACCCGTGACCCGGTGGAGGAAATGCGCCAGCTTCAGGCCGAGCTGCGCGCTTACGATCCCACCCTGCTGGAAAATGTCGCCTTGATCGCGCTGAACAAGGTGGAGCTGGTGGAGGATGACCTGGGCGTGATGGTGGAGGACGAGCTGGCCGAATTTGGCCTGCCTGTGCTGCGCGTGAGCGCCAAGACGCGCGAGGGCTTGGACATGCTGCGCGAAACCCTGTTCCAGATGCTGCCGGACCGCGAACTGTGGGCGCAGCAGAACGCCCTGGAAATCGAGCCCGACGAGGTGCAGGCGCAAGCGCTGAGCATCACCTTCCGCGAAGATCCGCCCGCCAAGGGTGTGGGCATCATCACCACCGGAGAGAACGAGCGGGTCTGGGAGATTCATGGAGGCGGCTTCGAGGAACGCATCTCGCGCTTTTCGCGCTACATGGAAGACGCCTCCGAATACCTGGGCGGGGTCTTCAAGCGCCAGGGGCTGTACAACGCCTTGCGGCGGGCCGGGGCGCGCGAAGGCGACACGGTGGAAATCGGCAGCTTCCGTTTCGAGTACTTCGACGATGAGGGCGACAAGAACTGACCGCTGGACAGGGCGGGGCTGGAGCAGCAATTGCGCTCCGGCCCCCGCGCATTTCGCTTCCCTTAGCCTTTCTGTTCCTTCTCGTCACGCTCGTCGAGCTTTTTCACGACGCCCTCGCTCCACTCGCGGCCCTCGTCGCCGCCCCACAGCATCCAGGCAATGTACCCGCGTGAGGGCCTCTCGTCCCCCTGACCCGTTTCGTCCAAATTGTCCCCGGCGTGGCGCGGGAAATACTGCGAGACATGGCGCACCTCTTCCTCGGTCAGGTCGCCACCTTCCGCAAGTTGCTCGGCCATATGTTCGCCGACTTCTGTACCACCGAAGCCATACTCGTCACGCAATTTCAGTGCCCTCTTCGCATTTTCCTGCACGCTTTTCGGGATCGAAAGGTCAATGTGTGCCATACCTCAAGGTGCCACTCGGCTGGAGTCGCCGATGGTATGGCCGACTGCCAATTCAAGAAACGCTTCAGAACCAGTCAGCGCGCAGCGGACTGGCAGACAGTTTTTTGTATGAGTGCCCGGCGCATAGTGGCCGGAAGATGCCGGAGGCGGTCCAGAAGCGATGGGGCCTGATCCCACGACTCCCGAAAGTGGGCCCGGCCGCCCCGTGCCTGAGATACGTCCCCGCGCCGCAGGATGACGCGTGATATGGACAGCGGCATGAACTCTTCTCCAGGCCTGGGGGAGCGCTGGGCAGAACTCGTCGAGCTCTACGAGTACCGCGTGGCCGATACGCTGCAGGGCCGGGTGCCCCGCAGCGGACGGCGTGCGCTGGCCAACCTGCGTGAAGAATTGCTGAGCGCGCCGCTGGAATCGGCGCTGTACCGACGGCTGCTGGAGGCAGATCGTCAGTTCCGTGCGTATCAGAAAACCCTCAGCAGGCCGCAGGCCGCCTCTCCCCTGCCCCCACAACAGGCTCTCTGGGATGTCACGCCGAACAGCGAGTCCGAGGAGGCGCAGGCGTGGCACGAGTTGCACGTGCTGGCCTGGGGAGACGCCGCGCGCGCTGCCCTGAAGAGCCACCTGGCCGACTGGCGCCGAGAGCCAGAACTGCTCAGCCTGCGGGTGCTGTACGCCGCGCTGGAAAACGCCGAGCGGGCCGGGCAGGCGGGGCTGGCCGGTCAAATCACCTTCGCTGTCCCCAAACTGAACGATCCACTGACCGCTCTGGACAACCCCCAGGTCCTGCAGGTGCTGATGGAGGCCGCGGTTGAACTGCTGCTTCAGCCTGGCGGAAGTGCGCGGCTGGAAACAGCCCTGACACAGATTCAGGAGACGCCCTTTCCACGTCACCCCGATGAAGATGTCCTGCGGGCCTGGGTGGCCGCCGCCGAGCGTGAACAACTGGCCCCTCAGGCCAAGGACACCCTGATCCAGGCCCTGCAGACCCAGTTCGAGCCCTCATCACGCGATCCACGTGAGCGTCCGGCTATCCGACAGGCGGCAAGAGACCTGACCGAGGGTCTGGGGCCACTGCTGGCCAGCGATCCGCAGCCGACGCTGGTCGGCGTTCCCAATCACAGCGTGCTGTACGCGGTCCAGCCCAACATCGCCCTGCGCGCGCCAGATGACGGCGCGGCTGACCTTGTCATTTACCTGCCGGGCGCCCAGGGCGTGCGCTGGCGGGAAACGGATTTCCACTGGCAGGCCATCGGTCACAACTGGCAACTGCTGGCCGGCAATCAGGTGGCGTTGCTGCAACCCCAGGCAGACCCCTTGGAACGCGGCGTGACCCTGAAACTGCCCCACACGCAGTTCCGGGCCTTCGTGAGTGGCGCGTACCTGCTGCTGCGTGCCCAGACCAGTCCACACGATGAACTGGTCCGACTGGTCTCGCTGGGCCGAGCCGTCTCGCTGCTGCTGGACCCGGCAGAATCGTACGCTGCCCTTCGCCTGGGCCGGGCCGCCGCCCAACTGCTGCGTGACGGCCGGGTGGATTCCGGATCTCTGACGGCCAGCAGCGCTGCCAAGTACGCCCTGGCCTCGCCTACCGCGCTGATGTGTTTTGCCCGCAAGGGGGCCGAGGCCCTGTGCGCCCACCTGGCCCCACACAATGCACAGGCCATTCTGGACACCCTGCGGGCTGCGGCGCGGCCGCTGGGGTTGACGGGCACCTGGGATGACCGACTGGCCGGAGCAATCGATGTCGCCGCCCACCGCTGGGAAGATTTGCCCCCCCCACTTAAGCAGAGTCGTGTCCACCTCCCCGTGGACGGTTCAGGCGTGTGCGTGGAACTGCGCGACGATCCGCCGCTATCGCTGCAGTTCGGCGCACGCGCCATCACGCTGCGCCGTGATTTCCGCAGGGAATGGGCGGTGATCATGCCAGGGCACGCGCCGATGCCCCTGCACGACTTGACAGTTGCGCGCGTTCCTGGGTTCAACGTAATTCTGGCCCGGCATGGGGATTGGCTGGCTGCCGCTGCTCAGCCGACCCAGGAAGCGGAGGTCAACGTCGGTTGAGTTGGGGCAGTTGCCGCAGAGAATATCGCCGCGCTGGCTGCACACAAAGCAACTGATGACCACTGTGGGGCCTGACCACAAAGCGCTTAAGTTGTAAGTCTCCAGTCCCAGAGCGAGACGGTGGCCTCCTCCAGCCCGTTCTAGTAGCGATTCCCTCTTTCCTCTCTAGCGGATAAACCACACGATCAGCCGGGTGACCTGTCCAGCGTCCTCGAAGACCTGTGAAAACGCGTCCCAGGCGTCGATCCGTGCCCGCATCTCTGGCGTGGCATATGGTTTCAGCAACGTCAGATCCTTGCGGCTCAGCCACGTTTCTCCAGTAATATCACCGTCCTCGAACAGCAGATCGGCACTGACCATGGTGCTGAGGTGCCTGGGATGGGCGCGGTCAGCCACGCCAGCACGCTCCAGCAGGCCCAACAGTTCGTCCGCGTTGGCGATCATGAAGCGGGCCTCGGCCTGCCAGGGACTGGGCTGTCCGGGTTCCATCAACTCCCCCGCTTCAGGCGGAGGGGTGGGGGCCGCGAGGGCGTCCCAGGCCTCAGCGGGGCCGCATTCACAGATGACGACGGCCAGCGCCAGCATGGCTTAACCAGCCGCCAGGGCGGCCCCCACGGCGCGGGCCTCTTCCGGGTTGGACTCGTGGTGGCCCAGCGCCGTCTGCACGTCGGGCCACTCGATGATCTCGAAACGGCTGTTGCGGATGGCCGGGGTAAAGCCGGCGTCCACCGCAATACGCACCAGTTCGCGCACGGTGGCCTTGTGGCGTCCGCCACCACCTGCCGCCGACACTACATTCTCTTCCAGCATGGTGGAGCCCAGATCGTTCGCCCCGTAATACAGCGCCGCTTGCGCCACCTTGAAGCCCTGCGCGGGCCAAGACGCCTGGATGTTGTGCAGGTTGTCCAGCGCGATACGGGCCACAGCCAGCTGTTGCAGGTACTCGTGTGCGGTGGCGCCGGGGGCCTTGCCGGCCAGCCGGGTGTGCTCGGTCTGCAGGGTCCACATCGCGAAGCCCGAGAAGCCGTTGCCGTTGTAGTCGCGGTTGGCCTTGTCCTGCTGCTCGCGGATCTTCAGGAGGTGGCTGGCGCGCTGGGCAAAGGTCTCGCCGAAGCCGATCACCATGGTGGCGATGGTATACAACCCCTTGCGCTGGGCAGCGTCGATGATGCGGAACCAGTCCTCGCTGCGAATGCGGGCAGGGGCGGCCCTGGCCCGGACGTCGTCTTCCAGGATCTCACCGCCTGCGCCTGGCAGGCCGTCCAGACCAGCCTCGATCAGGGTGTCCAGCAAGGCGTCCAGGCTCAGACCGAAGGTCTTCTCCATGAACAGCACTTCTTCCGGCGAGAACGCGTCGATGCGGATGGTGGGGTGATTTGCCTTGATGTGCCGCAGCAGACCGGTGTAATAGTCCAGACCCAGTTCGGGATTCACGCCGCCTTGCATCAGGATGCGGGTGCCACCGACCTCTTCAAGCTCCACGATCTTGGCGCTGATCTCCTGGTAGTCCAGGGTATAGCTGTCCTGCTGACGCCGGGTGCGGTAGAAGGCGCAGAAGTTGCAGCCCACATTGCAGATGTTCGTGTAGTTGATGTTGCGGTCGATCAGGAAGGTTACGGTGTCCGGGTCCCGCCTCTCCAGGCGCAGGGCGTTGGCGACCCCAGCCACGTCCGGCAGCGGCAGTCCGTACAGCGCCTCGATCTCGGCAGCATTCAGTCTTTCGCCGCGCGCAGCCTTGTCCAGCACTGCGGCGGGTGAAGTGGGGGAAAGGGCGGTCATACCGTCAACGTACCACTCCTGAATGCACCGTATTCCCGCCTGAAATACGCTCGCTGGCCCCGCCTCGCCTGCTGCGGCCAGTCAGGTGGCAATGAAGATCAGGACAAGTTTCTCCCAAGAATAGGCGCGCGTATCATGCTTGCTGGACAGTGAGACACACGGGGAATCCTGCAGACAGAAGCTATGGAAGCGTTTCCCCCTAACGGAGGTGAGCTCAATGAAAATGGGTATGATCGGTCTGGGCAAGATGGGCGGCAATATGGTCCTGCGCCTGACACGCGGTGGCCAGGAGGTCGTCGGCTTTGATCGCAGCGAGGAAAGCGTCGCGCTGATCGAGAAGCAGGGCGCGAAGGGCGCGCGCACGATGGACGAATTGATCGGGGCGCTGGGCGAGCCCGGTCAAAGAGCGGTGTGGGTGATGGTCCCGGCCGGCAAGATCACACAGTCGGTGATCGATGATCTCGGTCAGCGCCTGGCCCCCGGCGACATTGTGGTGGACGGCGGCAACAGCAATTTCAAGGACACCATGCGCCGCGCCGAGCACCTGGAGGCCAAGGGCATCCATATGGTGGATGTGGGCACTTCCGGTGGTGTCTGGGGCCTGTCCGAGGGCTACGCTATGATGGTGGGCGGCGCGGAAGAAGCTGTGGAGCGCATGCGCCCGGTCTTGGAAGTGCTGGCCCCTGAGCCGGATAAGGGCTGGGGACGGATGGGTCCGTCAGGATCCGGCCACTACGTCAAGATGGTCCACAACGGCATCGAGTACGGCATGATGCAGTCCTACGCCGAGGGTTTCGAGCTGATGCGTCACAAGGAGGAGTTTGGGCTGGACATGGCCCAGATCGCCGAGCTGTGGCGGTACGGCAGTGTCATCCGCTCGTGGTTGCTGGACCTGACGGCCGAGGCCCTCAAGAATTCGGCGGATTTCAACCAGCTCTCGGACTATGTGGCCGACAGCGGTGAGGGGCGCTGGACCATCATCGACAGCATCGAACAGGGGGTGCCAACCCCCGTGATGACGCTGGCGACCCAAATGCGCTTCCGCAGCCAGCAGGAAACGAGCTATGCCGGGCAGATGCTGTCGGCCATGCGCCGCGCCTTCGGCGGTCATGCGGTCAAGACGCTGGAAACGCCGAAAAAGGAAGGCTTCGTGCCGGAAGTGGAGCCGGGCCAGCACCCCAAGGCCGCTGCACCGGAAAACATTCACGCCTCCAGGGACGGGCAGCAGGGCGACGGGTCCATGCAAGAGCAACTGGGTGAAACCGGCCAGGAACGCGTTGAGGGCAACGAATGACTGCGAAGCGTGGCAAGAAGGCGGCGGAGCCTGAGCAGCCCTCCAATTCGGCTTCCGAAGGGGCAACCCAGAAAAAGCCCGTGACCAGGAAGGGTTCTTCCTCCTCAACTCCAGCGAGGTCGCGCAAGCGCACACGGAGCGCGGCTGGAGCCGACGGTCAGAACCCTTTCCGAGCCACCATGCGCCGGACCCGTGCCCCTGAACCGGCCACCCTGGTCATCTTTGGAGTGACGGGTGACCTGTCGCGACGGAAGCTGCTGCCCGCCATTTTCGGGCTGTGGCAGGACGGACTGCTGGGCAGCGCCTTCAATATCGTGGGCGTGGGCCGTCAGGAGATGACCGACGAGGAGTTCAAGGACTACGCGGTCAAGGCGTTGCAGGAGAGCAAGGAGACCGACACGATCCAGCCGGGCAGTCTGGAGAAATTCCGCGAACTGCTGTTCTACGAGTTCGGCGAGTTCGGTGAGGACGAGGTCTACGATCTGGTGGGCAAGGAACTGGACCGTGCCGAGGAAGCGCACGGCGGGCGCAAGAATGCGCTGTTCTACCTGTCCACCCCGCCCAGCCTGTTCGAGCCGATCAGCAATGGCCTGGGCCGCCTGGGCCTGGCTGATCAGTCCGAGGGCTGGCGCAGGCTCGTGATCGAGAAGCCTTTCGGACGCGATCTGGACAGCGCACGTCGGCTGAACGCCGCCATCCACGACACCTGGGACGAGTCGCAGGTCTACCGCATCGACCATTACCTGGGCAAGGAGACGGTGCAGAATCTCATGGCGATCCGCTTCGGCAACGCCATCTTTGAGCCGCTGTGGAACCGGGGCTACGTGGACCACGTCCAGATCACGGCGGCCGAGGACCTGGGCCTGGAAGGCCGCGCCGGATACTACGAGGAAGCGGGGATCGTGCGCGATATGCTGCAGAACCACCTGATGCAGCTGTTCGCGCTGACGGCGATGGAAGCGCCCGCCGCATTTGACGCCGACGCCATCCGCGACGAGAAGACCAAGGTGTTGCGGGCCGTCAAACCTATTCCCGCCGGACGTGTGGGAGAAGTGGCGGTCCGCGGTCAGTATGGCCCGGGCAGCATGGACGGTCAGAAGGTACCGGGCTACCGCGAGGAACCCGGCGTCGATGATGGCAGCCGCACCTCCACCTACGTGGCCGTCAAATTGGAAATCGACAACTGGCGCTGGCAGGGCGTGCCCTTCTTCCTGCGCACCGGCAAGCGCCTGCCCAAGAAGGTCACGGAAATCGCTGTGGTCTTCAAGCGGGCCCCGCTGGGCATCTTTCCTGGCGGCCTGGAACGCAACGTGCTGGCCTTCCGCATTCAGCCCGACGAGGGGGTCAGTCTGAAGTTTTCCTCCAAATCGCCGGGCCAGGAAATGGTCCTGCGCGAGGTCGTCATGGACTTCCGCTACGACGCTTTCGGGGCGCAGCTTGAAAGCCCGTATTCGAGGTTGCTGCTCGACGCCCTGATCGGTGACGCCACCCTGTTTCCGCGCGAGGACGAGGTGGACCATGCCTGGCAGATCGTCAGCGGCATTCTGGAGGCCTGGGACGTGCGCCCCGGCAAGGGCCAGACTCCCGATTTTCCCAATTACGCCGCCGGCACCTGGGGCCCGGAGGACGCGGAGAAGCTGATCGGCCCGGACCGGCGCTGGAGGCGGCTGTGAACGTGGAGAAGCGGCCTGGGGCTCCCCAGGACGTAGCAACTTTCAACCTGTACTCCCGAGGAGTGAACCTATGACCAGGCCCTCCGCCGACAAGACCATCGGTCCCGTCGAGACCTCCGTCCGCAAGGCGCAGGTGACGTTGGACGAACTGTGGGCGCAGACCAACGTGGAAACCCGGGCCTACACCGGCAATATCATTGCGCTCACCGTTCGCCAGCATCTCGGACGGGTGCAAGAGGCGCTGGCGGGCCTGGAAGGGCGTTACGCCGGGCGGCAGATCATCGGTGTGATGGACGGCACCGACGATCTGATGGTTCACGCCAGTCTGGTGTCCCAGCGCGGTGGAACCTTCGTGGAACGGCTGACCCTGGACGCCAGCACCGAGCAGCTTCAGGGCGCGATTCTCCCGCTGCTCCGCCCCGCTACCGTCAATCATGTGTGGTGGGGTGCGGACATCAAGCCCGGCGGGCCGCTGCTGCACGAGCTGACTGACATCGCCGATCAGGTGATCGCCGACAGTCTAACGCTGGACATTCCCCCGGCCCGGCACTATGCCCTGGCCGATCTGGGCTGGAGCCGCTCGGCGGGCTGGCGCGAAGCACTGGCACAGGTGTTCGACAGTCCCGAGGCGGCCCGGCAGTTGCCCCACGTCGACCACCTGACCGTGCGTTACGCCGGCCGTAAGGACCTCCCCGCCCGCCTGTACGCTGGATTCGTAGCCGACACATTGGGCTGGAAGAACCTGGACAGCGTGGAATTCAAGGCGGCCCGCTGCGGAAGGGAAAACGGCGATCTGTGTGGAGTGGAGCTGGCGGGCGAGGGCGTGCGCTTCTCTCTGGCCGCAGGCGAGGGCGACACCGCGCGGGTGGAGGCCGTCTGGGAGAATAAGAAACACGTTTCGGAGGTCAATGTGCCAGCCATGTCGCTGGCCGAGGGCTTGGGCCGCGTGATGGCCCGCCCGGAACGCGGAGAAATGTTCGAGCGGGCCTGGAAGCTGGCCAAGGCGACCCTGTGAGCGGGAGGCGAGCTGTAAACGGTGCCGCCTCAGCCCTCAGAGAAGGCCAGCCATGAACCTGCATGTCTTTCCCACAGCCCAGGCTGCAGCAGATGCTGCAGCAAATGCCTTCGCACGCGCAGCGCGCGAGGCCGTCGCGGCGCGCGGAGCCTTCCATATCGCCCTGTCGGGCGGCAGTACACCAGGGCTGATGTACGCGACCCTGCGAGAGTTGCCGGACATCCCGTGGAAGGCGGTCCACATCTATTTTGGTGACGAACGCAGTGTCGGGCCGGACAGCCCCGACAGCAATTACGGCGCGGCGCAGCGTGACCTGCTGGCCTACGTCCCAGTCCCGACAGCCCAGATTCACCGCATGGAAGGTGAGCGCCGCCCGCTGGAGGAGGCCGCCGCAGCCTACGCCGCCGCACTGCCCGAACGCCTGGATGTGAATCTGCTGGGCATGGGCGACGACGGCCACACTGCTAGCCTGTTTCCCAACACGGCGGCGCTGAGTGCAGACGGACGGGTGGTGGCCAACTGGGTGCCCCAGCAGGACACGTGGCGCATCACCATGACGTTTCCCGAGATCAATGCGGCCCGTCAACGCTGGCTGCTGGTGTCCGGAGCGAAGAAGGCCAAAGCCCTGAGCGACGTGCGCGCTGGACGTGGAAATCATCCTGTCGCGCGACTCCATGATCCGGTCTGGTTCGTGGACGCGGCGGCGGCGGCGGGGCAATAAGGGCACGCTCTTACCCGGCAGCTTCATAGGAACAGCGTGCGGAAGGGATATAGGGACGAATTGTAGACTCTCTCAAAGAGCGCGAAGCCTAATGATCCTGTTTGTCATTTGAACCTCGGTGACGTGGACATGCAGATCTAGACTGCCGTTTAGCTGGCAGGGCTGCGCCGCCACTCGGCCAGTCGAATATCATTGCGCCCCTGCTGCTTAGCGCTGTACATCGCCTCATCCGCGCGCGCGATCACAGTCTCGGGCAGCTCTCCGACATCCGCACTGGTCACTCCAAAGCAGGCGGTCACCCCCACCACCTCGCCGTGCCACTGCTGGCGCAGCTCATTACGTAGATTATTCAACAGCTTCCTGACCTGGCTGGCACCGAGCGGAGGCAGGATCAGCAAGAATTCCTCGCCACCCCAGCGGGCGGCCATCCCGCCGGGCGGCACAAGCGCCTGGGACAATTGCGCCACGCCGCGCAACACCAGGTCGCCTGCGGCGTGGCCGTGCTTATCATTGATCTGCTTGAAATGATCGAGATCGAACAGCACTACCGTGTATGCAGCTCTCCGCCCGGCCAGCTCCCGCAGACGCTCTTCGGCAGCCCGGCGGTTGGCAATGCCCGTCAGCACATCAACCAGGGCAGCCGAGCGTGAGGCCAGCAGTTGCGCCCGCTGCGCCCCAAAGGTCGACTGGATCAGAACCAGCACGCTGCTGCTCAGCAGGAACTGCGCCGTGGCACCGATCAGGCTCATGCGCGTTTCGGCGGGAACAGTCATAGCCAAGTGCCAGCCGCAGATGACCATGGCAATGCTCAGGATCAAGACGGCACGGGTAGCGGCGAGGCGCGGCGGATAAACGTAGAACACAGACGTATATAACACCGCAAACCAGTAAGTGTTCTCCGAAAGCGTTCTGGCTCCAGGCGGCATCACGCTGAACTGGTGGCTCAGGGCCAGCAACAGATAGGTGCAGGCACCTATAAAAGCCAGTGACAGGGCCTTCTCGTAGCGGATCAGTCCGATTGCCAGCAGCAACTGGGCGCTCAGCATCAGCGCTGACAGCAGAGGCAGTGCCCAGATGTCCAGAGCGTCGAAGTCAGGAGCCTGCGACCACAGCGCCGCCATGCTGGCACATACCTCAATGATGACCACCAGTAAGAACATTCGCCGCTGCCCGGGTTGCCAAGAGGACGATGGAACGCTGGTTGGTCGACGGCGGGACACGGACAAGGCAACTCCACAGACGAGCGATTGGGGTCCTGGCAGAATGGCGGATGCGTTCGCTTCAGGCTGCCCAGCCCCTAACCGCCAGAGACAAAGCAATGGTGGGCAGGTTCGTGACGGGCTGGAGACAGGATACACCGAGCTCTCCCAGGACACATCATCTATTTCGTTTATATGGCACGGATTTCAGCAGGTGTCACGCTCCATGAACGAGCCCAGTTATCGGAAGGGCTGCCAGAATGATCTATCAGCCCCACCTCGCCCGTCAATGCCATTTTTTCGAGCCAGGAATTACGAGCTGTGCAGGACGTTCATGATGTCCCCGTCCTTCATCACGTACTCCTTGCCCTCAGTGCGGACCCAACCCTTGGCCTTGGCCCCTACCCAGCCTCCGGCCTCCACCATCTTGTTCCACTCGATGACCTCGGCACGGATGAAACCACGTTCCAGATCGCTGTGGATTTCACCGGCTGCTTCAGGAGCCTTTTCGCCGTTGCGGATGGTCCATGCCCGGACCTCCTTCTCGCCACTGGTAATGAAGGTAATCAGACCCAGCGTCTGGTAGCCCACCTTGACCAGCTGGTCCAACCCGCTTTCCATGACGCCCAGATCGGTCAGGAACTCATGTGCCTCGTCTTCTGGCATCTCAGCCAGTTCACCCTCAATCTGCGCACTGATCTTGACCACGCTTGCGCCCTCGGCGGCAGCATATTCGCGGACTTGACGGACATATTCGTTGTCCTCAGTCAGGTCATCCTCACCCACATTCGCCACGTAGATCACAGGCTTGGTGGTGATCAGGCCGAAATCCTTGGGGACGGGAGCGTCATACTTGCCAGCGCGGGCGGGTTGACCCTCGCCCAGCACAGCCAGGATCTGCTCGGCCAGCTCAGCGTGTTCACGCGCCTCCTTGTCACCGCCCTTGCCCTTCTTCTGAAGATTGCCCAGCCGTTTTTCCAGTCCTGCCAGGTCCGCCAGAATCAGTTCGGTGTTGATGGTCTCGATATCGTCAAGCGGGTTGACGGATCCAGCCACATGCACCACGTTATCGTCGGCAAAGCAACGCACCACGTGGGCAATCGCGTCAGCCTCACGGATATTGGCCAGGAACTGATTGCCCAGGCCCTCGCCCTTGCTAGCCCCCTTGACCAGTCCTGCAATGTCCACAAACTCGACGAAGGTGGGGATAATAGGCGGCACGCGCTCACCCTTGGTGAACACTTTGCTCAGTGCGCTGAGACGCTCGTCCGGCACAGTTACACGGCCCACATTCGGCTCGATGGTGGCGAAAGGGTAGTTGGCCGCCAGCGCTCCCGCGCGGGTAATTGCGTTGAATAGTGTGCTTTTTCCGACATTCGGCAGTCCGACAATTCCAATACTCAGGTTAGAAGCCACAAAGACCCTCCAATTCCTCTCCCTACCACTCCAGCAGGGCAACCCTTTCAGTTTAGGGCAAATCCGGTGCGTGAAGGCTCTACCGTGTCCCACCGCCTAGCAGAACAAGGGGGTCTTGTATGGGTTCGATCCCTATGGCACCCGCGTCTCACAAAGACAATCACAGCTAATCGCACCTAATGGCGGCTTAGAAAGGCATTATTGGTTCGTGGTTCTCCTCTTGCAAAAGTCCGCTGTCGAGGATTAAAGTGCGTAGAATTCTCAATCAATGGTAGTCATGCGGCGCCCCTATGTAATGTGCATAATCCGCGTCCTATTGTAAAAAGGCCAGCTCACCTTGAATTTATTGGGGGCGAGGCCAAACACATTTTGCGACAACTAAGGCTGCTACCCCGATTATTGAACAGTGGAATTAACGTCCGTTCAGCCGACAACTCAAAAAAGTCAGTCCCTTAGAGCCTCAAGCTATTCCCAAGTATCTGGAGCGGCAGAAAGCCATAATTCTTTCATCCTATATGGATTTTCGGGCTTGATCTGAGCATTGTTATTTGACAGGAAGCAGCAGACCAGACTGAGGATGAGCTATTTAACCTATATTCTTCATATCGTCGATATTCAATTGAGCGACACCAACACCCGTCCGTGAGACGTACTTGGTTGCAGTTCAATGGAAAATGATATTAAAAACTCCCAAAGATACTAGAGATCCGCCCTATATTTTAAATTATTACCTAAATTCGTTAAACCATTACTTGAAAAAAGTATGACAATCTCTATATAATTATGCCTTCGCATAGAATACGATTAGCTTAGATTATGTATAACAATACTTGGCGCGAATACTGCATGTCCCAAGTTACGGCGATGTAGCTTTGGAAACAGAGTTGTGAACACCAACAATCACCTTCGCCTCACTCAACTTCTGCTGCCAACGAGCAAATTCTTCACTGGCGATGTCATCACCGACAGGATCCGGCCAAGCCTCATTGTCCTTACAGATATTTCCTGCGGACTCCAGACAACTTGGCGTCCAAAGGTTGTGGTAGTAGACCTTGCCTGCAGGTCCGAATCGTTTCCAGCCAACAATGTTCTTTTGAATTGAGTTGTTAATAAAAGTCCGGGCATTGTTTTTCGCGCTGCCATTAATGTTCCAGACATACAGACCGACATTGGCATTTGGATCGATCACTCCACCTGGCAACAGGCCAGCAGAAACGATGCGATTGCCATAGACCTTGTGATGGTGGCCCCCAGCAAGGCCTATTCCATGGTTTGAAGTGTTAATAATCTGATTGTTGTAGACCTCGGCATACCCACCTGCAATGTCCATGTCGTCTTTCTTTCCATCGCCCAGGAGAATGCCACCCCCCGAATATTTCTGTGCCTTCAAGGGATTGGCGGCGTACGCTCCATCGATATAATTATCGTGAATCCTGATTGGGCTGGACGCGGTGCCGCTTGACTCATACATGCTGAAATTGTCTTCGACAGCACTCTTGCCTGGCTCGTTGATTACCTCGTTCCAGGCAATCTCAATATTGGGCACCCGCGCCACACGGTTGAATTGAATAGCCTGCACATAGTAGCGCTTGTCAGTAAATTTGCCCCGGTAATCAACGTAACGTCCATCTACATTCCGGATCCGATTGCGAAGAATACGGATGGTCTGCCCAGCAGCAGGATTTCCCTTGAAGAGATGCACATAAATACCGGAAGTACCAAACAGATTGTTATTCTCGACCACCAGATTCAACACGTCTTCGACTGAGAGAAAACGACCAGGAAATGAGCCGTTGGTCAGGGGATTGAGGCCGTAGCCGGTGGTATTTCGTACAATCAGGTTCACATTAATGCCGCGAATCAGATTGCCGCGTCCACGGAGAAACGAATTTTCGATCACGACCCGTTCACGGGTTTTGATGGTGACTGCTGCGACCTCTGGATCAAAGCTCTGCCAGTTGCCCTGATAGGTGCCGCCTCTGGTAATGACTAGAGGCCCGGCATAGGCTGGCCCTTCAGACGGATCGTTTTCTGGAACGATGGCGCGGGTATCCACGTACGGCGCGCAGGCCGTCAGCGTCACGGTGAGAGCACCAAACATCAAAGCGGCGCAGACGGTGATCCTCATTGGCCTGTAGTTAGACGTTGTCCTCGTCCTGTCGTGTTCTGTCACTGACCCCTCTCTAATATCCCGAAATTCCGCGTCCCTGATAGCTTTCACGTGTGGGCCAGTGTAGCTGGAATATGTGAGTGTTGTCCGACGTCCACAGACATGCGCCAAGGCTAAGAGATCTGCACCGATCCCGCAGCCTGGAGCCATGGCCAGCGCCGCTGGTAGTCAGCGATCTTGGCGCCGCACAGGCCGGGGGTATGGTTATGAGGATTGGGCCGCAGAATTCCAGCGGCCAGATCGTCCAGACCATAAGGGGCGTAAACATCACCGAACGCATCTATGCCCACGCAGGTGCATTCCACCAGGAACTGATCTATGCCCTCTCGAACGCTCTTCAATGGTGGGCGGTCCTGGCCGAACTTCCCGTTGAACCACAGGTGAACGCGGGCCTGGTTGCGGATCTCGACAGTGACTTTCAGATCACCAAACAGCACCTCGGCCCGGCGGATCACGGCGTCCTCGGCCTCGTAGCTGGGGTCATCATCCCAGTAAAACACGTCGTAATCGCGGATCTGCGCTTCTGGAGGCTGGCCACTCTGCACATTCCAGACTGTGCCAAACAGCGCCCCGGCAACCAGGTGAACCTGCTGCACGCCCAGGTCTGGCAGCCGTTCCAGCATGGCTGCATTGACTGGATTCAGGCGCACCAGCCTCTCAAATTCACTCTCGTTCATGGCTGCCGCACTGCCCGCACCAGTTCGGGAAAATGTTCGGTACATTCCCAGCCGCGCTGCCAGCCCGGCCAGGTGTGCCCCAGGCGCAGGGGCGGCAGCAGCCGGGCTGGAACCTCAAAGCCCCTCGCCCCCGCAATGGCCCCGACCACGCAGGCCACCGTATCGCTGTCGTCGCCCAGCAAGACGGCAGCCTCCACGCAGGCGTGCCAGCTGTCGGCGCCCGCATGCTTCACGGCAGCTTCCAGCGTGTCCAGCACAAAGCCGCTCTGCGAGGTCATCCTCCCTGCCAACCCGGAATGCACTCGGTCGCGGACCTCGGCCCTGGCCTGTCGCTCACGGTCCTTGAAAGCCGCGTGGGCATCCCGTGTGTCGACGCCAAAGATTTCAGCATCCAACAGGGCAGCGCGGGCGTCGAAGTTGCCCGTCACCGCCAGGGCGTCTGCAGCGGCCTCAGCGTAGGGTTGCCCAGCGGCGAGCGCCTCCAGAAACGCGGTCAGAAAGACCGAGGCGTACACGCAGCGCGGGTCGGCGTGGGTCAGAGCAGTCACGGCTGCCGATTCGCGAGCCAGGCCAGTTCCCTTGAAACCGGCGATCCACACGGCGGCAATTCGCATCAGGCCCCCGTTCCCAGCACTTCGGAAGCCGCTGCCCTCCCAAGCGCGAACACCACCGTCAAGCGTAGCGAAGCGCAGGGCTGCGCCGGTCAGGCCGCCCACGTCCGGCGGTCCTGCCGCCAGCCAATCACGCAGGGCACTCAGCACACCGTCCACACCTGTTTGCTTTGCGTAGCCTAGCAGCGTCGCCACGACCATCTGGGTGTCGTCGGTGGCCTCGCCCGGCGCGAAACCAAACACGCTACCCGGCTGATAGTCCGTAATGGTCTGGCCGTAGCGGGCGGCGATGGTCTGTGGCGTCTTGAATTCGGTGGCTGCTCCCAGCGCGTCCGCCGCGGCCAGCGAGAGGAGCGGCCCTGTCCCGGTGATCATGGGGGCATTCTGACATGACACCTTGCCCTGATCCTGCGGGGACGGGCCAGCGGCCATCAACCGCGCCCCCACTGGGGGCACCCGCCGCACCGCCCTCTCTGGTCACTCCAGGCACTACACTGTGCCTACGTTATGGTGCGCGGCGACCTCGCAGTCTTTCCTTTTCTTTCCGTGATGCAGATGCTCCTGACCAGTGGCCGTGAAGGGCTGTTGAGCGTGGACCACGTGCGCGGCGGTCAACTGTGGCTGGAACGCGGCGAGATCATCCACGCCCGCTGCGGCGAATTGACCGGTGACGCCGCGCTGCAACTGCTTGCCAGTCTGGGGAGCGGGACCTTTGTGTTCGAGCCGGGGATCAGCGCCCCCGAACGTACCTTGCACCTGCACCGGGATTCGGCGCTGCGCCGTCTGTTCGAGGAAAGCAACGCCTGGGAGCCGCTGTTGCGGGCCTTTCCCGACTGGCAACGTCGCCTGCGGTTCACGCCCCGCTGGACCGAGGCCCAGCCTGTCACCCACCCTCAGTTCCGTGCCTTGAAACTGGTCTCGCAGGAACTGGATATCCGCACCCTTCTGGAACGCAGTGGGGAGCCACCGCGCACTGTGCTGGAAACCCTGCGCCCCTTCATGATGGCCGGACTGATTGAGGAGTGCTGAGTTCAATCGACGAGACGATGCGCCAGACCACAACAAAACCGGGCAGAGAGAAGACTTCTGCCCGGTTTTGTTGTGGATCGGGAGCGAAAGGTCTAGCGGGAAAACACGCTGATCTGCAAGAACAGATAGGTGGCGGGCACGGCGAACAGCAGGCTGTCGATACGGTCCAGAAAGCCGCCGTGACCGGGCAGACTGGTGCCGCTGTCTTTGGTTCTCAGGGCGCGTTTGATCAGGCTCTCGGCCAGATCGCCCAGCTGACTCGCGCTGGCCACCAGAATGGAATACAGCAGCGATTCCAGCGGTGACCAGATTCCGCTCAGGCTGGAGATGACCAGCACGATCAGGAACCCTGCGAGCAGGCCGCCAATGGCCCCCTCTATCGTCTTGCCCGGACTGACCTCCGGGGCCAGCTTCCGGCGTCCGAAGTAATAGCCGCCGAAAAAGCCCCCGATGTCGGCAGCGAATGTGGCCAGCAGCGGCAGTGCGAAATACAGCAACCCCGCCGTGGCGTCCGGGCTGTAGCGGAGCAGCAGAAAATAGCCTAGCAGCCAGGGGATGTATAACAGGCCAAACATGCTGTAGACCACCCGTTCCAGCGGACGTTCGCCCGGACGCACGACCTCCATGACCAGCAGGTAGCCCAGTGCCACGGTCAAAACCACTTCCCGCCAGGAGCCGCCGGGCCACGGCGGGGTCTGTGCCCACACGGGCAGGCTCGCGACGATCAACGCGGCGGCGAATACAGCCAGACTGGCCCGTCGCACGTCAATGTCATTGCGGTCCAGCATGCGGATGTACTCGTACAGGCCCATCACCGACAGAAACATCAGCGCCGGCAGCATGGCCCACCAGCCGATCCACACGATGACGCTGATGATGGCAAAACCCACCACGGCGGTCAGGACGCGGCTGCTCAGGCTCTCCATAACGCCCCCCGACCGCAGGAAACCACAACAGAGAACGTGGACCGTGGTGATCCTCCACGATCCACGTTCCGCGGGCCACCTTTCGGCGCAGCCCTCACCCGAGGATTTCCTGCTCCTTCTTGTGGAAGGTGCTGTCCACCCGGGCGATGAACTCGTCGGTGATCTTCTGCACCTCAGCCTCGCCGCGCTTGATGTCATCGTCCCCAATGCCCTCGAGCTTCTTGACATCGTCCAGCGAGTGCTTGCGCAGGTTGCGGATGGCAATGCGGGCGTCCTCGGCGTAGGTCTTGGCGTTCTTCACCAGATCCTTGCGCCGCTCCTCGGTCAACACCGGCAGGCTGATAAAGATGGTGTCGCCCTTGTTGTTGGGATTCAGGCCCAGATCGCTGTCGCGGATGGCCTTCTCGATGGGTGCCAGCGCGCCCCGGTCCCAGGGCGTAATGACAAGGGTGCGGGCGTCGGGCGTGCTGACGCTGGCGACCTGATCGATAGGCATGGACTGACCGTAGTAGTCCACCACCACTCGTTTGAGGATGCCTGGGTTGGCGCGGCCCGTGCGGAGCACGCTCAAGCTGTTTTCCAGCGACTCGATGGCCTTGCCCATTTTCTCGCGGGTCTCGGCCTGAATGGTTTTCATGTCGGACATGGGGAAACACTCCTTATAGATGAATGTGGAGGCGAGGAAGGAATGGCCGAGTTTACCCTGGCTGCGCACGGTGAGGGCGTCAGGGCCTTCATCGTCCCTCCGCTGTCGCCGTCTGTCCAGCGTCAGTCCTTCAGCTCTGAATCAGCGTTCCGACCCGCTCGCCCCGAAACAGCCGCTCGAGGTTGCCCGACTGGAACAGATCGAAGACCACGATGGGCAGCCCCTTGTCCATACACAGCGTGATGGCGGTGGCATCCATCACGGCCAGGCGGCGTTCGACGACCTCGTGGTGAGTCAGGGTGTCGAAGCGCACCGCCTCTGGATTCTTCTGCGGATCACTGTCGTACACGCCGTCCACCTTGTTCTTGGCCATCAGCACCACTTCCGCACCTATCTCCAGAGCACGCAGAGTACTGGTGGTGTCGGTGGTGAAAAACGGTGCGCCATTACCGCCGCCGAAGATCACCACGCGCCCCTTTTCCAGGTGACGCATCGCCCTGCGGCGAATGTACGGCTCGGCCACCGCGGCCATCGGAATGGCGCTCATGACACGGGTGGGGCGTCCGGCGGTTTCCATGGCGTCCTGCAGGGCCATGGCGTTCATCACGGTGCCCAGCATCCCGATATAGTCCGCGGTGGCCGGGTCCATCCCGACGCCGTTGCGTGCGCCACGCCAGAAGTTGCCGCCGCCGATCACGATGGCCAGCTCGATCTCGCTGCCTTTCAGGGCGTCACTGATCAGCCTTGCGAGGCGGGCGGTGGTGTCGGGACTGATGCCGAAGCCATCCTCCCCGGCCAGAAATTCGCCGGAGAGCTTGAGCAGAACGCGCTTGAACATAGGGAAACCACCTTAGAGGCAGGAGAAAGTGTCAAGAAAAAGCCCGGCAACCGCTGGGGCCACCGGGAAGAGGAAGAATGCGGCCCGAAAAAAGAGGCGGCCATCTGCGCCGCCCCTCCTTTGAATTACGAGCCGATCTCGAACCGGACGAAGTTGTTCACGCTGGCGTCGCCCAGGTACTTGCCCACGGTCACAGAGTTGTCCTTGACGAACTTCTGCTCGGGCAGCACTTTTTCCTCGTAGAACTTGCCGATCTGCCCTGAGACGATCTTCTCGACGATCTGCTGGGGCTTGCCCTCGTTGAGCGCCTTGTTGGTCAGGATCTCGCGCTCCTTCTCGATGTCCTCGCTGTTCACCTGATCGCGCTTCAGGTACTGCGGGTTCTCGGCGGCCACATGTAGGGCAACGTCCTTGGCCTGCGCCGCGCTGCCGCCCTCCAGATCCACCAGCACGCCGATCTTGCCGTTGCTGTGCACGTACCCGGCGATCTGCTGGCCTTCCATGTAGGCCACACGGTTGAGCACCAGGTTCTCGCCGATGCGTCCGGCAGCGGCGGCCACAACGGTGCCTACGGTCTCGCCGCCATCCATCGTGAAGTTGCGGAGTTCCTCGACGTCGCTGGTCTTGGCCTTCAGGGCCGCCTGGGCCAGTTCTTCCACCAGCTGCTGGAAGTCGGCATTGCGCGCCACGAAGTCGGTCTCGCTGTTGACTTCCACCATCGCGGCGGCGTTGCCGTCCACCATAAAGCGCACCAGACCTTCGCGGGCCTCACGGTCGGCTTTCTTGGCGGCCTTGACGATGCCGCGCTCGCGCAGCAGGGCCACTGCCTTGTCCTCGTCGTTGCCCGCGTCGGCCAGGGCCTTCTTCACGTCCATCATGCCCGCACCGGTCAGTTCGCGCAGTTTCTTGATCGATTCCAACATCTTGGTTCCTCCTGAATTGAATTCACGGGAAAAATGGGGGGCGCGGCCCGCGTACCGCGCAGCGACGCCCCCCACCTCTGAACTGGGTTGAGCTGCGAAATGGGTTTAGCTGCGGCCCTGCGTGCTGGTGAGCTGAGCGGTATCGCCCTCGGCTCCCTGCTCGGCGGCCATCATGCCAGCGTTCTCGCCTTCCACGCGCTCGCCGGACACGTCCTCGCCGCCGCCACGGGCCTCGACCAGCAGGTCACCGATGCGGTGCGTGATCAGCTGGATGCTGCGGATCGCGTCGTCGTTGCCGGGCACGATGTAGTCGATCACGTCCGGATCGCTGTCGGTGTCGGCCAGCGCGATCACGGGAATCCCGAGCTTGTTGGCCTCCTGCACGGCGATGACTTCCTTGGTGGGGTCCACAACGAAGATCGCGTCGGGCAGACGGTTCATCTTGCGGATACCGCCCACGAAGCGCAGCAGACGCTCGCGCTCGGCGCCCAGGGCGATGCGCTCGGCCTTGGGACGGTCATTGATGCGCTCGGACTCGAACAGATCGTCGAGTTCGTTCAAGCGGTCGATACGGGTGCGGATGGTCTTGAAGTTGGTGAGCATCCCGCCCAGCCAGCGGCTAGTGACAAAGGGCATGCCGGTACGGCGCGCTTCGAGCTCCACGATTTCCTGCGCCTGCTTCTTGGTGCCGACGAACAGGATGACGCCGCCGCGCTCCGAGAGTTCCTTGATGAAATCGAAGCTGCGGTCCACCTGCTTGAGGGTCTTCTGCAGGTCGATGATGAAAATACCGTTGCGCTCAGCGAAGATAAAGCGCTTGAATTTGGGATTCCAGCGCTTGGTTTCGTGGCCGAAGTGAACTCCGGCTTCCAGCAGTTGCTTCATGCTGATGTACGACATGGTAGGGCTCCAGTAAGCGTTGAGTGGGAAGAGTTTGCCGTCCTCATGCCAGCCCAGCGTCAGATCTCGCCGTCATTGGGCCAGGCCGGTGCACGACGCTTGAGCGCGCACGGCGGGTCATGGGGGCACCCAACCGAAGAGTATAGCGCCTCTGGGGAGATGAGGGAAGCGGTGGGTGTCTGGTTTTATGGCCCTGGCTGAGAGGCGCTCCCTCGGCCACATCCGAGCTCTGCACGGTTCAGGTCTACACCACAGCCGAAACCCCCCTCGCCACAGTGACGAGGGGCTAATACATAAGGCCCCGAGAGGGTGCAGGCGCCGCGCTGTGCAGACCGCTTCAACAGCCTCAGTTCAGGCGGACGCTGTTGGTCAGGTTCCGGATGACGGCTTCATTGCGCGAGTAGTCCTTGACCTTGCCCGCAATGGTCAGCACCAGCATGCGGCCTCCCGCGCTGGTGACCATCAGTTCGCGCCGCAGATCATCGTCCTGTCCTGGAGTGGTGAACACAAACTGCGCCCACGGCGAGCCGCCCATCTGCAGCAGGCTGGACTTGAGGGTCTTGACATTCGGCACCTGCGCGCGGATCACGGCAGGAAACTGCGCCACGAGTTTTTCCACCTCGTTGGCCGCCAGTTTGCTGGTCCGCCACTCGAAGGCCACGCTGACTTTGCGGTCCTCCGTCATGAAGACCGCGTCAGGACGGCCTGCCGCCGAGGGAAAGGCGGCTCGAATCCCGGCTTGGTTCAGGGTCAGGAGTTTGGCGTTGGGTTCCACAGAAAGCGGCAGGCTGTCCAGTTTCACCGGCACGGCATGGGCCTGGCCTGGAATCAGCAGACCCGCCAGCAGGGTCACGGTCAGAAGAGGACGGATCATTTCGCTGTCAACCCTAACCTTCCCTACCCAGCAGCTTATGAGCCGCCTATGAGGAACGTGCGGAGGACTGTCAACTGGGCATCAGATTCTGGGGGTCAGCGCACTGCTGCTTGTCATTGCCTCCTCGCTCAGGTGACGTTGCATGAAAGCCAGGTCCAACCAGCGTCCGAACTTTCGCCCTACCTGCCGAAAATGCGCCACCTGCACGAAGCCCAGCCTCGCGTGAAAGGCAAGACTGTCCGTATTTGCGGCGTCCACCCCGCCCACCATGACGTGAAAACCCGCAGTCCTGGCGTCGTCAATCAACGCGGTCATCAGCAGCCTGCCCAGGCCCCTGCCGCGCAGACGGTCCCGGATATAAACGCTGTGTTCCACTGTCCCCGCGTAGCCCAGCTTCTCGCGAAAGGGGCCATAGGTGGCCCAGCCCATCACCCTGGGACCATCCACAACTACCAGCACAGGCCAGCCTGCCCTCCGCTTGCGGTCAAACCAGTCCAGGCGGGTCTCCAGCGAGATGGGTTCGAGGTCGTACGAGGCGGTGGTGTGCAGCACCGCGTGGTTGTAGATCTCCAGCGTGGCCGGCACATCGGCCCGGGTGGCGGGACGGACGAGGGGTGACATCAGACCTTGAGATCGTCCGCTTTCTCGGCGGCTGTGCCAAAGCGGTCCTCTAGAAAGCGCTGGTGGGTCAGCAGTTCGCGCCCCCCCGCCTGAAGCGTGGCGTCGAGGATGTCCTGTACCGCCTCCAGCAGCAGATCGAGCTGTTCGCGCAGCAGGTCTCGGCCCGTCTTGCCGCCCTCGATAGGGGCGGTGTCCGCCCTCGTGCGCGGCAGCTTCAGGTAGGCGCTCACGGCGGTGGGCACGTACTCCTCGCGGATGGCACGGGCCAGATATTCGGCCTCGCTGCCCTGCTGGTCCAGCCCGTGCAGATGTGTCAGCGCCTCCTTGGTCCGCAGATTCAGCGCCACCAGCTGCGCGCGAGCCTCGCCGGGCAGGCGGCTGTCACGCATCCACTCAGTATAGGGATCGGCAGCGGGTTGGGGGGCCACTTTCGGGCCTGGAACCCTGGCCGGGGCGGGGGTGGCCGTCACCAGTTCCCAGTGCTTCTCCCCCGCCCCAAACCATGAGCCCAGGGAGAAGCCCCCAGCCTGCTCGGGCAACTCGGCGGGTGCCTTGGGCGCCGCGCCCACCTGAGTCTTGTCGGACCGTCCCACGAATGAGAAGGCTGCCGTGAACAGCCAGATCAGGCCCATGACCGCCAGTGGAAAGATCATCCAGTCCGCGCCCACCAGCATGAAGAAGCCAGAGGCCACCAGCGCCGCCAGCAGCGCAGGCCAGCGCTTTTGCCAGTGGCCGAAAGCAGTGGAGCCGAAATACCCCAGCAGCATTCCCGCCGCCGGATGCACGTCCCAATCCGCGCCCAGCACGGCCAGCAGCAACAGCAGCGCCGACGCGAAGGCCACCGCCTCCCACTGCCGCCCACGTTTGGAAAACAGGACCGAGGCAAACAGCCCCAGCGCGAGCCCCGCGGCCGGATGAACGATCCAGGCGACGGCCTCCATCAGCCTTGCTCCGCTGTCATACACCCAGCCTACCGCTCCGAAAGGCCGGGGAGGCACACGGCGGCCGCGCAGGGCAGGGTTCTCGGCTCTAAAGATTACACCGCGTCCAAGTTCAGCCGCCGGCCCACCCATTCCCTCTAGCCTGTTCAGGATGAAGACTGCCGCATTTCTGGGCCTCGGCGCGATGGGCGTGCCGATGGCCGCCGCCCTGGCCCGCCGCGCTGCCCAGACGGGTGGACGCGTGCTGGTCTGGAACCGCCACATGGAAAAAGCCCTGGCCCACGCCGCCGAGTACGGCACGCAGGCCGCGACGCTGCAGGACACAGCCCAGGCGTCGGTGATCTTTACCTGCCTGCCCACCAGCGCGGACGTGGATGAGGTGATCGGACAGCTTGAGGCGCACCTGAATCCCGGCACCGTCTGGGTGGATTGCACCAGTGGGCATCCCGACGCAGCGCGGGCGCAGCGGGCGCGGTTGCTGACGCACGGCGTACGGTTCCTGGATGCCCCGGTCAGCGGCGGGGTCAACGGCGCGAAGGCGGGCAACCTGACTGTGATGCTCGGTGGTCCGGCAGACGAGGTAGAGGCGGTGCGCGGCGAACTGGCCTTCGCGGGCACCGCCGTCCATGTGGGCGACACAGGATCAGGTTTCGCCGTCAAGGCGGTGAACAATGCGCTGCTGGCGGTCAATCTGTGGGCAACGGGCGAGGGGCTGGCCGTGCTCGGCAGAGGTGGGGTGGACCTGAACGCCGCGCTGCAGGTCATCAACGCCAGCAGCGGCCGCAGCAACGCCTCCGAAAACTTGATTCCGGCCCGCGTGCTGACCCGCGAGTTTCCGCCCACCTTCGGGCTGGGCCTGCTGGCCAAAGACACAGGAATCGCGATGGACCTGGTGGACAGCGTCAAGGGCAGCGCCCCGGTGCTGGCCCAGGTAGACGCCCTTTGCCGGGCCGCCTCACGGATGATCGGCCCGAATGAGGATCACACCGCCCTGTTGAAACTGGTGGAACAGATGAACGAACAGGAGATCAGATGACACAGGACACCAGACCGCACTTTGCCGTGGCGACCGATGGCGGGCTCGACGCCTTCGAGGGCCTGAACAACGCTGTGCCCGTCGCCCCCTTCTCGGTCAACTTCGGGAGCAGGAGTTACCGCACCGATGAGATCTCCCGCGCCGATCTGTTCAAGGAGTTGCAGACCAACCCGCAGCACCCCACCAGCAGCCAGCCGACGCCGCAGGAGTGGGCCGACGCCATCCGGGAAGCGGGCTCGCCACAGGTGCTGGCGGTCACCATCAGCGCGGGGCTCAGCGGGAGCCGGAACGCCGCCGATCAGGCGCGGGGGGTGCTGGACGGCATAGACGTTCGCCTGCACGACTCGGGCACGCTGAGCGCGGCGCAAGCATTCCAGGTGCATGCCGCGCAGACCGCTGCCCTGCGGGGCGAGTCGCTGGAAACGGCGCTGGAATGGGTCCGCGCGGTGCAACAGGAAACCGAACTATATTTCACCATCGAAACGCTGGAGTACCTGCGCCGGGGCGGCCGCATCGGGCGGGTGCAGGCCACGCTGGGCGGGCTGTTGAACCTCAAGCCGGTTATCACGGTGGACAAGACGACGGGTGCGTACACCAATGTCGGCCGCGCCCGCAGTTACAAGGGCGGCATCGAGGCGGTGGGGCAGCAGGTGACCCGGACGTACGGTGAGGGCACGCCCCTACGCGTGGGCCTGCTGTACGGCAACATCCGCGAGGACGCGGACGCGCTGATGGAACAGTTGAGGGGACGACATCCCATCGTGTGGTCAGGAGCGGCGGGCGTCAATCCGGTCCTGAACGTCCACACCGGGCCACGGGCGCTGGGCGTGGCGGCCGCGCCGGATCAGTGGCCGTGGGAGCGGGACAACCCCTGAGCGACTCGGATCAGGCTGGGCCGAACGGCAGGCTGCCTTGCGCTCCCGCTTCCCCCTTCAACCAACCCAGGACGGCGGCGCGGGCCTCGGGGCGAAACCCGTAGGCCAGCAATGCGGGGGCGTCCACGTCCAGCACGGCGTAGGGATTGTAGAGACACAGGTGAAGGTCCGGCTGGACCCCGATCAACGCCGGGTGCCGGTGACGGGCGGTGGTGGCCAGAATCACCGGATCGCCCCCAGCGCGGGCCCCCTGCCAGTCGATGGCCTCGGGCGTCTCAAAAGGAACGAGCCTCACCTCGTAGACCTGTGCCAGCTCGCGGGCCAGCGTTTCGGCGTCTGCACCCGCCTCGCTCACCGTCTCGCGCACCGGCTGGCGGTGGGCGATCAGCGTAACGCGGGCACCGGGTTGTGGGGCGACGGGGTTGCGGTAGGCGGTCAGGCCCTGTGCCCAGGCGCGGCGGAACAGGGCCGCGTCGCTCTGCGGGTCCAGCGAGACATCCGCCTCCGCCGGAGCCTGCCGGGCCAGGGCGTGCAGACGCGCCAGACTGGCGTCCAGCTCCTGACGGTTCAGGCGGGTTTTCATCGCCGCGCCAATGGCCTCCAGCGTCGTCTCCTGCGCCTCGCGGCGTCCTAGGGCCATCACCAGATCGGCCCCGGCCTCCAGCGCCAGCACCCCGGCCTCACCGCGCCCGTAATGGTCATCGATCGCCCGCATCCCCATGCTGTCAGTGACGGTCACGCCGCCGTAACCCCATTCCTGCCGCAGCAGCCCGGTCAGGACGCGCCGCGAGAGGGTGGCCGGATGAACCTCATCTAGCGCCGGGTAGACGATGTGGGCAGTCATGACGGCGGGCGTCTGGGGCAGCAGATGACGGAAGGGGGCGAACTCGGTGGCCTCCAGTTCAGCCCGGCTCTTGTCCACGCGCGGCAGCGCCAGATGGCTGTCCACCCGCGTGTCGCCGTGACCCGGAAAGTGCTTGACGCAGGCCGCCACGCCCGCCGACGCGTACCCGGCCAGCGCCGCACCACCATGCCGCGTCACCAGGGCCGGGTCCGCACCGTAGGCCCGTTCGCCGATCACCGGATTGGCCGGACTGACATTGACGTCCAGCACCGGGGCAAAGTTCCAGTTGATGCCCACGCTGCGAAGCTGCCGGCCCAGCGCTGCCGAGACCGCCTGCGTCAGGCCCACGTCGTCCGCCGCGCCCAGACCCATGGCGCTGGGGGCGAAGGGCCAGAAGTCCGGGCGCAGAATCGCGCCGCCCTCGTGGTCCAGGGCGATCAGAGCGTCCTCTCCCAGCACCTCGCGCAGGTCGGCGCACAGCTGTCGCAATTGCCCCACAGACTCGATGTTCTTGCCAAACAGACACACGCTGCGGACACCGTGTTTTTTCAGGTGGGCGGCGGTGTCGGCGTCCAGCGTGGGACCGGGAATGTCCACCATTGCGAATACGCCGGGCAGGGTCTGGGCAGTCATGCCATGCAGGGTAACGCGTGACCCGCGCAGCCCCCGCACATGAGGAAGGCAGACAACTTCTCAGGCAAGCGCAGGGGCGTGGCGCTACATTCTCGGCATCAATCCTCAATCCAATCTCCAGCGCCGTCCCCTTTCTCCGTTCATCTTCTCCAGGAGTCGCCCATGAAAATTTTGCCCTCCCGTTCCGCCCTGCTGACCGCCGCCCTACTCGCCGCCGCCTCTGCCACCGTGGCCAGCGCGCAGAAGACCCAACTTGAATTCTGGACGATCAGCCTCGCGCCCCTGTTCAACGACGAGATGAACCGGCTGGTGGCACAGTTCGAGAAGGAAAACCCGAACGTGTCGCTGAAATGGGTGGACGTCCCGAGCAATGCGATGGAGCAGAAGCTGCTGGCCGCCGTCGCCTCGGGCCGCCCGCCCGCCGCCGTGAACCTGTCCTCTGATATGGCGGTCAAGCTGGTGCAGCAGGGGGCGCTGGAGCCGCTGACGCTGGACGCGGCGGCCAAAAAGCTGTATTTCGAGTCTCCGCTGAACACCTTCACCTTCGACGGCAAGGTAATGGGCGTGCCGTGGTACTGGGCCCCCAAGGTGGTGGCGTACAACACCGACATCTTCAAGAAGGCGGGCCTCGATCCCAACAACCCGCCGCGCACCATCCAGACCATCATCGCCGCCGCCAAGACGATCAAGGACAAGACCGGCCTGTACGGCTTCATGCCCAACATCGGCGGCATCAACATGCTGTATCTGTTCCAGGAGGCGGGCCTGCCCGTGCTGGACAAGGCGGGCAACAAGGCCGTGTTCAACAGCCCCGAACACATCAAGCTGGTGCAGCAGTACGTTGATCTGTACAAGGCGGGCTACATCCCCGAGGACACCATGCGCCGCGGGTACACCGCCGCCACCGAGCTGTATTCGTCGGGCAAGCTGGGCATGCTGATCACCGGGCCGCAGTTCATCATCCGGGTGGAGAACGACAACAAGGCGATCTACAACCTGACCAAGGTGGCGCCGTACCCGATCAACCTCGCCGGGAACGTGATCCACACGCCGCTGATGGGCTTCACCGTGCCCAAGGGGGTCAAGGACCGTGCCCTGGCGCAGAAGCTGGCGCTGTTCCTGACCAACGACGCCAACCAGCTGCAGTTCAGCAAGGTCACCAAGACCACCTTCCCCAGCACCGTCAAGTCCAGCACCGACAAATTCTTCAAGCAGGGCGGCGCCTCGGCCATCGATCAGGGCAAACTGGTCGCCAGCACCGAGCTGAAGAAGGCCAAGGACCTGACCCTGAACTACCCGGACGCCAGCAAGCTGAACAAGGTCTTCAAGGACAACATCGAGAGCGCGATGGCCGGACAGAAGACCGTGAAGGCCGCGCTGGACGACATCGTGAAAGCCTGGAACGCCAGCCTCTGAGCACCATTTAGAGCAGACGGGGGGATTCGGGATGACCCGGACACCCCCGTCGTTGGTGTGGAGTCAGTCGCACAGGTCCGCTCTATCCAACCACTTTTCGACTCACCAAGGGATTGACTGCCATGACCCCATTCAGAACATTCCAGGCCCTGATTTTCCTGGCCCTGGCCACCGCCGGGGGCGCCACCGCGCAGATCACCCCCATTCCCGACGCCCGCGCTCAGGTGCCCTCGGGCCAGCTCGTGCCGCAGCCGAGGCGCGCGGAGTTCCCGGCCGGAACGCTGGGGTTGGCGGGTCTGGGCATCCGCACGGTGGGCAGTGCCCCCGAACTGGGCTGGGCCGTCCGTGACCTGCGGGCCGAGTGGAAAACACGGCTGGGCGTGGCTCTACCGGACGCCACCACCGGCAAGCCGGCCATCGTCATCGGGACGCTGGCGGACGCCGATCTGGCGGCGAAAGCGGGGGCTGCGGGGCTGACCAGTACGGCGGCTGAGGGCTACGCCCTGTGGGTGGACGCAGGCGGCGCGTATCTTGTCGGCGCGGACGTCAAGGGCGCATATGAGGGCGCACAGACGCTGCGGCAACTGCTGACGCCCGCAGGAGTGCGGTTTGCCAGGATCAGCGACTCGCCCGCTCTGAAGAAACGCGTGGCGATGATCTACCTCGATCAGTACAGCAAAGGCGTGAACGATGCGCTCATCCCCATGCTGGCCGCGCTGAAATACAACGCCGTGCTGGTCATGAGCAACTACGTGCAGTGGGACACCGCGAAGGCGGGCGGCTATGCCCATCCCGGCGGCGCCAGCAAGGCCGAGGCGCGGCGGGTGGCACAGTTGGCCCGCGAACATGGGCTGGAGGTCATTCCACTGATCGAGACGCTGGGCCACGTCCAGTGGATGTTTTACGGCGGCGCGAACAAGGACCTGTATCAGGACCCGGACAGCCAGAATCCATACGCCTACGACACCCTGAATCCGGTGACGTACAGCCGCGTCCTCTTCCCTATTTTCAAGGAGGCGGCAGAGGTGTTCGGGGCCAGGACCATCCACATCGGCCATGACGAGGTAAGAAACCGGGACCGCTTCCCGGCGCGGGCCAACGGCAAGGCGGCGGGCTTTGAGAAGCTGTTCGTGGACGACACCGTGAAGATTCACGATTACCTGAAATCGCTGGGCGTGGCCACCATGATCTGGCACGACTCGGCCTTCTCGGACTCGGTGATCGGCAGTCTGCCCACTATGCTGCCCAAGGATATTCAGGTGGCGTACTGGAACTACGCGCCAGGCACAGATTACGGGATGATGCAAAAGATCGCCGGGCTGGGGTTCCCGGTGCTGGGGGCGTCCTGGGATGAGGCTGGCAACGCCGAGGGGCTGGCCCGCTCCGCGCAGAAAGCCGGGGCGCTGGGCATGATTCAGACCCGCTGGACCGGGTATTTCGGCAACCCCAGCATCTGGGACGGGCAGGCGCAGCAGGGCGTGGCTTACGTGCGTGCGGCGGGCGCGTTCTGGAACCCGGAGGCGGGGCCTGTGACGAACGCGGCAGCGCTGTTCCGTGACCTGTACGCGCCCCTGGCCTACAGGGGGACGGCGGGCGCCACAGTCAGTCTGAAAGCACTGGCCACCCGCACCCTGACCGACAACGACGAGCGGGGCTGGATTGGCAAGGGACCGGACATCGACCTGCGGAACCTGAAAACGGGCGTCCAGCAGATCGGCACGTATAAGTTCGACATTTCCAGCGCGGTGATGCTCAAGGGGGCGCGGGGGGCGGTCAACGACCTGCCCACACAGGCCACGGTGGAACTGGAGCGGAAGGCTGACGCCATTGCCTTCCTGCACACCACCGGCTGGCCGGGCGCACTGGCCCGCGAGGTGATCGGACGCTACGAGATCGAGTACGCCGATGGAAGCAAACTGGCGCTGCCGCTGGAATACGGGCGCCACATCCGCGCCTGGACCGACCTATTGCCCACCTCGATGATTCCCGCTCCCGGCTGGGTGGGACGAACGGCAGACGGGTTGGACATCAACGTCCCGGTGCTGGAATGGAAGAATCCCAAACCAAGCAGTGTGATCAAGCGCATCACCCTGATCAGTGAGGGCAAGAATGCCAACCCCACGTTGATTGGACTGACCCTGATCGGCAGCGGAAAGTAGGGTGTCAGACAGAATTTTCTCAGGACTCCGTAACGCAGCAGCTTGACACCCCTCCGGCCCCACCCTACCCTGAGCCCACGTTCTACTTTCTCACCCACCCTCATTTCCTGATTGGCCTGCCCCGTGCGGGCATTGGGACATGCCGGGTCCTGGAGGCTCCACTATGAAGAAATTGCTTCTGACCGCCCTGCTCGCCACCCTGCCCGCTGCCAGCGCCGCTACGCTGGTCTTCGGCAACAATGGTGAACCTGTCAGCCTGGAATCGGGCAACATCACCGACGGCATCAGCATTCTGGTGCAGCGTCAGATCTACGACACGCTGGTCGACTTCAAGGACGGCACGACCGACCTCGCACCCGGCCTGGCCACCTCATGGTCCAGCAATGCCAACGCCACTGCCTGGACCTTCAAGCTGCGCCCGAACGTGAAGTTCCACGACGGCACGCCCCTGAATGCCGACGCCATCGTGTTCAACCTGAGCCGCTGGTGGGACAAGAGCCACCCCTACGGCTTCCGCGACCAGGGCCGCACCTTCGAGATCGTGGGCGACCTGCTCGGCGGCTTCAAGGGTGACCCCACCGCCGTCATCAAGAACATCGTCAAGGTCAACGACTCCACCGTGCGCGTGGACCTGAACAAGCCCTCCAGCGTGCTGCCCAACGTGCTGGCCGCCGGCTACTTCGGCATCGCCAGCCCCACGGCCATCAAGAAGGACGGCGCCAAGTACGGTACGCCTGCCAGCAAGCCCATCGGCACCGGCCCCTTCATCTTCCAGAGCTGGCGCACAGGCGACCGCGTGGTCCTGACCCCCAACAAGTCGTACTGGGGCGCCAAGCCCAAGGTGGATGAACTGGTGATCCGCTCCATCAAGGACGCGTCACAGCGCCTGAACGAGCTGAAGGCGGGCACCATCGACTTTGCCAACGACCTGACCCCCGATAGCCTCAAGAGCGTGCAGGCCGACAAGAACCTGGTGGCCGTCAAGCGCCCCAGCTTCAACGTGGGCTTCGTGAGCATGAACAACAACAACCAGTACCTGAAAAACCAGAAGGTCCGTCAGGCCATCAGCATGGCGATCAACAAGAAGGCTATCGTGGACGCCTTCTGGAACGGACTGGCCGTCAGCAATGCCAGCTTCGTGCCGCCCGTGCTGGCCTGGGGCAACAGCAGCAAGGTGCCAGCCGACTACAAGTTCGACCCGGCCGCCGCCAAGAAGATGCTGGCCGACGCGGGATACGCCAACGGCTTCACGATTGACCTGTGGTACATGCCAGTCAGCCGTCCGTACTTCCCCAACCCCAAGCCCATCGCCGAGGCCATCGCCGCCGATCTGAGCGCTATCGGGATCAAGGTCAACCTCAAGACCGAGGACTGGGCCAAGTACCTGCAAGACCGCAACGCCACCCCAGGCTTTGACATGTACATGATCGGCTGGACCGGCGACTACGGTGACCCGGACAACTTCTACGGCGCGTACTACGGCGAGAACGGCAGCAGCGATATCAGCTGGAATCCGCCCGAACTGCAGAAGCTGCTGGAGCAGGGCCGCGCCGCGACCACCCAGGCCGCCAAGGCCAAGATCTACAGCCAGATTCACGAAATGACCTACGACGCGGCCTACCGCGTGCCTGTGGCGCACAGTCAGCCGCTGGCCGCCGCCCAGACCTACGTCAAGGGCTGGACCCCCAGCCCGCTGGGCAGCGAGTCGTTCAACAACATCAGCATCGCTGGCAAGAAGTAAGAGAAGAGGCCACAGCCGCACCGGAGTGGGGGCAGATTTCCTTGGGGGGTCTGCCCCTCCCCTGTGCGTCAGGCGTCTAACCGTTCAGCCCGCAGCCTGCCCCCGAACAGATTAGACTGCCCAGACGCCACAACCATCCGCCTGGCGCTGTTTTGACACTTTTCGTTTTCGTTCCGGTTTCGCCTGTGCCGTGAAGCCAAGGAGGTCTGCTTTGGGCAGTTACCTGATCCGCCGCATATTGCGGACCGTGCTGGTGATGCTGGGAATTAGTGTGGTTGTTTTCGTGTTCGTGCGCTCGATTCCGGGCGATCCTGCCGTCGCCATGCTGGGTGAGCGGGCCACGCCAGAGGCGGCGGCGGCGCTACGCGAGCAGCTGGGGCTGAATAAGCCGTGGTTCTTCAATCCGGCCAATCCGCTGGACGCGCAGTATCCCAAGTACATCTCGGCCCTGGTGCAGGGTGACCTGGGATCGGGGCTGAAAAGCAACATCCCGGTGGTCAACGAACTCAAGTCGCGCTTTCCGGCCACCGCCGAGCTGAGCATCGCCGCGCTGCTGTTTGCGCTGGTGGTGGGCATGCCCGCCGGGATCCTGGCGGCCCTGCGGCGCAACAGCCGCTGGGACAATCTGGCCACCGGCATCAGTCTGGTGGGCGTGAGCATGCCGGTGTTCTGGCTGGGGCTGCTGCTGTCCTACTTCTTCGCCGTCAAGCTGGGCTGGCTGCCGCCCAGCGCCCGCCTGGGCTACGAGTACAACATCACGCCGATCACGGGCTTCTACCTGCTGGATTCACTCTTGCGGGGCAACATCGGTGCCTTCTGGGACGCGCTGAAACACCTGGTGCTGCCCGCCATCGCCCTGGGCAGCATTCCGCTGGCGATCATCTCGCGCATCACCCGCAGCAGCCTGCTGGACGTGCTGGGACAGGATTACGTACGAACGGCCCGTGCCAAGGGGTTGGCCCCCAATTCGGTCACCATCAAGCACGCGCTGAGAAACGCGCTGCTGCCCGTGGTGACCGTGATCGGCCTGCAGGCAGGCGCGCTGCTGGGCGGCGCAGTCCTGACCGAGACCATCTTCTCGTGGCCGGGCATCGGCTCATGGGTCTACGAAGCCATCGCTCAGCGCGACTACCCGATCATCCAGGGCGGCGTGATCTTCGCGGCGCTGGTGGTGAGCGTGGTCAACCTGCTCGTCGACCTCAGTTACGCGGCCCTTGACCCCAGGATTCAGTACAGCTGATGAGGAGGGAAAACATATGACCACCACGGCTCCCTCCACCACTGCCCCCGCCAAGAAGTCGGAGAGCATCTTCTGGCGGCGTTTCCGCAAGAGCACGCCAGGGAAAGTCGGCGGCATTATCGTGATCCTGTTCGTGCTGCTGGCAGTGTTCGCGCAGGTGCTGCGCCCCTACGATCCCACCACAGACCGCAATTACCGTCTGAACCTTAAACCGCCCAGTATCACGGCGCTATGGAACCCCGAAGCCAAGGAGACGTATACCGACGCGGTGACGGGCAAGACCAACATCTGGGCCGCACCTTTTGGGACGGACAACCTGGGGCGCGACGTGTTCACACGCGTGCTGCACGGCACCCGCATTTCGCTGAAGGTGGGCGTGGTGTCCACCATACTGGCGCTGGTGTTCGGCTCGCTGCTGGGCGTGCTGGCCGGGTATTTTGGTGGCTGGCTCGACAACATCCTGGGTTACCTGAGCGACGTGATGCTGGCGTTTCCCAGCATTCTGCTCGCCATCGGTTTCGCCAGCATTTTCAGCGTGGACAATCCACCACTCCTCATCGCGGCGATGGACCGGCTCTTCGCGTTGAACAGTCCGCAACTGGTCACGGCCATGCTGGCCGTCTCACTGGTGCAGGTGCCGGTGTATCTGCGTCTGGCCCGCAGCGTGGTGCTCAGCGTGCGGGAGCGTGAGTTCGTGCAGGCTGCCGGGGCGCTGGGGGCGACGCAGGGGCGCATGATCTTCCGGCACGTCCTTCCCAACAGCCTCTCGCCGCTGATTGTGCAAGGCGCCCTGAGCATCGCCACCGCCACCATCGAGGTGGCCGCGCTGGGCTTCCTGGGTATCGGCGCGCAGCCCCCCCTTCCGGAATGGGGCACCATGATCAGCGACTCGCGCTCGTATTACGTGGATTATCCGTGGACGATGATCTTCCCCGGCCTGGCCATTTTCCTGACGGTGCTGGGCTTCAATCTGCTGGGCGACGGCTTGCGGGACGTGCTCGACCCGCGCAGCACCCAGTAAAAAGCTCTCTCCATCGGCCCCCTTTCCTGTGGAGAGGGGGCTTTTCCTGGCTTATGCCAGCGCGGCCACCGCGCCCCTCAGTTCCTGGGCATGGAAGCGCTGACCGGTGGCGTGGGCCAGCTGACGGGCCAGGCGGCGGGTGTGCAATTCGGTCAGGTCCAGCAGCGTGGCCCCGCCCGGAGCGATCTGTAGCTGACCCGTCAGGTCAATGATCGTGTGGTACGGCTGGGCCAGGCCCGCCGGAAAATGGCCGCTGGTCAGCACCAGCAGATCGGCACGCTCGGCCAGCCCCTCCAGCGCGGAATCCTGACGGCTGACCGGGAAAGCGCGCACACCCGCTGGAAAGTCACGGGCGGCCCGCTCGGCATCCGGGGTGTTGGCCGCCGCCACGCCCACCGCCGAGAAGCCCATGCGGGTCAGGGGGAGGGCCAGCGCCAGATCATGCATGTCGGTGCCCAGAAGCAGGGCGCTGGCCCCGCGCGCGGCGTAACCGCTGGCCTCCAGCGTATCGCCCAGCGCGTCGGCCAACGCAAAGGTGCCGTGCGCCCCGGCTGTGAAAGCCACCGCGTCTACCCGGCCCACCCGGCGGGCGGTGGCGTCGGTCTGGGCGGCATCGTGGGCGCGGGCCTCCTGGCCACGGTGGATCAGCGCGCCGCTGAACCCCAAGGTCATGCAGGCCTCCATCACTTCTTTGAGCTGTTCGGTGGGCGTGGCGAGGGCCACCAGCCCCAGCTCCCGCAGGGCACGGGCGGCGGAGGCGGGGTAGCCGATCAGGGCGAGGGGCGTGTCAGACGCTTGCATTGTGGGCAGTGTAGCAATCAGGGAGGTCTGGGCGCGACGCTGGCTTACAGGGCCATCCTGCCCTGGCGCAGGGCCCGCAATCCGGCCAGGACAACAAGCAGCGCACCCGCGATAACGCCCGCAACCACCAGCAGCGTATCCGGACGGGCCAGATACACCCCCAGAAAAGCCCACAGCAGCACCGCGGCAAAGGCATAGTCGCGGTAGCGCAGTAAGAAGAAGGTGCCCAGCAGTCCCGCAACCACCACCAGGAGCGCTGACCACAGCTGCGCCCCGATCCCCAGCGCGCCGCCTGTGATCCCCTGGCTGACCAGAAAAGCCGTGATGTTCGCTATCGTCGCCACGCTGATCCAGGCCAGATAAAGGCTGGCGGGAACCTGCAGGGCCCAGAACTCGCCGCTCAGCGGGTGCAGGCCGCGCACCGTCAGGTACAGCCAGATCAGGCTGACGAGCAACAGCAACATGATGACCACGCTGGGACCAAAGTTGAGGCTCTGGAAGGCAAACAACCACGCCACGTTCAGCAGGTTCCCCAGCAGGAACGGCCAGAACAGGCGGTCAAAGCGCGGGCTGCGCTGGGCCGGCAGGGCCTGGTAAAACGCAAAGACGGCCAGCCCCAGGAAGATGGGCCCCCACACCGCGAAGGTCAGGCCAGCGGGCGTGAAGGCGTTGGGGAGCGCGTCGCTGATCTGGCCGTTGGTGTTGCCGAACAGCGGCAGCGCGTTGCTGAGGTAATTCATCACCAGTGTCAGTACCGTCGCCAGTACCAGCGTCACCTGCCGCGCGATTCCGGTCATGCCCGATCATACGGGGCCGGAAACCAAACAGCTGTCGCCTGGGTGACGGAGGAGTGCCAGGGGCGGAGTGCCCTGCCGTTACGCCGCACCCGGATAGTCGCGCTCGAATGCCAGTTGATGTTCCAGATCATCGAGCGCCTGACGGTACAGACCGCCGTCCAGTTGCGACAGGACAGCCAGAAACGTCGCGGCGTCCGCCAGCGTGTCGTGGGCGCTGCGGTGCGTCCATCCCGGCCCCTCCGCCATCAGGCAGACGCGGCCAGAGGCCAGAAGGAACCGCACGCGGCCCTGGTCTGTCCGCGTGTCGCTGAAGTGGCGGGTGACGTTCATACGTTCAGGATAGGACGCACCTTATGACGCCGTCATCACTCAAAATGACGACGCCTTCAGATACGGGGAGGGCAGAATCAGCCACGACACTTTGCCTCAATACTTATAGAAGCCTTCCCCGCTCTTGCGGCCCAGCAGTCCGGCCTGCACCATCTTGCGCAGGAGGGGTGAGGGGCGGTACTTGTCGTCGCCCAGCCCAGCGTGCAGCACTTCCATGATGCTCAGACAGGTGTCCAGGCCTATGAAATCCGCGAGCGTCAGTGGCCCCATCGGGTGGTTCATGCCCAGTTTCATGATGCCGTCAATCGCTTGTGGCTCGGCCACGCCTTCCATGACGCACTGGATGGCCTCGTTCAGCATGGGCATCAGGATCCGGTTGGACACAAAGCCGGGAAAGTCGTTGCAGGTCAGCGGCGTCTTGCCCATCCGCTCGGCGGTCTCGGTCACGAACTGTGCGGTCTCATCGCTGGTGGCGTAGCCGCGAATTACTTCTACCAGGGCCATCAGCGGCACGGGATTCATGAAGTGCATCCCGATAAACCGCTCCGGGCGGCCCGAAGCCGAGGCCAGCGCTGTGATCGGGATAGAACTGGTGTTGCTGGCGAGGATGCCTGAAGGCTTGACAATCCCGCCCAGTTGCTCGAACAGGGCATTCTTGATTGACTGATTCTCGACAATCGCTTCCACGACCAGATCGCAGTCGGCAAAGTCCTGCAAGTCTGTGGTGAATCTGATGCGGCCCAGCACTTCGTCCGGTGTGGCGTCCAGTCTTCCCTTCTCATGCAGTTTGGCGAGGCTCTTCTCAATCACGCTCCGGCCCCGGTCCAGATACTCCTGCTGCACGTCCTGCACCACGACATCAAATCCACTCTGCGCGGCGACCTGCGCGATGCCGCCGCCCATCTGTCCTGCTCCAATGACTCCGAATTTCATGGTTGAACTCCTTCTTTCAGCACGAAAACCTGCACGATCCCATAGGCGAGTGAGCAAATTGGGATGCACGCCAGCACGTTCAACGGCCCTCGCTCTGAGAGTGATCGTTCCAAGAGCAGTGAACTCACGCTGCTGCATGATGGGCTGCTCCAACTCTGGCAGAGCTGTGTCTGGCGCGTCCTCAAGGGTCTGCAAAACGGTGTGGACAGGATTGACTCACGATCCTGCTGACCCTGAAATCAGGGCTGCCATCACTCCACCAGAGGCACACCTTCAAGTTCCAGCGCCCGCCCGCGTTTGACGGGTGTGAACGGTGTGTAGCTGTACTCCGAGCATCCTTCCTGTACGAAGGGATCATCCTTGAACAGGGCACGCAACTGTTCCTCGCTGTCGGCGTGCGCCACCAGCACGCCGCCGGTGTTGTCCAGCTTGCGCCCGGAGGTCAGGAAAACGCCGGAGCGGTAATGCTGGTCCAGCCACTCGCGGTGGCGGGGCGTGACGGCGGCCAGTTCCTCGCCGGATTTGGTGTAGCGGCTTTCGATGATCCACAGGGTGGGTTGCGACATGCCCTAACCTACCCGCCTGACGGCCAGTGCCAGCCCGTTGCCCCCGCCCATGCACAGCGTGGCGACGCCGGTCTCCTTGTCCTGCTGCTTCATGGCGTGCAACAACGTGACCAGAATCCGCGCGCCGGAAGCACCAATCGGATGGCCCAGCGCCACCGCCCCGCCGTTGATGTTCACCCTGTCAGGGTTCAGACCCAGCTCGTTCATGACGGCGAGACTCTGCACGCTGAAGGCCTCGTTCAGTTCCCACAAGTCCACGTCGTCGGCACTCCAGCCCAGCTTCTGCAACAGCTTGTTGGTGGCCGGCACGGGCGTCATCATGACCCACTCGGGGGCCAGACCGCCCGTCGCGTAGTCCACGATCTCGGCCAGGGGAGTCAGGCCGTGTGCGGCTGCTGCCTCCTCCGACATGATCAGCAGGCTGGCGGCGGCATCGTTCAGGCCCGGCGCGTTGCCCGCCGTCACAGAGCCGTCTTTCTTGAAAGCGGGTTTCAAACGGGCCAGCGTCTCCGGATTGGTGTCGGAGCGTGGCCCCTCGTCGGTGTCCACCACGGTGTCGCCCTTGCGGCCCGTGACCGTTACGGGCACAATCTCGTCCTTGAAGCGACCCGCCCCCTGGGCGGCGATCGCGCGCTGGTGACTGCGGGTGGCGAAGGCGTCCTGAGCCTCGCGGGAAATCCCGTATTTGTCGGCCACGCGCTCGCCGGTCAGCCCCATGCCCTCGTCGTTGATGCTGCACCAGAGTCCATCGTGGGTGTTGGCGTCCAGCACCTGCGCGTGACCCAGGCGGTAGCCTTTTCTGGCTCCCGGCAGCAGATAGGGTGCGTTGCTCATACTTTCCATGCCGCCCGCCAGCACCGCGCTCTGATCACCCGCGCGAATGCTCTGGGCGGCCAGGATCACGGCTTTCAGGCCGCTGCCGCAGACCTTGTTGATGGTCAGCGCGCCCACCTCATTGCTCAGTCCCGCTTTGAGGGCCGCGTGGCGCGCCGGGTTCTGCCCCGAACCGGCCTGCACAACCTGGCCCATGATGACCTCCTCGATCAACTCCGCCGGGACGCCCGAACGTCTCAGGGTCTCGGCCAGCGTGACGCTGCCCAGCTCCACGGCACTCACGTCCGACAGCGCCCCCAAAAACTTCCCCGTCGGCGTGCGCGACGCCGCCACGATCACTGCTTTGCTCATGGGATGCAGGATAGCGCGGCGAGCCTAACGGGCGTTAGGTTCACGGCAACGTGGCCCGCTATCCTCTGCCGGTGAGTCTGGACTCGATGGATCAATGAGCGGCGTAACCCTCGGCCTGCTGGCAGCGCTGGCATGGGGTTTCGCGGATTATCTGGCGCAACCGGCGTCACGCAGGATGGGGGCCATGCGGGCGTCCTTCGCGGCGCAGGGCTTCGGCGTGGCGGCGCTTCTGGCGTATCTGCTGCTCAGCGGCCAGCATCTCTTTCCCACTGACGCCGTGGCGTGGGTCTGGGCCCTGGGCGCGTCCACGCTGATGACGGCGGGCGGCCTGGCCTTCTACCAGTCGCTGGGGCTGGGGCAACTGGCGGTGGTGGCCCCGATCATGGGCAGCTACGGCGCCGTGACCACCGCGCTGGCGTGGCTGAGCGGCGAGAGGCTGAGTCTGCTGACCGGCCTGAGCCTGCTGGGCGTCCTGGTGTCGGTGGTGCTGGTGTCGCTGCCGCAAAAAACAGAAGGGTTCGAGTCCACCCCGGCGCAGCTCCGGGGCGCGTGGTGGGCCATCTGCTCCGCCGTCACCCTGGGCACATGTTTCTTCGTCATCGGCTACGGCCTGACGCCCCGCGTGGGCGGCGTGCAGGCGACGTGGATCCTGCGGCTGTGTACCCTCGTCCTGACCTTCGTGACGCTGAGGATATGGCAGGGACGCCGCACCGGCATGCGCCCCGCCGATGGACCAGGGGCGCTGAAATACGCCGGATGGTCCGGGCTGCTCTCCACCGGGGCCATCCTTGTGACTGCCCTGGGCCTGGGACGCGGCGAGGACAGCGTCGTGACCGTGCTGGGCAGCATGTCCATCGTCCTGACGACCCTGCTGGCCCTGTTCCTGAACCGTGAGCGCCTGGGCGCCGTGCAGTGGGCCGGCGTGGCGCTGGCCTGCCTGAGCACGGCGCTGGTGGGATTGAGGTAGAGGACAGCCCTACGCCCCTAGACCGGATGGGCCGACAGCCAGACCTGAGCCAGCGTCAGCGCCCCGAACAGCAGGAACAGCATCACGGGGAGCCAGCGCCGCAACCAGGTACGGGTGCTTTCTTTCATGCCCGATTATGGCGCGAGCACGCCGTCATTCCCACCGCCCTCCGTGACCATCCGTGATCGCGTCGACAGCGGTTTTCCATTGATGACCAGCCTCACCCGGCCAGTCCGCAACGGCGTATGCTCGGCGCATGACCGCCACCCGCCACCCGCCCGCCGTGGCCCGACTGCTGGTGGGGGCCGTGGTGGGCGGTGCGGTGAGCCTGCTGACCCCCACGGCTTGGCCCTGGGAGGCACGGGTACTGGTGGGCTGGGTGATGTTCTGCCTGAGCGTGCTGTTGTGGCTGCGGACGCTGTTGTGGACCGCCTCCCCCCAGCGGACCAGGGCGCTGGCCCTGCGGGAGGACGACACACGCGCCCTGGCAGACGGCCTGACCCTGGCCGCCTCGCTGGTCAGCCTGGTGGGCGTAATCTTTGCGCTGCATCAGGCGGGGGTGGAGAAGGGACTGGCCTCGGTGGCGCTGACCGTGCTGGCGGTGCTGACCGTGACCGCCTCCTGGCTACTGGTCCATGCCGAGTACGCCCTGCACTACGCCCGGCTGTACTACAACGACGGCGGCGGCGTGGTCTTCCCCAGAGGACCGGACGACAGCGTCCCGGACCCCGACTACCGTGACTTTGCCTACCTCTCCTTCACCATCGGCATGACTTTTCAGGTCAGCGACACGGACATCAATACGCGGGCCTTTCGCCGCCTGCTGCTGGGTCACGCACTCTTGTCCTACCTGTTCGGCGCGGTGATCGTGGCCGTGACCATCAATGGCGTGGCCGGATTGATCGGGTAGTGGAGCCCCTGTTCCCCAAAGCTTGCACGGGCTGCTCCAGATGGCTGGCTTCGCTGGGCCGTAGAACTCTGTATATGGAGGCGCCTTCTCTCCCGTTGCACGACAGGACCAGGGCCATGCATGGCGTGCGGCGGCACCGCACAGGGGTCCAGACGCTAGCCTGCCCGCATGATCAAGGTGCTGTTTGTGGGGGACGTGTTCGGCCAGCCGGGTCGCCGGATGCTGGGGGCAACCTTGCCCGACTTGCGCCGGGACGTGGATTTCGCCGTCGTGAACATGGAAAACGCCGCCGGGGGCTTCGGCATGCACCGCGAGGCGGCGGAAGGGGCGCTGCGGGCAGGAGCCGACTGCATGACGCTGGGCAACCACGCCTGGCACCACCGCGACGTCTTCAAGCTGATGCAGGACCCGGAAAACTACCCCATCGTGCGCCCACTGAATTACGCCGACCCCCAGACGCCCGGCGTCGGCTGGCGCACTTTCGAGGTGCAGACCAGGGGCGGGCGGAGCGAACGTCTGACGGTGGTCAATCTGCTGGGCCGGGTCTTCATGGATCAGGTCTCCAATCCGTTCACCGCCATTGACACCCTGCTGGAGCGCGACGATCTGGGCCACGTCTTCGTGGACTTCCATGCCGAGGCCAGCAGCGAGAAGGCGGGGCTGGCGTGGCATCTCGACGGGCGGGTGGCTGCCGTGGTCGGCACGCATACGCATGTGCCCACCGCCGACTCGCGCATCCTGCCGCAGGGCACGGCCTTTCAGACCGACGCCGGATTTACCGGCCCACACGACAGCATTATCGGTTCGGCCCCCGAAGGTCCGGTGGCCCGTTTCGTGACCGAGCGCCCCCACCGGTACGCGGTGGCCGAGGGCCGGGCCGAGCTGAATGCTGTGTATGTCCAGATAGAGGCGGGACGGGCCGTGTCCATAGAACGCTACCGTGCCATCGAGGAAGGGCATGAAGAGGACGGGCTGTAAAACGCCTCAGCGTCACGTCCACCGTGGGCCAGGGCTGAGGCGGGGAGGACAGTTCCCAGACGAACATGCAAGCCACCAGTCGGGTTTGCACCAGCTGCTCCATCCCCACCACCGGAGGACTCTATGGGCATCAAAAGCGACGTGAATCTGCTGGGCCGCACCCTGGGTCAGATTCTCAAGGAACAGGAAGGCGAGGCGTTCTTTGACCTCGTGGAGCGCACGCGGTCGCTGGTGCGCGAGGTGCGCGCCGGGGGCGACGACGCCGAGTTGCGCGGCATGCTGGCCGGACTGTCCGGTGAAGACGCTGGCCGGCTGGCGCGGGCATTCACCTGGTATTTCCAACTGGTCAACCTCGCCGAGGAATACGAGCGGGTTCGGGTGTTGCGGGCCAGCACTGGCGTGCGCCCCCAGAGCCTGGAAAGCGCGCTGACAGAGTTAAGGGCACAGGGCCTGAGCGCGGCCGAGGTGGAAACGCTGATCGAGCGGCTGGATCTGGGCCTGACCTTCACCGCCCACCCCACCGAGATGCGCCGCCGCACCATCCGCCAGCACCTGGAAGCTGTGGCGCGCGATCTGCCGCGGCTGGACGATCCGGAGGCGCAGGAACGGGTTGCGGCGCACGTGGAAGCCATGTGGTCCACCCCCGAGCTGCGTCACCTGAAACCCACCGTACGGGACGAGGTCAAGGGCGGCCTGAACTACATGGGGGCGATTGCTGGTGCGTTGCCGGAATTGCAGCGCGATCTGGAACGCGCCTTCGTGAGCGTGTACGGCCAGGAATCGCGGGCCAGGCTGCCCCTGAGTTTCTCGTCGTGGATGGGCGGGGACCGCGACGGCAACCCCTTCGTGACGCCCGAGGCCACCCGTGAGACGCTGGCCCTGCACCGCGAGCGGGCACGTGAACTGCTGCTGGTCAGCCTGAAGCAGGCCTACGCTGACCTGTCGCAGGAAGAAGAAGGCCGCGACGCCTACCGCACCGAACTGCGCGCCCTGCACAACGCCGTACGTGATGGCGAGCGGGTGGAGTTGCTGCCGCGCCTGGAAGCCCTGGACAGCCGCCTGCGGGAGGACGGCCAGTTCCGCACTGCCGATCAGCTTCTCAAAGGGTTGCTGACCGTGGCGCGGGTCTTCGGACAGCATCTGGTCAGCCTGGACGTGCGCGAACATTCCGGGCAGACGGGCGCGGCGATGGCGGGCCTGCTGGCCCAGGCGGGTGTGGAGACGGATTACCTGAGCCTGTCCGAGGAGGACCGTCAGACGCTGCTGTCACGCGAACTGCGCTCGCGCCGTCCACTGTGGCCCGCTGGAGAAGCGCTGACCGACAACCTGGAAACGGTGATCGGTCCCATCCGTGAGGTGCGGGACGCAATTGCCCACAGCGGGCCGCGCGCTTTCGGGCGTTACATCATCAGCATGGCCGAGAGCGTCAGCGACGTGCTGGAGCCGCTGCTGCTGGCCCGCGAGGTGGGCCTTCGCGTGCTGACCGTGCCGCTGTTCGAGACTCTCGACGATCTGCAACGTGCTCCCCGGATCATGACCGATCTGCTGGGCGTGCCCGAATACCGCGCCATTCTGGCCGGGGACGTGCAGGAGATCATGCTGGGCTACAGCGACAGCAACAAGGACGCCGGATTTCTGGCCGCCAACTGGGCGCTGCACGAGGCGCAGCGGAAGATCAGCGCCGTCTGCCGGGAGGCGGGAGTGCGCTGGCGTTTCTTTCATGGACGCGGCACCAGCATCGGGCGGGGAGGCGGACCAGCCTCACGCGCGATTCTGGGCCAGCCTGCCGGAACGATCGACGCGGGGCTGCGGATCACCGAGCAGGGTGAGGCGCTGGCCGACAAGTACAGCCATCCTGTCCTGGCCCGGCGCAATCTGGAACAGGCGCTGTACGGCCTGTTGCTGTCCGCCGCACGCCCGGCAGATTTATTGACGGAAGAATGGACGACGGCGATGGACCGGGCTGCCGCGGCCAGCGCCGCCGCCTACCGCGCGCTGGTGCATGACGATAGCTTCCTGCCCTTTTTCGAGGCGGCCACGCCCATCCACGAGATCGCCCGCCTGAACATCGCCTCGCGCCCGGTGCGGCGGCCCGGCGCACCCACGCTGACCAATCTGCGCGCCATTCCCTGGGTGATGAGCTGGACGCAGATTCGCTCCAACCTGCCCGGCTGGTACGGGCTGCGCGAGGGGCTGGGGAGCATCGGCGCGGGGGCGGCGCGTGAGCTGTACGCGCAGTGGCCGTTTTTCCGCACGGTGCTCGACAACGCGCAGATGAGCCTGGCCAAGAGTGACCCGCTGATCTTCGAGGAATACCTGCGCCTGCTGGGACCCCACCCGCTGGCCGAGCACCTCCAGACCGCCTTCCGCGAGACCGTGGAACTGGTAGAGGCCGTGGTGGGCGCAGAGTTGCTGGCGAACGAGCCCAGGTTGCGCGAGAGCATCAGCCTGCGCAACCCATACATCGATCCCATCCACCGCATTCAGGTGGAGCTGCTACGCCGTGCCCGCGCTGAGGACGGTGGCCTGGACACCTTCGAGCGCCCGCTGATGCTGAGCCTGCAGGGCATCGCGGCGGGAGTACGGAACACCGGCTGACAAGACGGTTTCGATGGTCAGCCCTTGATTGCTGGAGAACAGGAAAACCCGGTCTCCGGCGATTAAACCGACTGATGGACGGACAGGTGAACCCCCTCTTCCGCCGCCCACACGTCCTGCGGGGTTTCCCGTCGGCGGATCAGGGTCCACGCCGCTCCGTCCCACAGCACCTCGGCGGGGCGAGAGCGGGTCAAGTACCCGCTGCTCATGGCCGCCCCGTAGGCTCCTGCTTCGCCGACGGCGAGGAGTCCGCCGGGCGTGGGTTGGGGCAGCGACACGCTGCGGGCGAGCAGATCGCCACTCTCGCAGGCCGGGCCGGCGATGTCCCACGACTCCATCTCTAAACCGTCCCACAGCGGCGTGACCGGGTGAACCGCGCCGTACAGCATGGGCCGCAGCAGTTCGGTCATGCCGGCGTCCACCAGGCAGAAGTTGCGCCCGGTTCGCTTGGTCCCTACCACACGGGTCAGCAGCGTTCCGGCGCGGGCCACCAGATAGCGTCCCGGCTCCACCCACAACTCCGCGCCAAACGCGGACGCCGCCGCCCACGCTTCACGCGCGATGCCGCCCAGATCGGCGTCCAGGCCCCAGCCGCCGCCCGCGTCCAGCACGGCCAGCGGCCCGGTCTGCTCACGCAGCTCGGACAGACGCCCAAACGCTGCCGTGAAGTCGTCGGCGTCGCGGATGGCGCTGCCGATGTGGACATGCAGCCCCAGGGGGGTGTGCCCCGCCGTCCGCAGTGCGTCCAGCACACGCGGAGCCTGTTCCAGCGTCACCCCGAACTTGCTGTCCACCGCGCCCGTCGCCAGATGATCGTGCGTGCTGACGGCCAGCGCCGGGTTGACCCGCACCAGCGCGCGCGACTGGGGCGGCAGCAGGCCCACCTCTTCCTCGCGGTCCACGACGAACGTTGCTCCCAGACGCCCCCCAGTTGCGTACTCGGCACCCGATTTGGCAGGGCCGTTGACCAGGATCTGCCTGCCAGAGGCGCCCACCGCCTCGGCGCGGGCCAGTTCACCGGAACTGACGCACTCGAAGCCCACGCCAGCCGCATTCAGCCGGCGCAGCAGGCTAAGGTTGGGATTGGCTTTCATGGCGTAGTACACCCGCGCCGTTCCGAAAGCGAACCGCACCCGCGCCAGGGCGGCGTCCAACTCGGCAGAGTCGTAAACGTACAGCGGTGTGCCGAAATGCTCGGCGGCGTCATGCAGGGCGGCGGTAGGAATGGTCACTGAAGGAGGGTAGCAAGCCGCGCTGGACTTTGGGAGGACGTCAGCGACTCTCCGGGTGCCGCCTGTCGCGGATGCCCTGAAACGCATCCCGCAGAAGCCGCGCCGCTTCCCCACCCCGCACCCCGCCCGTGACGGTGGGAACGTGACCCCAATGCCCGGAGAGGACGTCAATCACACTGCCCAGTGCCCCGGCCCTCGGGTTGGACGCGCCGTAGACGATCCCGCCCACCCGCGCCTCCAGCGCCGCTCCCAGGCACATCGGGCAGGGTTCCAGGGTCACGACGAGGGTACAGTCCGTCAGATACGGCGTTCCCAGGGTTGCGGCGGCTTCCCGCAGGGCGGCCAGTTCGGCGTGGCGCGTCATGTCGCCGTCCGCCCGCGAGCTGTTGCGGCCCCGGCCCACCACCGCGCCGTCCGGGCCGAGCACCACCGCGCCGACAGGCACTTCATTCGCTGCTGCCGCTTGCCGGGCCAGCGCCAGGGCCTCTCCCATGGCGGTCTGGCCCGGGTCCTGGGCCACACCCGCCACCTCCCGCGCGCCCACGGCCCAGACTGCAGGATTGAGGCCCATCCACTGCACGCCGTCGTCAGACACCAGCAGTGGCACGGCGTCCCGCTCCGCACGCGGCACCTTCAGATCAGTCAGCACGTCGCTGAGCTTGCGTGTGCCGCCGGGCAATCTGATCCGGTCTCCATCCTGCCGGGCCCGGCGCTGCCAGCCGGGGGGCGGCGGGAAAGCGGGTTCGGGCCAGAGTCGCGCCGCCAGGTGTAACCTCCCGCCAGTCGCCGTGACCTCCCGCGCCTCTGGCAAAGTGACATGGGCCGTTTCGCCCGTCCCTAAAGCTCCTGCCAGCCTCTCCAGATGCTCGGCATGGAAGGACAGGCCCGCGTCCGCCAGTTCCCGACGCACGAAACGGCGCAGGACAGAGGTGGGCTGCCTTTCCAGCGGAGTGTGGGGATTCAATCGGAGGGCCAGTTCTGTCAGCGCAAGATCGTCCTGCGCGGCGTGGTTCGCCACCCTTGCCAGACTCGCCTCGGCACCCGGAAAGCGGGCGCTCAGTACAGGCACGACCTCACTTCGAATCCAGGCGCGGGTGAAGGCGGGATTTGCATTGGACGTGTCCTCTCGCCAGCCCTGGCCCAGCGCCCGCAGAAAGGATTCCAGATCGGTGCGCGGGACCTTCAGCCAGGGACGGCGCACTCGGCCCCATTCGGCGGAGATGCCGCTCAGAACCGCCTCGCCCCGCAGCACCTGCATCAGCACCGTCTCGGCCACGTCGCGGCGGGTATGGGCCGTCAGCACCGCCGAGGCGCCGTGCCTTTTCGCCATGCGCCTCAGAAAGTCGTAGCGCACTCGGCGGGCAGCGTCCTCCAGATTCCAGCCACGGGCGGTGGCCACCGCCGCCACATCCACCCGCGCCGATTCGTGTGGAAGTCCCAGCGCCCCGGCCAGTTCCGCCACCCAGCGGGCATCATCGGCCGATTCAGGGCGCAGCGCGTGATCCAGATGCACCGCGACGGGCCGCACCCCGGCCAGCACCAGCGCCCGCAGCAGCGCCACCGAATCCGCGCCGCCCGACACGCCCACAGCCACCGTCTGCCCCGCGTAGGGAGCCAGCGGTTGAGCCAGATGGGGCGGAACGTGAGACACGCAGGCCATTGTATTCGGGCGGGCAGGAAAGAGATTCGGCAAGGTAACCCACCGCAAACAGGGGGCGTCGGGCGCTCAGCGCATGGGCATGACGCAGCGTGACCTGTGAGCAGAAATCACCACCTCCATCCCTCGCCCAGTCCAACCAGCGAACCCTGCCCCTCTGGGGTAGGGCATTTGCTGAAGCTTATGCCCCACCTGCCGGAGCCAAACACCCGCCTACATCCCTACAATGGCCCGCATGACTGGCGACGCACGGACCATCTACGACGGCCACATCCTGAAGCTAGAACTGCTGGAGAACAAATGGGAGGTGATTCGTCACGCCGACGCGGTGGCCGTGCTGGCACTCAATGACGCGGGCGAGATGTTGCTGGTGCGCCAGTTTCGCCGCGCTGTAGACGCTCACACGCTGGAAGCCCCGGCGGGCCTGATTGACGGCGAGGAATCACCAGAAGCGGCGGCCCGCCGCGAACTGCAGGAGGAGGCCGGACTGGACGGCGAGATGCGTCTGCTGACCCGTTTCTACTCCAGCCCAGGCTTCTGCGACGAGCAACTGTACGTGTTCCAGGCGACGGCGCTGCGCGAGAGCAGACTGCCCCAAGACGAGGACGAAGACATCGAGGTGTTGTGGATGTCGCCCCAGAAAGTGCTGGACGGCATGCGTGAGGGCCGGATCGTCGGCAGCGCGTCCACTCTGGCGGCGGCGATGTACGGCGTGCAGATTCTGAACACAAATGGTGCGGCGGCAGACGAGTGAAGACCTACGTTTCGCCCTCCCAGCGCCCGGATACCGAGACCGTGGTGGCTGTCGGCTCTTTTGACGGCGTGCATCTGGGGCATCAGGCTTTAATTGCCCAGGTAAAGGCCAAGGCCCGCGAGCACCGTGTGCCCAGCGTGGTCTACACCTTCGATCCGCCCACGCGGGTGCTGACCCAGGGCGTGGAATTCCTGTCCACCCTGCCCGAGAAGCTCGATCTACTGGCCCGCTACGGCGTGGACGAGACGATTGCCACGTCCTTTACCGCCGAGTTCGCGGCCCGTCCCAAGGAAGCCTTTCTGGACGACTTGCGGACCCTGCGTCCGCGCACCGTCGTGGTGGGTGAAGACTTCCATTTCGGACGTGGCCGGGCCGGGGGCGTTGAAGACCTGCGCCGAGTGGCCGACGAGGTGGTGGCCCTGCCGATGCACCAGCTGGGCGGCGAGGACATCAAGAGCACCCGCATCCGCGAACTGCTGGCGACGGGCGATGTGGACGGCGCGGGCCGCTTGCTGGGCCGCCATTACGACGCGCAGGGTGTGGTCATCCACGGCGATCAGCTGGGCCGCACGATTGGCTGGCCCACCGCCAATATCGGCGTGCCGGACGGCAAGGCGCTGCCGCTGGGCGTCTTTGCCGTTGTGGCTCTGGGAGACCGGGGCGAACGCTGGCACGGCATGGCGAACGTGGGCTTCCGGCCCACCGTCAATGGCAAAACGCGCCGCTTCGAGGTGCATCTGTTTGACTTCGAGGGCAACCTCTACGGCAAGGAGTTGCAGGTCAAATTCTTCTCGTACCTGCGCGGCGAGCAGAAATTCAGCGGCCTCGACGAGCTGAAGGCACAACTAACACGGGACGCCCAGGGCGCCCGGGACCTGCTCAGCGGCGTGCGGTGAATCCCGTCACGCGCCACTCGGCGTACCCGTCGGCGATGGGACTGAAGCGGGAGCCGCTGTAGAACGTGGTGGGATGGCCGTCCACCGCGTCGAAGGTCACGCGCAGATCGGCGCAGGGCTGGGCCTTCTGGTAGCCGAGGGCACGGGTGACCTCCAGAAACAAGGTCTCCATCGGACCCGCGCCCATGGGCGGCGAGGCGGTGGCCTCTGCCGGATTCTTGAAGGCCACCCCCTGGAGTTTCCCGGTCTTCACCGTGACCGTCACGTCGGGAAAGCGCAGGGGCGCGGCGATCCGGGCAAAATCGTAGCGGTACTGCTGCAGGTTTGCCATCTTCCAGCGCAGGCGGGCGGTTTGCAGTTCGCTGTCCAGGCGAGCAAAATCTGGCGCCATGTACCCCGGAGCGCAGCCCTGGGAGCCGAGACCGATGGGAATGCCGCCGTCCGCGCCGCCCGCCTCCGCGCAGGCCAGGCAACTCAGAGCCGTCAACAGGGCAAGCCTCTTCATGCCACACAGCATGCGGCGGCAGTGTGATGCACCGCTGATCAACGCGTGAGGCGGGGCGTACCCTGAGGCATGAGTCTCACGCCTGCCCTTCCTGACACACTGCAACTGGGCTATTCCTTCTGCCCCAACGACACTTTTATCTTCCACGCCCTGCACGCCGGGCTGGTGCCCGCGCCCCTGCCCGTGAGCGAAGTGCTGGAGGACGTGCAGACCCTCAACGACTGGGCCGCGCTGGGCCGCCTGCCCATGACCAAGATCAGTTACCGGGCCTACTTCGGCGTGATGGACCGGTACGTGGCCCTGCGCGCGGGTGGGGCACTGGGGCGCGGCGTGGGGCCACTGATCGTGACGCGCGGCGACGTTGGGAACTTGAACAGCAAGACCGTGGCCTCGCCCGGCGCGCTGACCACCGCCGAGTTACTGTTGCGGCTGGTCTATCCCGAAGTCAGGGTGGTGCGCATGCGTTACGACGAGGTCATGCCCGCGGTGGAGCGCGGCGAGGTGGACGCGGGCCTGATCATCCATGAGTCGCGTTTTACCTACGCGCAGCATGGCCTCAGTCAACATATGGATCTGGGCGCATGGTGGGAAGCCGAGACGGGTTTGCCCCTGCCACTGGGCGCGATCCTGGTGCGGCGCGATCTGGCCACGGACACGCAGTGGGCGTTGAACGAATCGGTGCGGGCCAGCCTGGAGTACGCCTACGCCCATCCCGAGGCCTCGCGCGCGTACATCCGGCAGCATGCCCTGGAAATGGCAGATGAGGTAATGCAGGCGCACATCGACCTGTACGTGAACCCTTTCAGTTTGGATGTGGGGGAGGAAGGCACCCGCGCCGTTCAGGAGTTGCACCGCCGCGCCGTGCAGATGGGCGCAGCGCAGGCCTCAGCCCTGCCCCTGTTTGTGGAACGCCCGTGAAGGTCAAGCGGGAGAACGTCCACCCAGCCTGAAGCTGACCTTAAATTAACGTTGAACAATGTCCCACATGGTAATGCCCCCCCACTTCGTCGCTGTCCGCTTCGGCACGATACTGGGCGGAGGATCCACAATGAGACGATTTGTTCTGACCGCCCTCACGGCGGCCCTGACCGTGTCTGCCACGTCGGCCGCGCAGGGCGTTCCCGCCCCGCGCCCCATTCCCCCAGGCGAGCCGCCAGCTACCGTGACCGCCACCCGCAACGAGCCCACACCGCAGGAATTCACGGCAGACAAGCTGAGCAGGCTGAAGGTTCCGGCAGGCTTCCAGCTGAAGGTCATGGCGACGGGGCTGGGCAACGCCCGCAGCCTGCTGGTGATGCCCGACGGCGGCATCTACCTGACCCGCATGAAGCAGAGTGACCTGTGGTACCTGAAAGACGTCAACGGCGACGGCCAGATCGAGGCGGTGGAGCGCAAGCGGGTGGCGCAGAACCTCGGTACAGCGCACGCGATGGCAGTCAAGAACGGCAAGATGTATGTGGCAGGCGAGAAAAACATCTGGGTGATGGACATGGCGAAGGACGGCAGCGTCAGCGTGCCGCGCGTGTTTGCCACCGACTTTCCTGACGCGGGGCAGCACAGCGCGCGCGGCATGCACTGGGGACCGGACGGCTACCTGTACGCGGCGTTCGGCAGCCCCAACAACGACGCGCCTACGCCCAACCCAGAAGACGCCACCATGCTCCGGATTTCGCCGGACGGCAAGAGCCGCGAGGTCTACTCTCGTGGGCTGCGGCACACCATCGGTTTCGGCTGGCACCCGGTGACGGGCGTGCTGTACGGCTGGGATCAGGGCAGCGACTGGCACGGTGACAACATCCCCCCCGAGGAGATGAACGTGCTGGAGCGCGGCAAGAATTACGGCTGGCCGTTCTGCTACGGCGACAAGCAGCCTGATCCCTACGTGAACGTGTCGAGCATTCCCGGGCAGATCACCAAGGCCGAATACTGCGCCGGAACCGTGGGCAGCGTGCTGAACAACACCGCGCACGCGGCAGCCATCGACATGACCTTCTACACCGCCAGCCAGTTTCCCGCCGAGTACAAGAACAGCGCCTTCGTGGCCTTCCGGGGCTCGTGGAACCGTTCCGAGCCCAGCGGCTACTACATCGGGCATGTGGCCTTCGACGCGAACAACAAGCCAAGCGCGGTGACGCCCTTCGTCAGCGGTTTCGTGTATCAGGACGGCGACGTGTGGAAGCAGTTCGGACGTGTGGCAGGTGTGGCGCAGTACACCGACGGCAGCCTGCTGTTCACCGACGATCAGAGTGGCGTGCTGTACCGCGTGCTGTATACCGGAGGCAAATGATGCGGCAGGTCAAGAAGACGCTGGTCCTCGGGCTGGGCGGTGCGGCGCTGCTCCTGAGCGGTCTGGTGATGGCAGGCGGAGCCGAATCGATGACGCCGATGCCCGCCAATCTGAGCGCGACGGCGGCCCTGCGTGACGCCGCCGGGGAGGTGCGCGGCGCGGCCACCTTCGAGCAGGCGGGCATGGGTGTACGCGTCACGGTCAATGTCAGCGGCCTGAACCCTGGGATGCATGGGCTGCACGTCCACGAGTTCGGGCGCTGCACCCCCGGGGTGGACCCTGCAGAGAACAAGGTGGTGCCCTTCGGCGGCGCGGGCGGTCATTTCGATCCGGGCCACAGCAAGAATCACGATGGCCCTGACGCGGGCAACAAGTACGGCCACGGTGGGGACCTGCCCATGCTGGAAGTGAGCGCGGACGGCACCGGCAAGGCCACGTTCACCACCAGCAAGCTCAGCCTGACAGGGATGAACGGCGTGCTGAACCGTTCGATCGTAATTCACACGGGCATGGACGACTACAAGAGCGATCCCAGTGGCAAGAGCGGCGCGCGTGAGCGTTGCGGGGTCATTCTTCGCAACAACTTCACCGCGCGTGACTACCCACTGCCCGATCCGCAGAGTTTCCCGGAGGGTGTGGCCTACGACACCAGCAAGGGCGTGATCTACACCGGCAGCGCGGCCAACGGCAACATCTACGCCATCAATGCCACGACAGGAGCCACCAGCCTCTTCTCGGAGGGGGGAGCCAAGGGGCGCAGTACCGCACTGGGCCTGAAGGTAGACGCTCAGGGCCGCCTGTGGGTGGCCGGGGGCGCGACCGGGGCCATCAACATCCTGTCGAAGGACGGCGCACCCATCGCTACACTGATGACGCCGCCCAGCCCCAATCCCTACCTCAATGACCTGATTCCCACCTCTGACGGCAGCGTCTACGTGACCGACTCCACCCGTCCGGTCATCTGGCGCGTGCGGGACATGAAAGTAGAGCCCTGGCTGAATCTGGGCGGCACCCCCATCAAGTACGGCCCCGGCATCAATCTGAACGGCATCGTGGCCACGCCGGACGGGCGGTACCTGCTGAGCATCCAGCTCAACACCGGCGAGTTGTGGCGCATCGACACGCGGACCAAGGCCGTCCGGAAGGTCATGGCCGGTCTGAAGAATGGCGACGGCCTGCTGCTGGACGGCCAGACCCTGTACGTGGCCCGCAACGCGGACGGAGTCGTGAGTAAGGTCAGCCTCGGCGCCGACTATGGCAGCGGCACCCTGGTCATGGAAGAGCCGCTGACGGGCCTCAAGTTCCCCACCACGCTGGCGCGGGTGGACGGTGACGTGGTGGTCACGCAGGGGCAACTGGATAAATTACAGGGCGGTATTCCCGAAACGCCGTTCAAGCTGACGCGCTTCAAAATGTTCTAAGACGCAAGCAGTCGGGGTTGGCCAGCGGGGGTTCCCTGCTGGCCGCTTTTGTAGATCGAGGGAATCCTGTAAGAACTCGTTGATTTATGGCGCGTTAATGTGCCCAGGTGACGAAGCAAGGCGCGCCCGCCATTCCTGCCATCGAGGTCCGGGGGCTGAACAAGAAGTACGGCAACCACAGCGTTCTGGAGGAAGTGTTTTTGAACGTCCGTCCCGGCGAGGTCTATGCCCTGACCGGCCCCAACGGCACCGGCAAGACCACCCTGATCCGCTGCATGACCGGCCTGGCCTTTCCCACCGGCGGCGAGGTCAGGCTGATGGGCCGCGACGTGCACACCGATGGCGCGCGCGCCCGCGCCTACCTGGGGGCAGTGGTGGAAGCTCCGGCCAAGTTCTACCCGCAGTTCACCGGCACCCAGAATCTGCAGATCCACGCCAATCTGGCGGCAATGGCCCCTGGTGGGCGGCGGGTGAGCCGGGACCGGCTGCGCGAGGTGCTGGCGCTCCTGGAGCTGACCCGCATGGCCGACCGCAAAGTGCAGGAGTACTCGCTGGGACAGCGGCAACGGCTGGGCGTCGCCAGCGCCATCCTGGCCGAGCCGAAAGTGCTGATTCTGGACGAGCCGACCAGCGGCCTCGATCCGCTGGGCATCGGGCTGATCCACCGCATCGTGACCAGTCTGGCGACGGACGGCTGCGCGGTGGTCCTGAGCACGCACCACCTGCGCGAAATTGCCACCTACGCCCATACGGTGGGCATCCTGACCGGGGGGCGACTGGTGGACACCGTGGATCTGCGCGCCCGTCAGGCGGCCTACCGTTTCCGGGTGGACGATCCGGTGGGCGCCGCAGCGGTGCTGGAGCGTCTGCCCTTCGTCCGCAAGGTCAGCACCCGCACCCCCTTTGCCATCGCGCATCTGGGCGGTGAGGCCCGCGTGCCCGACGCCCTGTCACGCCTGAGCGAGGAGGGCATCCGGGTCTTCGAGGCCAGTCCCGATCACTTCGACCTGTACGAGTATTACCGCGAGCGCGTGGAGCAAGCCTGATGACTGTCCCGATCACTGGTGTCCTTCTGTCCGTCCTCCCTGGCCTGTCCCGGTGCCGCCCATGCTGACACTCCTGCTGCTGGAATTCCGTAAGCTGCTGGGCTCGCGCAGCGCCAAGCTGGCCCTGATCGTGACCTTTCTGCTGCCGCTGATCTGGGCCTTCGCGCCGCGGCTGAGCGCGCTGATTCAGGTCAACATGATCAGCGGGTGGCAGTTGCCCGCCGTCAGTATCGGCGTGACCATCCAGTACCTGCTGCCCCTCTTCATCGCCGTGACCGTGGCCGAGACCATCGGCTCGGAAACGGCGCAGGGCACCCTGGCCCCGCTGCTGCTGCGTCCAGTGGACCGGACCAAGGTCATTGCCAGCAAACTGATCGCCGCGCTGATCTTCCCTTTTTTGCTGATCGCCACCACGGTGGCCGGATCGCTGCTGGCGGGAATTCCTCTGGGCTTCGGCACTTTCACGGGGGGCACTGGCCTGGGGCCGGGCCTGTTCGTGGGCGTGGGCCAGCTCAGCGGCGGCGAGGCCTTAGGGCAGGTTCTGCGCGGCGCGTTCCTGGCGGCCATCGTGCTGATGCCGGTAGCGGCACTGTCGCTGCTGTTCGGGGTGCTGTACCTGAACACGGCAGCCTCGGCGCTGGCCACCTTCGCCACCCTGATCGTGATGCGCCTGCTGGTGGTGCTGCCGGAGACCCTTCAGCGCATCCTGCTGACCTCGCACTTCGGGCTGTACGTCCAGCAGGGCGATATCGGGCAACCTTTGATCCTGCTCCTGATCTACACCCTGGGATTCGGCCTGATGGCGATCTACGCCTTTGACCGCCGCGACGTGTAGCGCTCCCCGTCTTTTTCCAGGGAGGTGGACGCGCGTCCGCCTCTCTTTTTGCTGGTTTGCTAGCCTGCCCGCATGACCGCACCCCTTCAACTCTCCGCGGGCGGCTCGCTGTACGAACGCATCGGGCCGGAGGCGCTGTCAGCGCTGGTGACCCGTTTTTACATGCTGGTGGCCCAGGACCCGGACCTCGCCCCGATCTTTCCCAACGATCTGACGTTGACCGCCGAGAAGCAACTGGCCTTTCTGACCGGCTTTCTGGGCGGGCCCCCGCTCTACCACCGGACGTACGGCCCACCCAGATTGCGGGCGCGTCATCTGCCTCATGCCATCACACCCACGCGCGGGCGGGCGTGGCTGGCGTGCATGGCCCGCGCCCTGCGGGACACGCCGCAGATCGGGGAGGCAGAGGCGCGCGAACTGCATTCGGCACTGACGCGGGTGGCCGCGCACATGGTCAATACCGCGGAGGAAGGTGGCTCCCAGAACACCGGAGTTGGACAACTCCTTTCAATTGACTAGCCGCATGGAAGGAGGGTCATGCGGGTTTTTCCTAGACTGCGGAGTATGACACAACCGCGTACCATCGAAGACCTCCGCTCCGAGATTGACCAGATCAACCGTGATCTGTTGAAACTGCTGTCCCAGCGCGCCACGGTGGTGGCCCAGATCGGTCACGCCAAGACCCAGGAAGGCCGTCCCAACCATTACGACCCGGCGCGCGAGGAACAGCAACTGCGCGAGCTGGAGGAACTGAACCCCGGCCCCTTCACGGGCGCCACAGTCAAGAGCATCTTCAAGGAAATCTTCAAGGCCAGCTTGGCGCTGGAAGAGAGCAACGACAAGAAGCAGCTGCTGGTGTCGCGCAAGGTCAAGAGGGAGGACACCGTTCTGGACATCGACGGCGTCAAGATCGGTGGCAACGAACCGCCCATCATCATTGCCGGGCCGTGCAGCATCGAATCGGAAGAACAGATGGAACAGACCGCCGAGTATCTGGCGGCCAAGGGTGTGAAGATTCTGCGCGGCGGGGCGTACAAGCCGCGCACCAGCCCCTACGGCTTCCAGGGCATGGGCGTGGACGGCCTGATCCTGGGGGGCCGGGTGGCCCGCGCCAACAAGATGCTGTTCGTGACCGAGGTGATGGACACCCGCGACGTGGAGGTGGTGGCCGAGTACGCCGACATCCTGCAGGTCGGGGCGCGCAACATGCACAACTTCGCCCTGCTGCGCGAGGTCGGCCGCGCCCGTCGCCCGGTGCTGCTCAAGCGCGGGCTTTCAGCCACCATCGAGGAATGGCTGTACGCCGCCGAGTACATCCTCTCGGAAGGCAACAACGAGGTCATCCTGTGCGAGCGCGGCATCCGCACCTTCGAGAAGTGGACCCGCAACACGCTGGATCTCTCGGCGGTGGCCCTCGCCAAACAGGAAACCCACCTGCCCGTGGTCGTGGACGTGACCCACGCCGCCGGACGCCGTGACCTGCTGATCCCGCTGGCCAAGGCGGCGCTGGCCGTCGGGGCGGACGGCATCCACATCGAGGTCCACCCCAGCCCCGCCACCGCCCTGAGCGACAACGAGCAACAACTGGACTTCGCCGGGTATGACCGATTCGACGATGCCCTGAAGCCGATGATGAAGGTGCCTGCTGGCGTTTAACTTAGTCAGAAAGGATAAAGCCAGGGGAGCCTCGCAGCACGCGAGGCTCCCCTTTTTACAGCTGGCTAGGCCCGCCGGGCCGTCTCCAGCAATTCGCCGCTCACCACCAGCTCGCGCAGATGCAACAGATCGGGGCGGTAGTAACGGTCCTCCTCCATCGTTGGCACGACCTGACGGATGCCCTCGTAGGCGGCCTGGGCGCCCACGCCCGCACGGAGTTTCTGGAAATCCAGCGCCTGGGCGGCGCACAGCAGTTCAATGCTGACCACGGTCTGGACGTGGCCCAGAATCTGGCGCAACTGGCGTGCGCCGTGCGCGCCCATGCTGACATGATCCTCCTGGTTGGCGCTGGTGGGAATGCTGTCCACGCTGGCGGGGTGGGCTAGCACCTTGTTCTCGCTGACCAGCGCGGCCGCCGTGTACTGCGCGATCATCAGGCCGCTGTTGAGACCACCGTGCGCAGCCAGAAAACCCGGCAGCCCGCTGAGGGACGGATTGAGCAATTGCTCGCAGCGGCGCTCGCTGACGCTGCCCAGCTCGGCCACCGCCACCTTCAGGGCGTCGGCGGTCAGGGCCAGTGGCTGTCCGTGGAAATTGCCGCCCGACACCACCTCGCCCGTTTCGGGAAAGACCAGCGGATTGTCGGTCACGGAGGCAAATTCGGTCTCCAGAACAAGGGCCGCCTGGGCCAGCGCGTCGTGGGTTGCGCCGTGGACCTGCGGCACGGCGCGGAGCGAGTATGGATCCTGCACCTTGCCGCATTCGGCGTGGCTGGGTGCGATCTCGGAGCCGCGCAGGAAGTGGCGCAGCTCGGCGGCCACCGCCACCGCGCCGGGATGCGGGCGCAGGCCCACCAGATCGGCGCGGAAGGGCTGATGAGAACCGTACAGGGCCTCCACGGTCATGGCCGCCGCCAGGTTGGCCGTGCCCAGCAGCGTGTGGGCGTCCGCGAGCGCCAGCCCCAGCAGGCTGCCCATCAGCTGCGTGCCGTTGATCAGCGCGAGGCCCTCCTTGGCCTGCAAGGTCAGCGGGGTGAGCCCCAGCCCGGCCAGCACCTCGGCGGCGGGGCAAACCTCACCGCCGTATTCGATCTCGCCCAGCCCGATCAAGGCCAGGGCCAGATGGGCGAGCGGGGCCAGATCGCCCGACGCGCCCACGCTGCCCTGCGCGGGCACCACTGGATGCGCCCCCGCGTTCAACAGCGCCAGCAGCAGGTCCACGACCGCCGGACGCACCCCCGAGTGGCCCTGACACAGCGACACGGCGCGCAGCAGCAGCATGCCGCGCACCACCTCGGCGGGCAGGGCCTCGCCCACCCCGATGGCGTGCGACACGATCAGGTTGTACTGGAGCTGCTGGAGTTCGTCATTGCCCACCCGCACGCTGGCGAACTTGCCGAAGCCCGTATTGATACCGTACACCGCCGCGCCGCCCTCCACGATGCGCTCGACCACAGCGCGGGCGGTCAGGATGCGTTCACGGGCTGTCTCCGCCAGTTCCACGGGCTCACCGCCGCGAACCACGCGGATAAATTCTTCCAGCGACAAACTTCGGTCCAGGATCATTGGTTCACTCCCTCCACAAACACTTCTCGCACCGGGTTTGTCCCCAGGGTGTATGGCAATTCGCGCCAGTCCGGGCCACGCAGCGACAGGAAATCGGCACGTTGACCGACACTTAAAGCGCCGCGGTCCGACAGGCCAAGCGCAGCGGCGGCGTTGACGGTGGCGGCAGTCAGCGCCTCGGCTGGGGTCAGGCCGTTCAGGCGCACGGCCAGAGCCACGGCCATTGCCGCGCTGAACAGCGGCGAGCTGCCAGGGTTCAGGTCTGTGCCCAGGGCCACCGCCGCTCCTGCGTCGATCAGCCGGCGGCCCGGCGCGGCGGGCAGGCCCAGGTGCAGGGTCACGCCAGGCAGAATAGTGGCCACCGTGCCGGAGGCCGCCAGCGCCGCGATCTGCGCCGGGCCGCTGGCTTCCAGATGATCCACGCTCAGCGCCCCCAGCTGGCAGGCCAGTTCAGTGCCGCCCAGAGCGTGAAACTGATCGGCGTGGAGTTTGATCTTCAGGCTGTTCGCCTGGGCTGCCAAGAAAATCCGCCGGGCCTCCTCCACCGAGAAGGCCTCCGCCTCGCAGAACACGTCCACCGCAGAGGCGAGCTGTTCGGCAGCAGCCAGGGGAATGAGTTCCTGGCAGACGCCGCGCACGTAGGCCTCCCGCTCCTCGGTGGGCGGCACGTGGATCAGCAGGGTGGACACCAGGGAAAATTCGCGCTGCAAGGCCCGGATCGCCCGCAGCATTCGCAGCTCGGCGCTGAAGTCCATGCCGTAGCCGCTCTTGACCTCGGCCGTGGTGGCCCCGGACTGGCGCAAGGCCATCAGGCGCGGACGGGCCAGGGCCACCAGTTCCTCCACCGTCGCCGCCGCCGTCGCCGTGATGCTGGAGCGAATGCCTCCGCCCGCCGCCAGAATGGTTTCGTAGGGAACGCCCGCCACCCGGGCCTCGAAATCGCCCAGCCGATCGCCGGCCCAGACTGCGTGGGTGTGCGGATCGATCAGGCCAGGAACAACAGCCACGCCGCCCAGATCATGCTCTGTTGGAACGGCGGGAGACTCTCGCGCTGGTCCCACCCAGGCGATCCGGCCATCCCGGACGAGCAGGGCCGCGTCCTTGATGACGGTCACCTCGCGCATGGCCGCGCCACGCTGTGGGCCGGGGGGCGGGGTGACCAGCTCTGAAATTCCCATGAACAACGTCTCAATCACGGAACACCTCGCACAACGTTTCTATGATCAGTCGCGCGGCGATCAGCTCGCTTCTGCCCGTCGGGTCAAGGTTGGGAGCCAATTCCACCACGTCCAGCGCCAGCACATGATGACGGCGGGCCAGCGCCGCGATCAGGCGCAGGGCCAGCGCATACGTGAAGCCATCCGGCTCCGGGCTGCTGGTGCCCGGCAGCACGGCGGGATCGAAGGCGTCCACGTCCACGCTCAGGTACACCGGGCGGCCCGGAGGCAACGCACCCACAAGGTCGGCAAAACCGGGCTCTACCTCGTCCATCGGCACCAGCGTGTGTCCCCGCGCCCGCGCCGCGGCCACCGCCTCCGGATCATGCCGCAGGCCGCGCAGCCCGATGGTGGTGATGTGGACGAGGTTGGGCAGCTCCTCGGCGGCGCGGCGAAATGGGCTGGAGTTGCTGTAGCGCGTGCTGTTGCGCGTCTCGGTGAAGTCCAGATGCGCGTCCAGTTGAATGACGTGCAACTCCGGCTGATCGTGGTACGCCAGCAGCAGCGGGTAGGTGACGCTGTGATCGCCGCCCAGGAAGACGGGAAGGCGGCAGCGGGATTTCACCTGCCGCGCCGCCTGCGTGATGCGTTCGCGCGCCAGTTCCGGCTCCAGTGAGGGCAACACCACGTCCCCAGCATCCACGCAGGTCACGTTCTGCAAGCGGGTTGCGCCGTCCAGCCCCGTGAAGGGCGGCACGTAGCGCAGGCTGGCCTCCCGCAGGGCACGCGGCGCGAAGCGGGCGCCAGGGCGAAAGCCCAGGGCAATGTCGAAGGGAATGCCCAGCACGGCCACGTCTGCCGTCCAGTCGCCGTCCGGCTGCTGAAACGGCGCCCGGGCGAAGGTGGGGATTCCAGCGTAGGGTAGGTGGGTCATTCGCGCCTCTGGCGCGCAGCGGGTGACGGGTAGAAAACGTGGAGGACAAGGCACGCGGTGCGGAAGGCGGGAAAAATCTGCGGCACCCTTTCCATCGGCTGCCCACTATCAACCATCGGCCTGACCCCCGATGCCCAGGCTCGGCAGATCCAGCCCGCGTCCCCGCGCCACATCCTGCGCCCGCGGATAGCCAGCGTCGGCGTGACGCAGCACGCCCATGGCTGGATCGTTGGTCAGGCAGCGACTCAGGCGCTCGGCGGCCTCCGGGGTGCCGTCGGCCAGGGCCACCAGGCCGGAGTGCTGCGAGAAGCCTAGGCCCACACCGCCCCCGTGGTGAAAGCTCATCCACGCTGCGCCGGAGGCAATGCCGATGCCGAAGTTCAGCAAGGGCCAGTCGCTCACGGCGTCAGAGCCGTCCAGCATGGCCTCCGTTTCGCGGTAGGGGCTGGCGACACTGCCCGCATCCAGGTGGTCCCGCCCGATCACAATGGGGGCCTTCAGTCGGCCATCGGCCACCATCTCGTTGAACAGCCGCGCCGCCCGGTCGCGCTCGCGGTAGCCCAGCCAGCAGATGCGGGCGGGAAGGCCCTGGAAAGCGATCTGGTCGGCGGCGTAGCTCAGCCAGGATTGCAGACGCGTGTCGTCGGGGAACAGCTCCAGCAGCGCCCTGTCGGTGGCGTGGATATCTTCCGGATCACCCGACAGCGCCACCCAGCGGAACGGCCCGCGCCCCTCGCAGAAGGAGTCACGAATGAACGCCGGAACGAAGCCGGGGTAAGCGAAGGCGTCCTCTACCCCAGCCTCTTTTGCGCGCTGGCGCAGGTTGTTGCCGTAATCGAAGGCCACCGCGCCGCGCCGCTGCAATTCCAGAATGGCGCGGACATGGGCAGCCATCGCGTCGTAGGCCCGCGCACGGTACTCCTGGGGCTGCTCCTGGCGCAACACGGCGGCATCCTCATCGGGCGTGGTGACAGGGAGATAGCCCCACATCGGATCATGGGCGCTGGTCTGATCGGTGACCAGATCCGGCGTCCAGTTCAGCTCCACCAGTTGGGGAAGAATCTCGGCGGCGTTCCCAAGCAGGCCGATGGAACGGGCTTCTCCCGCCGCCCTGTAAGCCTCGGCGCGCCTGATGGCGTCCTCAAGGTTGTCGGCCACCTCATCCAGATAGCGGGTTTCCAGGCGTTTGTCGATGCGCGTTGGGTCCACTTCGACGGTGATGCTGACGCCCCCGGCCAGTTTGACCGCCAGTGGCTGCGCACCGCCCATGCCCCCCAGGCCCGCGGTGACGGTGACGGTGCCTTTGAGGCTGCCGCCGAAGTGCTTGTCTGCGGCACCTGCAAAGGTCTCGTAGGTGCCCTGCAAGATGCCCTGCGTGCCGATGTAGATCCAGCTTCCGGCGGTCATCTGGCCGTACATCATCAAGCCGGCCTGATCCAGTCGGTCAAACTCCTCCCAGGTAGCCCAGTGGGGCACCAGATTGGAGTTGGCCAGGATCACGCGCGGCGCGAACTCATGGGTCCGCAGCACGGCCACCGGCTTGCCGGACTGGATCAGGAGGGTCTCGTCGTTCTCCAGACGATCCAACGTTTCCACGATCTTGTGGAAGGCCTCCCAATTCCGCGCCGCCTTGCCGCGCCCACCGTAGACCACCAGCTGCTGTGGGTGTTCGGCCACTTCCGGGTCGAGGTTGTTCATCAACATGCGCTTGGCGGCTTCCTGAATCCATCCTTTGGCGGTGCGCTGAGGCCCACGGGGAGCGCGGATGACAGGGGCGTCGGACTGGGCGGTGGTCATGGGTCTATGGTTGGCTTTTTGAATCCATAGAAGTGATAGTTTTCCGGATATGGCGGAAAGATGGATTGGGTGAACGATACGGAGGAAGGGATAGAGGGTGCTGGAGACCGACAGCTCTGGAACGCCTGCCCCGCTTTAACCCTCCTATGGACGCAGTGCGCCGCAGTTCTCTGGCTTTTCTGTAAAAGCTTGGGTTTGAATCTGGTCCCGGTGGCCGCCCGATGACGCGCACCCACGCCACCGTCGAAGCTGCCGTCCGGGTGCTGGAACTGTTCGATGCGGACCGTACCGAATGGACCCTCTCCGGACTGGCGCGGCATCTGGGCCAGCCCACCTCCACAGTGCATGAGCAGTTGCAAACGCTCTCGGCGTCGGGGCTGCTGGTGCGGGTGGGCCGGGGACGCTACCGGTTGGGCTGGCGGCTGCTGAAGCTGAGCAGCGCGCTGTACGGCTCCCTGCCGTGGTACGCCCCAGCCCACGACGCGATGGAACGACTGGCCCGCGGTACGCACCTCCTGTCGTTCCTGTGTATCCTGCATGGTGATCAGGTGCTGTGCGTGGCCCGCAGCGTACAGGGCCGCGACGGTCCACCCGTTGCTGGAGAACTGGATTTCGAGTTGCCCGCCCACGCCACCGCCAGCGGAAAGCTGTTGCTGGCGCTGGCCAGACGGCCCCTGCCTGCCGCCGCGACGCCCTTCACGGGACAGACCCTGATCCATCCCCTCGACTGGGACACCGAGACTCGGACCATCCGCACGCGAGGCCACGCGCTCAGTCAGGACGAATGGGCAGTGGGCACCAGTGGACTGGCCGTGCCGGTGCGTGGCGAGAGCGGCGTGGTGCTGGCCGCACTTGGCCTGAGCCTGCCCACAGCGCGCATGCATGCTCACGAGAGCCTGCTGCGCGCCCTTCACACAGCGGCGGCAGAGGTGGGCTGGACCCTGGGCAACCGGGGCTAGTCTAGCCGTCCATCAACTTTGGCAGGAGGCGCACCCAGTTGGTGTCCGGCCAGTAGTCCAGAAAGGCCAGGGCCTGGGCACTCAGGGGCGCGTCCAGTTCAACGGCCAGCAGCGCCTGCCCGCCACGCGTCTGTCGGGTGCAGGTCAGCGTGGCGATGTTCACTCCGTCGGCTGCGATGGTGCTGGCAATCCGGGCGATCATGCCCACGGCGTCGGTGTAACGTAGCAGGACGGTGGGGCTGGACGCGGCGAAGTTGACGCCCAATCCCTGCACCTGCGTCACCAGAATCACTCCGCCCCCAGTACTGCTGCCCTGTACGGTGACCTTCTCCTCGTCGCCATACAGTTCAATGTGCGCGGTGTTGGGATGGACGTCGCCCAGATCGACATCCCTGAATTCAAATTCCAGTCCCGCTGCTTTGGCTTCCTCGAATGCCTGGGGCAGTCGGGCGTCGTCCGGCGCGAAGCCAAGCAGTCCCGCGATCAGTGCCAGATGGGTGCCGTGCCCGCGTCCGGTCTTGGCGAACGAGGCATGCAGGCCGATCTTCGCCCGCCGGGGCGACTCGCCCAGCAAGTGGTGGGCGACCAGACCCAGCCGACAGGCCCCCGCCGTGTGGCTGCTGCTGGGGCCAATCATGACTGGACCGATCATGTCAAGAAGGGACATGGGGCGAGTATAAGCGTCCGGTCATGGGCAAGCCCAAGCGCCGGTCAGCAGACGAGTTCTGCCCTGAAGTGCATGACTCTGCAATGTGCACGGTGAAGGGTACGAGTCATGGGGCAGCCGACTCGAGAAGGCCCCCTCGCTGGCGCTAGGGGCCAAGGACAAAAAGGTTTCCAGCTCGGCTCAGGCGTTCCGTCCACCGCAACAGAGCTGGAGGAGAAAAGAATTACCTTCCCTCGCCACTGATTTCAGCGATATTCTCTCGCAGTTCTTCCAGCTTCTTCTGGCGGTTCACATCGGGGTCAAGGCCGTCAGCGTCCACGTTGCCGGTGGCGCCCTGCATTCCCTCCTCAATTACTTCCTGCTGATCAATGTCACCGCTATTGGCCTCGCGTCTGGTGTCGTCAGATTGGGTCATGGCCTCAGGGTGGCGTGCCGGTGCGGCAGAAGGATGGGAAATACGGGCAGATTCCTTCATGCGGGCGGCCTCGCGCAGAGCGCGCAGGCTGACGCCAGAATGTTTCAGTGCGGCGCGGGCCAGCGGCAACCTCACAGCGCCCGGCGCATGAACGAACACCCGGAGCATGTTGCGGGCCAGCCTCCGCACGCCAGTATGCGGTGCGAGAAAAGCGTGCCACTCGGCAGCAGGTAGCCGGAAAAAGGCGGCGAAAAAGTCGCCCAGACGGTCACCCGGCAGTTCCAGCAGGGCACCCAGATCCAGCAGATGCACCTCGCGGGCGGCGCGTCGCTCGGGGGGCCACAGCGCGTCCCAGCCTGCGGCGGCAGCGTCCTGGCCGGTCAGGAGCGCCACCGACACCGCTGCCGCCACCCGTGGCGCATCGTTCAGCGCGCCCGCCACCTGAAAGCCGCTGATCGGGTGAACCAGGCCTGCTGCCGCCCCGAACGCCAGGACCGGTCCGGGTACGGGCGCGGGCGCGTTCATGGGAAAGGCCACCCATTCGTCGGATTCGGCGTCGTGTGGGGGCGTACCGAGTGCCTCCAGCCGGGCATGAAGCCGCGCCGCCATGACGTCACGGCTGGGGGCGGGGCGGGCGATCAGACTGGTCTCCTGCACAAAGTAGCGGTCTGCCCCCAGGTGCATGGCATACAGGAACGTCGGCTCGGCGCGGACCTCTGCGGTGTTCAGGTGAGGGGCGCGGTAGTCCATCCAGACCATGGCGCCGGGGGGACTGGGAGCCTGTTTGAAGCGGGCCACGATACCGTAGGCCGTTTGCAACGCAGCGCCCCCTGCAAACGGCGTCGGCAGCAGCAGGCCGCCGTGTCCGGAGGCGTCCACCACCAGCCGCGCCGTCCATTCCTCGCCCACATTCCCCTGGACGTGCCAGAGTGCGCCGCGCTGATGCGCGCCCGTCACCCGGCCCTGGGTCCAGCACAGCCCCTCCCCTCCCCGTTCCAGCAGGGCAGCTAGCAACCGGGCATTGTCCAGCAGCGCGTAGGGGCGCATCAGCGGCGTGGGACGGGAACCGGTGTACACCCGGACATCGGTCCAGACCTGTGCGGCGCAGACCTGCGCCCAGGCGGGCAGCTCGTCAAACCACGCGCCGTAGGTGGGGGCGAAAGGCTGAGGCGGATGCGGGGCCACCACGCGCACGCTCAGGTCACGCCGGGCGAGTTCGGCGGCCAGCGCCAGACCGGATGGGCCTCCACCCACCACCAGCACATCAGTTGTCGTTGTTGGGGCAGCAGGCATTCGCGGCAGGCTAGCGCGTGAGGGCTGGGGGGTCTGTGGGGGTTCGGACGGCTGCTGCAACCCCACACCATTGTCAAAATCCCAATGCAACTTAAAGCGGGGGTGGAGGGCAACTGTGCCTTTCGGGGCGGCGAGGCTGGGGGAGCGGGACTAGCCTCTTGCTCATGTCCATGAAAGTCAACCCTTCACGCTCCTTTACCCGCGCTGCCGGCCTGGGCGTGGCCGCCGCCCTGCTGGGGCTGACCCTGGCCGCCTGCTCGCCGCAGAACACCCTGAACGCCGTGACCTCCACGCGGGGCCTGAACGTGACCCAGAACGTGCGCTACGGCCCCGCGCCGCGCAACGTGATGGATGTGTACGCCCCCCAGAACGTGCAGAACGCGCCGGTGGTGCTGTTCATCCACGGCGGCTCCTGGCAGGGCGGCGACAAGGAGGGCCACAAGTTCGTGGGCGTCTCGCTGGCCCGCGCCGGCTACGTGACCGGCGTGATGAACTACCGCCTGGCCCCCGAACACCGCTACCCTGACTACGTGCAGGACGCCGCTGCCGCGCTGAAAGCGCTGCGGGACCAGGCCCGCAGTTACGGCGGCAGCCCCGACAACCTGTTCGTGATGGGTCACTCGGCGGGCGGCTTCAATGCTGTGGAAGTGGTGGACAACGCCCGCTGGCTGGGGGAGGCGGGTGTTCCCATCGGCGCGGTGCGCGGCATGATCGGTGTGGCAGGCCCCTACAGCTACGACTTCCGGCAGTTTCCCAGCAAAGTGGCCTTCCCGCCGGATGGCAATCCCGACAACATCATGCCGGACCGCCACGTGCGCCCCGACGCACCGCCCAACCTGTTGCTGGTGGCCGCCAACGATCAGACCGTGGACCCCTACAACGCCGTCAATATGGAGGCGGCCCTCAAGGAAGCCGGAGTTCCCGTCCGGAGGACGGTGCTGCCGGGCCTGAACCACATCACCGTCATTGCGGCGATGGCGCAGCCCCTGACCTTTCTGGGGGACACGCGGCAGCAGGTGATCGACTTTATCGAGGCGCACAGGTTGAAGTAGGAGCAACAGGGCCACTCAGTTGTCGCCGGTGACTCACACCTCTGCGCCGTACCATGCGGCCATGTTTCGCTACCGCCCCCTCCTCCGACCCACCCTGCTGTGCGCGCTGGCCCTGCCGCTGAGCCTGGGCCTGGGCGGGTGCCGCTACAATTTCGTGCCGCTGCTGCCGCAGGTGGTGACTCCCGATCTGCCGGTACGCGTCGCGGATGCCACCTTGAAACGTGACGGCGACGATCTGATCGTTACGGCCAGAGTAGAAGGCCGGTTCGAGCCGGGGTTCCTGAGCGTGAACTGGTTCGACAGTGGCCGTGCGCTGGCCACCGACAGCGTGTACCTGGACACCGCCCAGCGCACGGCATCGTTCCGGCTGACCGTCCCGGATGAGGGCGCCTACCGGGCGGTGCTGTCCTTCGGCGGGGCGGTGCTGCGTCAGGTGGAACTGTACGAGGTACAGCCCTGAACGCCCGGCTGTACGAGGGAGTCGTCGAATGGACCGCAGGCACCTGCGAGCGCTTTGTGTGGCAGGAGGGTAGGGTGGTGCCGCTAAGAACCGAGCCTCACGCTGCCCCGGTCAACTATGGCTGCCTGCCGGGCACCCATAATCCCGCCGACAACGCAGAGATCGACGCCGTGTGGCTGGGGCCAGCCCTAAACGTCGGTACCGTGCTGGAGGCCGCCCCGCTGGGTCTGCTCTGGCTGCTGGACGGCGATCACAAGGTCATCTTCGCGGCAGATTCACGGGGGCAGGCTGAGCCCGAACTGCGGGCGAGGTTGCTGGCCTGGTTTCCCCCGGAGCGCGGCGCACGGCTGTTGGTGGCTGCCCAAGCGATGGCGTGGCTGGAGTCGCTCAGTGCCGGGAGGGTAGATGACCGACAGAACACTGGAGCGTGAAGCGGGTGCAAGCGACACAGTCCTGAGACGATTGAGAAAACCGCCTATTCCGGTGTCACCGTCTCCTCTGCTGGCCTGGGTGCGGTCGTGCCCCGTTTCGCGGCGTCGTCGACCTTCCACTGCACCTGACGCAACAGACCCCGGAACAGGCGGCTCTCGGCGCTGCTCATCAGGGCGCGGTCCAGCAGGGCACGCCACAGGCGCAGGGTGTGACGGGCGCGCACGGCGTCGGTGTAGCCGATCAACCGCATAGTCTCATGCAGGTGGCCGTACATGGCCTCCATCTCCTCGCGGGTGGCAGTCTTGCGGACGCGGTCCAGGGGTTCGTCCTGGCCCTGCAGGAACTCGTAACAGACCAGCAGCACGGCCTGGGCCAGGTTCAGGCTGGCGTAATCGCCAGTGGGAATGCGGACGGTCATCTGACACTGCTCCAGGTCCGCATTGTTCAGGCCCGATTCCTCCGGGCCGAAGACCAGGGCCGGAGCCGTGGCTGCGCGCACGAAGGGCCGGATCTGCGCCGGGTGCTGCGGCATCGGCAGATCGGAGCGGATCCGGGCGCTGGTGCCCACGCTCAGGTCGCGGTCCGCCAGAGCTTCACGCAACGTGGGATAGATGGTCGCGCCGCGCAGCAGGTCTGCCGCGTGGACCGCCATCGCCACCGCTCCCGAATCCAGGTGATCACAGCGCGGAGCCACCAGCCGTAGGTCTTTGGCGCCCATGTTCAGCATGGCGCGGGCCGCCGAGCCGATATTGCCGGGGGTCTTGGGGGAAACGAGCACGACAGCCAGAGTCACGGGCGGAATGCTAGCAGGGCGGGGGGATCAGATGTGAATCGGTTGTGACTCGCCGCCCTCAGCCTGCGGCCAGGATCGGCGTTTCCTCAGTCACGCCCAGCCCCAGTTTCAGGTCGTGAGCCAGTTCTTCGAGGGTATCGCCCCAGGAATCCACGCTCACCCGCGTGATGCCCGCTGCTCGCAGGCGGGTGTTGACCTCGTTCAGCAGGGCGGCGCGGAGGTTGGTGTGCCGCCAGTCGGGGGCGACGCCGGGGGCGTCGAGTCGGCCCTCACCGTCCTCAATGCCCGCCCGGCAGACGCCCACCGCGCGGCCCGAATCGTCCAGCGCGATCACGCTCAGGTGCGCGTCGAAGCCACCAGCGCCATCTGCCGCCGCCTCGGGCGTGACCGCGTGGTGGCCGACACGGTCCTCGTAGGTCCGCAGGGCCTGCAGCCGGGTCTCGGCATCAGGCACATCGGCTAACGGCAACAACCGAACGCCAGCAGGCGGGTCCACATGGCGGTACGGCACGCGCCCGCTCAGGCGGCGGTACGCTCCCACCTCCCGCAACCCGGCCTCCAGCAGACCTTCCGGGGGGAACAGGTAGCCTTCCGCAAACAGGTAGACGCGGCCTACCTCCGCCTGCGCCGCACGCACCAGGAGGAGCGCCACCTCGTCCCGAGCAGGGCCGGGAAACACGCCGCCCACCAGCTCCGCGCCGTGCCGCGGGCTGGGGCGGGTGCCAACGGCCCCCAGCATGTCTCCTGCAGGATCCAGGGCGACGAATCCCGCCGTGCACGCCTCGGTCATCCAGGCGATATCATCCGGGTCCGCACCGTACAGGGCAGCGAATGCGGCTCGCAGTCCGGCGGGGGAAACGACCTGAACCTCCACGCTCGGCGGCACAGGCTCAGCGCCCCAGCCGCCCGTACAACGCCAGATACTGCGCTGCCGGACCCTGCCAGCTGAAATCCAGCGCCATGGCGCGTTCCATCCTGGCCTGCCACGCCTCCGGGCGGTCATACTCGGCCCGTGCCTCAGCGCAAGCGGCGCTCAGGGCTGCCGGGCTGGCTTCGGCGAAGCGGAAGCCGATGTCGGCGGGCACCGTGTCCACCAGCCCGCCGGTCAGGCGCACCACCGGCAGGGTGCCGTAGCGCATGGAGATCATCTGCGACAGCCCGCACGGCTCGAAACGGCTGGGCATCGCAAATGCATCCGCCCCGGCATAGATGCGGTGGGCCAGCGGCTCGTTGAGCCCACCGACGAAGGCCACGCGCGGGTGCTGTGCCCAGCCGGATAGCGCGGCAGTCAGCAGCGGATCGCCGCCGCCCAGCACCACCACGTTCCAGTGGGGCGTCACCTCGGGCAGCGCCTCGATCAGCAGATCGATGCCCTTCTGATCGGCCAGACGGCTGACCACGCCTAGAATCGGCGCGTCGTCCATGGCAAATTCCTCTCGCAGCACTGCAGTGGCCGCCGCCTTGCCCGCCGGATCGGCAAATTGCGGCGCGTCCGGGTCCGTGCGCGGATCCCAGCGCTCCTGGTCCAGCCCGTTGATGATGCCGGTCAGGCGGCCCTCAATGGTCAGGCGGATCAGCAGGCCCTGCAAGCCCTCGCCGTACTCGGGGGTGGTGATTTCCTGGGCGTAATTGGGGCTGACCGTGGTCACGGCGTCCGCGAACACCAGACCCGCTTTCATCAGATTCAGGTCGCCGTGATATTCCAGCGCGTCCGGTCCCAGGGTCCACTCGGGCAGGGCGGTCCAGCGCGCGGCCTCCTCAATGTTCCAGCGGCCCTGGTACTGCAGGTTGTGGATCGTGAACACGGTACGCAGTCCGGCCAGATGCGCGTAGGCCAGTACCAGCCCCGATTGCCAGTCATGACCGTGCACGACGTCCGGCGTGACCCCCACGTGCTGCAGGGCGGTCAGCACGGCCCGCCCGAAGAGGCAAAAGCGATACACATCGTCGTCGAAATACAGCCCTGGACGGTCAAATTCCGGCAGCCCGATAAACAGGTACTGGACGCCATTCTGAACGATCTCACCCACACGCAGCTCATGGATCGGTGAGGAACCGACGGTCAGTTCCGGCGAGGTGCCACGCCAGATTTCAGTGGGCTGCCCGGCCAGTGAGCCGTACCACGGCGAGACCACAGTGGTCTGCGCTCCCTGGCCCGCCAGCACTTCCGGCAAAATGCCCAGTACGTCCCCCAGCCCGCCCGAACGCGAGAATGGAAAGACTTCCGACGCCACATGAACAACACGCATGGGCCTCACTGTACGCGCCTGCACCGCAAATGGGCCGCAGCGGTTGTAGACGAGAATGTCAGACATTCTTCACCGGAAGTTCAGACAGTCGCGTGGCGACCGGACCCGGAAGGTCCATTCCTGTCAGCGTGACGTCTTTTGACTGGCTCGGTGTTTATCAGGGCCGACAGGGTTGTCGCTCAGAAATCTCAACGTCTTCCGTGCTCTTTACTGTGACTCGCCCAGCGCCCGCCGCAGCCGTTCCAGGGCCTCGGTCAGGATTTCACGGCTGGTGGCGAAGTTGAGGCGAATGAAGCCCTGCGATTCGGGCTTGAAGGCCTCGGGAGCGAAGGTGGGACCGTCATGCACGGCCACTCTCGCCTCCTCCAGCAGGAATTTCTGAATGTCTGCGGCATGTGGGCAATCGCGCAGATCCAGCCACGCCAGGTAGGTGCTTTCCACTGGATGGAAGCGGACGGTGGGCAGGTGCTCGCGCAGGTAACCGGTCAGGAAATCGCGGTTGGCACGCAGGTAAGCCACGGTGTCGGCCAGCCAGGGGCCGCCGTCGCGCAGGGCCGCCTGCCACATGGTCACGCTCATGGCCCCCTCGTGGCCCATCAGGCCCCCGGCGGCGGCGCGCACGCGCTTCACGAGTTCGGCGTCGTGGCCGATCATCACGCCGATGCCCAGGCCCGCAGTGTTGAAGGCCTTGCAGGGCCCGGTCAGGGTGATGGTGCGGTCCTGCACTCGTTTGTCGGCGGCAAAGGATTCGAAAGGTCCGTCGGTGAAACGCAGGTCGGCGTGCAGCTCGTCGCTGACGACGTACAGGTTGTTGCGGACCGCCAAGTCGCGCAGCTTCTCCAGTTCCGCGTGCGTCCACACCCGTCCGGTGGGGTTGTGCGGGTGGCACAGCAGCATCAGGCCCGTGTCCTGCGCGGCGGCCTCCATGCCCTCCCAGTCGATCTCATAGCCGTCCGGGCCGTTCAGCAACGCGACAGCCGAGACCTCGCGGCCCTGCCCGGTGATGCTCAGGTGAAAGGGGTGGTAGACCGGGGTCATGGTCAGCACCTTCTCGCCGGGCTGCGTCAGCGCCGCCACCGACGAGTAGATGCCCGGCACCACCCCCGGCAACAGGGCGAGCCCGCCCTCGGGCAGATCCCCCAGACCGTGCGTCTCCAGCTTGGCGCGCAGCAAGCTGTCAAGCACCCCGTCACCCATCAGCTGGTGGTAGCCCAGCCCGCGCTCCAGCCGCTCGTGCAGTGCGGCCAGGATCGGCGGCGCCACCGGAAAATCCATGTCAGCGATCCACATCGGGATCACGTCATCACCGTACAGCGTCCACTTGAGCGAATCCGGGTGGCGCAGTTCCGCAGGGCTGAGCGTGGGGTATGCGGGCCGATTCTCCGTCTGGGTCATGGAGAAAGGATACGCCTGGCGGGCGCTGTAGGGAGACGGCCCAGAGGTCAAGGCACGAAAAAGGGCCGCGCAGACAGCGGCCCTGGCTTCCCTTTCAGCAAGACTTACCTTCGGTCCCCGGTACGTCCCCGCTCGCCGTCCTGCCGCGTTTCGCTGATCTCGCCGCTGCGTCCGCCAGACGCGCCGCCGTGTTCGGAGCTACCGGTCATCAGTAGGCCCAGGCCGGTCTCGGTGGCTTGAGAGGCAGGTACCTCGCCCACCACCTTGCCCTCGTACATCACCAGAATGCGGTCCGCCAGATTCATCACCTCGCCCAGGTCGGCGCTGATCAGCAGTACGGCCAGCCCCTGATCGCGGGCCTCCACGATGCGGGCGTGAATGAACTCGATGGCCCCGATGTCCACCCCGCGCGTGGGCTGGCTGGCCACCAGGATCTTGGGGCCCTTGCGCATCTCGCGCGCCACGATCAACTTCTGTGCGTTGCCACCGCTGTACTGTCCGGCGCGCAGGCTGGCGCTGCGGGGACGCACATCGTATTTCTCGCTCAGCTCCCGGGCATTCCGGGCAATCACGTCCAGATTCAGGAAGCCAAAGCGTCCGGCAAAGGGCGCTCGATCCTGCTCGCCCAGGATGTAGTTCTCGGCGGTGGTCATCTCCAGCACCAGCCCGCGCTCATTGCGGTCTTCCGGGACGTGCGACAGGCCCGACGCCTCCACTTCCTTGACACCTCTGGCCGTCTTGCCCAGATAGGTGATGGTGCCGCTGTACGGCGTCAGGCCGGTGATGGCCTCCACCAGTTCGCTCTGGCCGTTGCCCTCCACACCGGCGATGCCCACGATTTCCCCGGCGCGCACCTGAAAACTCACGCCGTCCACCGCATTGCGGTGTTCGCCCTTGACCACCACGTTCTGCAGGTCCAGCGCGACCTCGCCGGGGGTGGCGGGGGCCTTCTCCACTTTCAGCGTGACCTCGCGGCCCACCATCATCTGTGCCAGCGTCTCGGTGGTGGCCCCCTCGGCAGGAATGGTGCCGATCATACGCCCGTCGCGGATCACACTGATGCGGTCACTGATCTGCAAGACCTCGTGCAGTTTGTGGGAGATAAAGACCACCGCGTTGCCGCTCTTGGCGTACTGGCCCACCAGGAACTCGAACAGTTCGTCGGTCTCGCTGGGGGTCAGCACCGCCGTCGGCTCGTCCAGAATCAGGATGCGCGCCCCCCGGTAGAGCGTTTTGAGGATCTCCACCTTCTGCTGGAGGCCCACCGGCAGCTCGCCCACGATGGCGTCGGGATCGAGGGCAAAGTTGAACTGCTTGATCAGCTCGGCCACCTTGCGGCGCGAGGTGGCGTAATCGATGGCCCCGCCCTTTGTCGGCTCCGCTCCCAGAATGACGTTCTCGGTGACGGTCAGGGTTTCCACCAGCATGAAGTGCTGGAACACCATGCCGATGCCGCGCTTGATGGCGTCGGCAGGATCATTGAAGTCCACCACCTCGCCGTCCACCACGATCTGTCCGGAGGTGGGCGGCTGGATGCCGTACACGATCTTCATCAGGGTGCTCTTGCCCGCGCCGTTCTCGCCGCACAGGGCGTGGACGCTGCCCCACTTGACCTGCATGGAAATATCGTCGTTCGCCAGCACCAGCGGAAAGCGTTTGGTGATGCCCCGAAGTTCCAGCGCGTATTCGGACTGGTGCCGAACCTCTTTCAGCACGTCGGGAGCGGGTGCATTGGGATTGATGGCCGTCATGGAGCAAGTGTAAAGCAGGGGCCAGGGCTGTGGGCCAATCCCTGGAGCGGCGCCGCCGACCCGCACGGTTTTTGCACCGGTTGCCCGAGGTTCCGGGTAAGCCTGCCTGGGCCAGAGTTCCACTCTGTACCGGGGGCCTGTTTTGCCTCAGAATACATTCATGCAATCTTTCTGGCTGGCGGTCACCAATCTGGGCCGTGACGAGGTCTTTATCGTCGTGCTGGCGCTGTATACCTGGCTGTGGAACCCCGGCGGCGGGCGCAATCTGGGAGTGGTCTTTGCGGGCAGCTATCTGGTCAACAGCGCCCTGAAATACGGATTGAACCTGCCGCGCCCCTTTGCCAACGATCCAGGTTCGGTGTCGGACGCCGCGCGGGCCACGGCAGGCGGGCCGAGTCTGCCCAGCGGTCACGCGCAGATGTCGGCAACGCTGTGGGGGGGCATCGCCGCTCAGGTAAGACGGCCCGCCATGTGGGTGGTGGCCATTCTCCTGATTGCGCTGATCGCAGGTTCGCGGCTGGTTCTGGGCGTCCATCTTCCGGTCGATGTGATTGTGGGTCTGCTGCTGGGCGGGATCGCGGCTTGGGTGGCGGGCCGGGCCAGCTTTGTGGATGCCGGAACGTGGCGCTGGGTGGTGCCGGTGATCGTGCTGCTGATCGCGGCCTTTCTCCCTGCCGGCACGCCGCGCGAGTTCGGGACCGGACTGGGCCTGTTCGCCGGGTTCTGGTACGCCCGCCCCAACTTCGCGCCTCCGCGTGATCTGGCCGGGCGGCTGATCGTGGGCGTGGTGGGGCTGATCATCGTCTTTGCCGTGTTCTTCGGGCTGGGAGCCCTGCCGGGGGCCATCAAGGACATCGGGCTGGTGCGGGCGCTGCGTTACGCCATACTGGTGGTGGTGGCGGTCGAAGTGGTGCCCGCCGTGCTGCGCCGCTGGCTGCCCCGCACCTCGCTTCCCGAGACCACCCGCCCGTGCCTCTCTGCCGAGGCCATGCCGCCGCAGTAGGTCAGATCAGGTACGTTACCGCACCCGCACGCTCCGGCTGGCGGGTTGCTGTTTGATCCAGGCCACGAAACGGCGTACGGCCTCGTGCGCCAGCAGCGTGTCCACAGCGTTGTACTCCTGCGCCAGCTCCGCGTTACTGAACGTCTTGTGTAAGAACTTGTGGCACGGCCCGCACAGCATCACCGTGGGCAGCTCCGAAATTTTCGTCCCGCGCCGGCGTCCCTGCGAACGCGGCACCAGGTGGTGTTCGGTCAGGTGCGGCGCGGCCCGCTCGCACAGCGCGCACGTGGGCGGGGGCTGCGCGGGCGGCGGCCAGGAGGATTCAGGCAGGCGGCGGGCCATCGAAGCTGGAGCATAGGCGGAAAGAGCGGGTGCGAGTGTGCTCCAGAGACGGAAAGGCCCTGAACAATGTGCTGAAGGCCGGGCGAGACGACTCCCCGGCCTTCAGCACACTGTCAACGCGCTGTAGTCTCTACAGCTTCGTCAGGTTCGGGTATTTCATGATCGCCTCGTCCTCGCTGAGGAATTCGCCGGGGGCGTCGGGGCTCCACACGACTTCAGCGCGGATCAGGTCCGAGGCGTTGACGCTGCTGATGGTGCTCAGGGCCGCGCGGGCCTCGGCGGCGGTGGTGACTCCGGCGGGGGGCAGGTTGCCCAGTGCATGCGCGGCCACAGCGATGGTCACGGCCAGATACATATCGCCTGCGTCGCCCTTGTACCGGTAGTCGTCGCGGTGGTCAAAGCCGGTCTTGGGATCCTTGTTCTGGTAGTTGCTGGTGGTCTGCTCGGTGAAGGCCGCACGGGCCTCGGTGGCCCAGGCGCCGACCTGACTGTCGGCAGCATTGGGGGCACCCTGCGCGCGTTGCACGTTGCCGTATACCCAGCGCTCGGGGTGCCGCAGGGCCACCAGCGCGGCCTCCTGCAACATGCGGGCCAGCCCGGCGTTGGTGTCGGGATCACCGTTCTGCGCCACGCGTTGCAGCGCCGCCTTGACCTCGTCGCCCTCGGCCAGCAGCAACTGCACGCTGACCGCCTGGGCCGTGCCGCTCAGCGAGCCCAGCGCGCCCAGACCGCTCCCGCTGCCCGTGCTGAGGCTGCGGCGCATATAGCCCACCACCATGAACACCAGCACTCCGATGACGATGATGCCGATCAGGCCGGACCCGCCGCCCCCGCCGCCGTAGCCATAGCCGTACCCGCCACCCCCGTTGATGATGATCGGCCCTGAGTACCCGCCTCCCGAATAGCCGCCCCCGCCGCGCGAGAAGCCGCCTCCACCACTGCCACCGAAGCTGCCGCCGCCCCCACCTCCACCGCGTGAGCTGCTGCCGCCGAAGCCGCCACCCGACTGGGCCATGACGCCTCCCGACAGGCCCAGTGCGCCCAGGGACAGCATCAGGGCCGCCAGCCAGATCAGCAGGCCGCGCGGACGGAAATGTCGAACAGAAGCTCTAGAGGCGTTCATGCCCGCAGTCTACGGTCCGGACGTGTTCAGGGTTGCCTTGTCCGCGTGTTCACCCACAGGCGGTGCCCCGGGTAGACTCGGCTGTGACCTCTGAACCCCGACAGACCATCACGCTGACCCCCGACGAGTGGCAGGCGTTTCAGGACCAGTTGTACGAACGCGATGACCGCCTGGAACGCCGCGCCTCGGGGACGGTGATGGGCCATGACGAGACCGTGGACCCCTATGTGCTCAGCGCCCACGCCGAGGCCCTGCGCAGCAATGACGTCGACGGTGACGTCTGGGGCACGCTGGAAGATATCGACGAGACCGCAGGGGACGAGGAAGAGGCCTGGGCGAAGATCGTCGCGTTCTACCTGGAGCGGGGCTGCGTGCTGGTGCGCGTTACCGATCTGGACGAACCGGAAGACTGGCTGTTCACTGAGGAGCTGGCCCGCCGCCTGGGTCTGACAAAAGGAGCGGCACAGGGGTAAACCCGTTCTGAAGCGTACCTCATCCCACACAGATGAGGGGCGCGTAAGCTGCTTCTCATGTCTAACCGCAAACCTCATTTTCCCATCAAACGTCTGCTGGCCCTGGGGGCACTGATCGGCGCAGGCGCGTACTACTTCAGCCGTGAGCAGAACCGTAAGGCACTGGACGCGAAACTGGCCGAACTGGGCCTGAAGGACGCCGCCCAGGACATGGGCAGCAGCGTCACCAAGGGCTGGGAAAAGACCAAGGACGCCGCCACGCAGGCGGGGAACGTACTCGCCGATAAGGCGGGCGAGGTCAAGGACGCTGCCACCAGTGGCGGGGCCGGAGCCGTCATAGACAAAGCGAAAGAAGTCGCCGGCGACGTGAAGGACGCGGTGGGACAGGCCGCCGGGCAGGCCAAGAACGCTGCAGCGGACGTGGGCAAGACGGCTCAGGCCAGCGGCCAGGACGTGGGCAAGGAAGTCAAAAAGGAAGGTCAGGACGCGGCTGCGCAGGCGCAGGACCGGACAGACCAGCTGAAGACCAAAGCGACGGACGCGGTGGATGGGGCCAGGGATAAAGCGCAGGATATGGCCGCCCAGGCACAGGCCAAAACTGAGCAGGCGAAGGACACGACTCAGCATGCCGCTTCCGCCGCAAAAGATAAGGCTCAGGCCGCCGCACCCCAGGGCGGAAATCAGGCCTCAAACGCTGCCAACCACACTGGAGCCCCGGCTCAGGGCGCCACCCGCGACTTCATCGCCGAAGCCCGCGCTGAGGCCGAGAAACAGGCTGCCAAGGCCGCCGAGGACGCCACCAACCACCAGAGCAGCGACTTGAGCAGCAACGCCCGGAGCGCCACGCAGGGCGCCAATACCACGGACGACGTGAACAAGGCGGCCAACAATACCAAGCGCAACAGCTGAGTTCTGGACTCCATAAAAGCCTCCCCTGGTGGGAGGTTTTTTATGGTCCGGAATCAAAGCCGGGCCAGGGCCGCATCGACAAATTGCGCGTGCCGCCAACGCATCCGGCCCTCAAGCTCCACTTCCAGACCCCATTCGGCCATCTTTCCGCAGGGGCGCAGAGCGGCGCGCAAGTCCCAGTATGCAAGGTGAGCCAGACCTGTACCAGTCTGGCGCCCATAGTCGTCGGTGAAGGCGTGCATGGCATCTGGCCCCAGGAAGAACAGCAGTTCCAGACGCGCGTTGGCCACGTCCGCCAGCGGATCGCCCAGCGAAGCGTCTTCCCAGTCGATCACAGCGCTGAGCCGGCCCCCAGCCCACAGGACGTTGCCAGGCCAGAAATCACCGTGAAGGACAGCGGATGCAGCCATAGGCGGCGGTCCGAACTGTTGCAGCGCATCACGGATGCGGGTCTCGGACAGCGAGTCGTCGAGGATTTCGGGGCGTGGACTGAGGTCAGTCAGGACCGGAAGAAAGGCAAGCTCAGCGGTGGACAAGGCATGGAGGCGAGCCAGAAAAGTGGCCAACCCCCGCACGAATCCGGAGTGGTCGGCAGGGTGGAAATCGGTTGTGCCCTCCGCGAAATCCAGGACCAACAGACCCGGTTGCGCGTATCGCGGCCTGGGGACCGGCAATCCTGCAGCCACAAGCACCCGCAACAATTCGAACTCCTGCCGGGCAATGTCCGGGTTGACCTGCAGGTCACGCCCACCATATTCGCGGACCACCAGACGTTCCACGTGTCCGCCTGACCAGCAAACTTGCAGGGCTGAGACACGGGCGGAAACGCCGCCGGCCAATGGCCAGAAGTGCAGCAGCCGCGCCCCGGTCTCCAACTCCTGAACGAGCGTCTCAAATCGATCTGCAGCAGCAGTGTTCACCCAGGCTCTCAGTCCCAGTCGGGGGCGACGCTGGCCGGATTGGCGAGGCGTTCGCCCTGGCTGTCCAGCGCAACGATACGCCCCATGTCCTCATCGCTCAGCCTGAGGTCAAGGGCTTTCATGTTGCTTGCGAGGTGGTCACGCTTCGTTGAGGACGGAATGACCGAGAAGCCTTGTTGCAAGGCCCAGGCCAGTGCCACCTGCGCGGGGTTGGCGTCGTGGGCCCTGGCAATGTCTTTCAACACCTCGTCTTCCATGACCTTACCCACCGCCAGCGTCATGTAGGAGGTCAGGTGAATGCCTTCCTGCCGGGCGAAGTCGGCCAGCTTGCGGTTTTGCAGGTATGGGTGAATCTCCACCTGATTGGTGGCAATGGGCACGTCGCCCAGCAGTTCGCGGGCCTGTTTCAGGAGTTCGATGGTGAAATTGGACACGCCGATCTTTCGCGTCAGGCCCTGCGAGTGGGCGTCGGCGAGCGCTCCAAGGTACTCCTCGGCACTCACCGGACCGCGCGGGGCGGGCCAGTGAATCAGGGTCAGATCCACGGCGTCCATCTGCAGTTTGTCCAGACTCTCGCGCAGGCTGGGGACCAATTTGTCAGCGCTGTAGTTGTCGGGTTTGATCTTGGTGGTGATAAACAGATCATCGCGCTTCACCCCGCTCTGCGCGATGGTTTCGCCGATCTCGCCCTCATTGCCGTAGCCCTGCGCAGTGTCGATGGCGCGGTACCCAAGTTCCAGCGCGTCACGGACGGAATCCCGGACCACCTGATCTTTCAGGCGGAAGGTTCCCAGTCCGAAGGGTGGCACGGTCCAGTCTGTAGCAGTCATCCCGGCATGATGCCGCGCCGGATGCCAGGGGACAAGAACAGTTTCCTTTATGCGGATCGGCTGTGGATTGACGTGTCGATCGCTCAGTCCGTCGGGGCTGGCTTCCACAGGTCAAAACGCGTGCCCCTTTCCACCCCGGTGGAGGCCGCCCAGAATTGTGCAGGCTGTGCGCGGCGCGTTTCGGGCTGGACAGTCTGCACGCGCACCGCCCCGCTCCCGCAGGCGATGAGCAGCCCGCTTTCGTCCGCTCCCAGCACCTCGCCCGGCTGACCCTCACCCGCATCCACCCTCAGGCCGCCCAGCTTGAGCCGTGCGCCGTTCAGAAAAGCTGTGGTCTGTGGCCAGGCCGCCACCCCGCGGTAGCGGTCCACCACCGCCCGCGCCGGATCGGCCCAGCGCACAAAGCCGTCCTCCTTGACCAGCATTGGCGCGTGGGTGGCCGCTGCGTCGTCCTGGGGTGTCGGCATTAGGTCTCCCCTGGCGAGCCGTTCCAGGGCCGTCACGATCAGCCGCGCCGCCTGCTCGGCCAGCGCGTCCGAGAGTTCTAGACTGGTCCACTGCGGCGCAATAGGAAGCTCCTCCTGCAGCAGAATCGGGCCCGTATCCATGCCGGGATCGGTCTGCATGATGGTGGTCCCAGTAAGCGGCTCGCCGCGAATCAACGCCCACTGGATCGGCGCGGCCCCCCGGTAAGCGGGCAGCAGGCTGGTGTGGGTGTTGAGAAAACCGAATCTGGGAATCTCAAGAACCGGCGCGGGCAGGATCTTGCCGTAGGCACAGGTGACGGCCACATCTGCACCACTGTCCCGCAAGCCCGCCTCGAATTCGGCGTTGCGCCGCAGCTTGAGGGGTTGGGCCAGTGACAGCCCCAGTTCGGCGGTCCGCGCGGCCACTGGCGGTGGCGTCAGCTTCAGGCCGCGGCCCACCGGCTTGTCCGGCTGGGCCACCACCAGCACGACTTCAAACCGCTCCCGGATAGCCTCCAGCACCGGCAACGCAAAGGCCGGAGAGCCGAAAAACGCCACCCTCAGGCCAGACGTTTTTAGGAGTTGAGGGTCACTCACCGCCACGCTCACGGCGCAAGCGGTCCGCCTGGGCCAGATCGCCGATCAAGAGTTTGGATTTTTGCTGCAAAGCCAGCAATTCCTTGCGGTAGTCCTCGGTCACCTCGGGTGGCAGGCGGTCCAGGAACAGCACGCCGTCCAGATGGTCCAGTTCGTGCTGGAACACACGCGCCAGGTAATCCTCGGCCTCCAGCACCCGTTGATTGCCGTCGAGATCGGTGTACCGGACCGACACGGCGCGGGCTCGTGGCACGCCTTCCTCGTAGATGCCGGGGATGCTCAGGCAACCTTCCTGATACGATCTGTCCTTTTTCTTGTTCAGCACACTCACCACCGGATTGATCATCACGAAATCCCGGATCACCCGCGAACGCAACGCGGTTTCCTGGCCCTCGTTCTCCTCCTCGTCGTCCTCGTACTCCACCGCCACGAACAGGCGCACCGGCAGGCCTACCTGGGGCGCGGCCAGCCCCACGCCGCGCGCCTCGAACATGGTCTCCAGCATGGTCTCGGCCACCTGACGGACACTCTGCGGCCCCACGCCAGGAACATTCAGCGTGTCGGGAACATTCAGCGGTTTGGCCTTGCGGCGCAGGATCGGATCACCGTACAGGCGCAGCGGGTAAACGCGCGGCGGCTCGGGAGGGGTCCAGATGGGAGTCGTTTGCCCGGTCATGCTGCTGTTTTACCAGACAGTCGGGCGACGGACAGGGCAATGGGTCAACATGTCCGTGGTTCGGTTCAGGGGCCTTCCCTTTTGCTGAAGACCAGCAGGGTGGCCAGGCCCAGGGAACCGATCAGGCCCAGCACCAGAGGCAGGTCATGGCCGCGCAGAAACGCGCTGGTGGTCAGGACCAACCCACACACGCTAGCGACCAGGGTCAGGGCCAGTCCGGCCCAGGTCACGCCGCGCCGCGAGACCTGAAAGCCCCAGCCAGCCCTGAGGATCGTCCATTTTACTGAGCATAGCCGGGTGGCTCAGCATTTGACATGAGGGGAGCCGGTGAGGATCGCAACTTCAACGACCACAACCGTCCAGCTCTCCACCCGAATCAGCATCGGGGTACGGTGCATTCAGGTGCTTTAAACCCAAGGCCACCGTACATTAATCTCTTGCGAAGCTCATCGAAGCAAATTCTGCTTCTTTAAATTGAAGTGCCTCTATAGTCAACAGGGGACGCAATGTCAAGGTCACGGGGCCTCAAACCGTTTTATGAAACGGGGAGGTCGAATCGAGAAATGTCGGGGGCTTTACAGAAGTCATCGGCGTCATTCATACTCTTGAACTGGAGGCAGTACTATGGCTTATAAGAAACTCAGTGAGCAGGTTCACGAGCTCAACAACCCACAACGCAGTGATACTTTCGTCAAGATGTTCCGCGACGCAGTTCGTGACGGAAAGTTCGAAGCCGCTTACTTGCCCGAGCGCTTTACCATGCCCAAACAGTTTACCCGCCGCGGCAGCGAAGACACCTATCAGCGCGACACTAAGGAGATGCTCTTTGAAGTGACGCCCAAGTTCGAGAAATGGTTCGACGAAGTCAACCGCGAACTGGCTGCCGCGCGCAAAGGAGGCACCATCAAGCCTTCAGTCGAGGCCATTGAGGCCGGTCTGGTGGATTTCAAGAAGATGGCTGCCGAAACCCGCAAGAAGATGCAGGCCAGCTACGAAAAGGGTCAGGCGCTGGGCCAGACCCGTTCCAAGACCAAGCGCAAGTAACATCTGCAGCCTGGGAAGTCGACTTCCCGGCCCACTTCTTCAAGAACGCTGCCGCCAAATGCACTTGGCGGCAGCGTTTTGCAATTCTGTTGGCCTTCCATGTTCTTTCCAGTTATTTGGGATACAGGTCCGTAAAATATGGTGAGGCGGGGTTCGCGCCGCGCCGCAACTGCCCGTATGGAACCACCACACTCTCCGCGCAGGCCGATACGACGTGGGGCAAGGCAGTAGGCGTCAGAGTCAGCCCCCCGCCACTCAGGGAGACGGCAAAGCTGCTGTCCATCTCGCGCAAGGTGTCGTCGCACTCAGAGGCCGGGTCAGACGCCGACGTGGCCAGGTACAACGCCTTCAAGCGGGTGGGGGTCAGGCTGGGCCACAGGGCCGACAGCGGCACTGGCCGCCCGCTGGCCCGGTCTAGAATCAGACCAGAGGTGGCGCTGTCGGGGTGCGCGCCGCCGCAGTAATAGTCGATGTCCTCACGCAAGCTGAGCAGCCGGGACGTCAGCAGCGTCACGGCGGCGCTGAGGTGGTAACCCTCCCCATCGCCGTTTTCAGGCAGATTCGAGGCGCACTCCAGTGCGTTGACAGCGTGGGAGAGCAGACGGTCCTGCATCGCCGCCTGAAGCCCGCTGCTGGCATTGGGCAGACGCGGGTAGCTCAGGCCCGACAGCGGCTCGCGCACGCTTTGACCGTCGGCAGCAACGCTCCAGACCCGGTTCAGCCTGACGAAGGCCAGTGGATCTTTTTTGCGGAGCCTGATCAGGCCCGGTGAGGGGAGCAACTTGAGAGGCAGCGCCGCCACGTTCAGCGGTTCCAGGCTCACCCTAAGGGTGCTGGCGGCACCCGGCACCTTCCAGCTTCCGCGCAATTCACCCTCTAATGAGGTCAGTGTGAAGCAGCCGGTCACCACTGGAGCGGACCCTAGAGATTTGCGAACCTCCTCTTGCAGGATCAGCGTATCGCCGGAATGGAAAGCCGTCAGGCGCAGGTCGCGCTTCCGCCCCGCGTAGAAGTAACGGTTGGCCGCAGGATCGCTGGCGTCCAGCCCTAGAGTGACCGATTTCGTTCCCAAGACACCGGAATACACCCCGGAGCGTACCCAGGCTGGAGCATCCGGCACACCACCGCATTTCTGCAGATCCTGTGCTCCTGCCGAAGCCGACAGAACCAGAATAAGCGGGCAGAGCCATCGGTGCATGGCGACAGCGTAAACCACGAAGGCGGGACAGCGAAAGAGGCCCCGCTGGGGGTCAGAGTTTCGCTGCCCCGGACGGGCGGGTGATGCGGCGAGCGCCGGATGCCCTACAACGCTTCAGGAAGTCTTGAGCGCGTAGCCGATACCACGCACGGTCCGGATAATGCCGTAACCGTCGAGATCGCGCAGCTTGGCACGCATGTTGGCCATATGCACGTCCACCACGTTGCTGTTGCTGGGCAGTTCGCCGTTCCAGACCTCACGTTCGATCTCCTGCCGCGAGTACACCCGGCCCGGCTGACGGGCCAGGAAAGTCAGCAGGTCGAATTCCTTGGGCGACAGGCGAACCTCGTGGCCGTTGTAATGGCACAGGCGTTTTTGCGGATGGATCTCCAGTGCCCCAATAGAGATAACCTCGCCGTGTTGCTGGTGTCGCAACTGCACTTTGACCCGCGCCACCAGCTCCTCGGGGTGAAAAGGCTTGGTCATGTAGTCGTCGGCGCCCGCCTCCAGCAGATTGACCTTGCGGTCTACCGCGTCCATCGCCGTCAGGATGATGATGGGGACGCTGCTGGTCTTTCGCAGGCGACGGGCGATCTCCGCGCCGTCGAAATCGGGCAGGCCCAGGTCTAGAATAACCAAATCGGGACTGCTCTCGCGGGCACTGGTCAGACCGCTCACGCCGTCCGGGGCGCTGAGCACCCGGTAGCCCGCCTGCTCCAGTTCGTACTCCACGACGCGGGTGATATCTGGGTTGTCTTCGATCAGTAAAATGCGTTGTTCCATAATCACCCTCTTGTAAGGCACCTCTGGAAGGCCCCGAAAAAGCGCTGTCAGCGAGAGGGGCATACAACCCCTACCCGTGAGACTCCGCGCCGAAATGGTTAGAGGTCTCCTCTGCTTTCGGACATGGTAGGCGGCCACCCGGTTCTGGGCACGCAAAAACGGTTTACACGTTCTTAACGGCGCGTTGCGCTTTCTTCAGGAATGGGCGTGACCTTTAGAAAGGTGTGTCCCGCTCCGGCACATGAACCGAATCCACCTGCACGCCGTGGCGCAGCAGCAACGTCTTTAAGCGCTGCATGGCCGCCACCGCCCGCGTGCGGTCCTGACGCCGGAAAGCCAGTGTCAGCCGGGCGCTGAGACCGGGGCGCGGTTCCTGCGCCTGGATCTGCAGCGGCTTGCCGAAGGCCGCGTCGTGCATCACGTCCCGCAGAATGCGCGCGAAGGTCAACTCGTCCACGCCGTCCAGCGTGAAAGCGATGCCCTGCACGTCGCCGGATGAGGGTGAAGAGGTCATGTCCGCCAGGGTAACGCGGCGGCCCCTGCGCCCTGCTTTAGACTGCCCCCATGACCGGCGACGCACCACAGGACGATTTTTTCGGGGACGACTTAGATGCAGGCGAGCAGGGAGAGGGGGTCTACATCGAGCGCCTGAACGGGGCGGACCTTTATTTCGAGGTTGCGGGCAACCTCGACTCCGGCGAGACGCCGCTGATCTACCTGCATGGCGGCCCTGGCTACAACAGTTATTCGTTCCGGGAACTGTTCGGCGAGTCCCTGGAACGCCCGGCGGTCTACCTGGATGGGCGCGGCAGTGGACGGAGCGGCCCGCTGGAAGACACCGAGCAGGGGCACGAAACCCTTGATCTGGATACGCTGGTGGCCGATCTCGAGGCCGTGCGCGACTTTCTGGGTCTTGAGAAGATCATCCCCCTCGGCCACGGCTTCGGGGCGTTGATCGCCCTGGAATACGCCCGCCGCCACCCAACCCAGACCGAGCGTGTGGTGGTGGTCGGCCCCTGGATTCACTTTCCGGCGCTGGCCCTAACCCTGCTCACTGAGGCCAGCGCCCTGCGCGGTGTGGAACTGGATGACCCTGCCGGGGCGATCCGCGCCAGCACGCCCGAAGGGCAGCACCCCCAGGTGGGCGACGCGCGGGTGCAGGCGGCCTTCAGCCTGCTGAACGCCCGTGACCTGCTCAATGCTCTGGAATTTGTGGACGCTCCCAGCCGCATGCGGCTGGAGTTCGTGGACGTGGAGAGCCAGCTCGTGGGCGGCGGCGAGGTGCAGGAGGCACTGGTCAACCAGGGCATGTGGGAATTCGAATACCTGCCCTTCCTGGCCGAACTGCGCCGCCCGGTCTACGTGATCGTGGGCGTGCAGGACCGCACCAGTTACCCCGAACAGGTGCAGTACCTGGCCGATCTGGCCGACGCGGACGTGACCGTGCTGGACACCGGGCACTACCCCTGGCTCGACGATGAGGAGGGGTTCGCCGAGGCGCTGGAGGACGCGCTGAGACGCTGACGGCGCAGCGCAGCCGGCCACAGCGGCGTCAGGACCAGCAGCAGCCCCACGAGGCCAAGCATCAGCCCCGGGGTGGGCAGCGGCAGGGCGGCCAGCCCCGCGCCCAGGCTGAGCGCCACGGCGTTGACGCCCATCAGCGCGCCGATCACGCGCCCCCGCACCCCCGGCTCGATGATCTGCTGGGAACGGGTGGTCACAGCCACCTCCAATAACCCCAGGCCCAGACCGAAGACGGCGGCCCCGGCCCACCACGCGGGAACGGAGACGAGGATGAAGCCCAGCGTTCCGGCCAGCAGCACCCAGCGGCCCGCGCTGATCAGAGCGTCGAGGGACCAGCGGGCCGTCAGCGGCGTGACCAGCACAATGCCCAGCAGGACTCCGCCCGAGATCAGCATCTCGAAGACGGCGTAATCGGCCGCCCCGCGCCCGTGCAGCGCCATCTGCAACGGGGCGCGGGTGTTCATCACGTTCATGGCCAGATTCAGTGCAAAGCTCATGCCCATCAGGGCCAGCAGCAGCGGTGAGGCGCCAATCACTCTCAGCCCGGCGCGCAGATCGGCCAGCGGCTGAAGCCGCCCTCCCCCGTGCGCGGCGGAGAGGTGAGGCAGGGCTAGCGCCGCCGCACATAGTGCCAGCACCAGCGGGACGCCCACCAGCAGCGCGCCCGCCGCCCCGAAGGCGTGGATCAGCCCGCCACCCAGTCCGAAGCCGAGCAGCGGCGCGCCCATCAACGCGCCGCTGCTCAGGCTGTTGGCGCGGGCCAGTGCGTCCGGCTCAACCACACGCGGCACCAGGGCGCTGCCCGCCGTGTAGGCCAGCGTGGACAGCAGGCCATTGAGAAATGCCAGCGCCAGCAGGGCAGCCAGGGGCAGCGTCCCGAACTGACCCCACAGCCCCACCCCCAGCACCGCCAGTCCTCTAACCCCGGCGCTGAAGGCCAGCAGGCCGCGCGGGGCCAGGCGATCGGCCAGCCCGCCCACCAACGGTCCCAGAAAACGCGGCAGGCTTCCGGCCAGCACCACCAGTCCCACCGCCCCCGCGCCGCCCATGCCTCTGCCAACGGCCAGGGCCAGGTACGGCAGGGCAACATAGACGATGGCGTCGCCCAGCGCGGTCAGGGCGACGCCCGCCCAGTACAGCCAGAAGGCGCGGGACAGCTGGGCGGGGGCAAAGGTGGTGGTCATGGCCGCAGCTTCCGGCGTATCCTACCGAAAATGCCGCACACCATTTTGGGTTCGTATTCGGGCGAATGGTTCACCGCCAGCACCGCGGAACAGGCCCGGCTGCTCAGCGATCCGGTGGCCCTGCGTCATCTGGAGCCGTTCATGGGCCGGGCGCTGGGGGCCGGGGCCGCGGCCCAGAGGGCGGGGGTCAGCGTGGAGCGAATGCTGTACCGCGTGCGGCAGTTCCTGGAGGCCGGACTGCTGCAGGAGGTGGGACAGGAAAAACGCGCTGGCCGACCGGTCAGGCTGTACCGCGCGCCGGGGGGACTGCGGGTGCCGTTTGCCCTGACACCCTTCGCCGATCTGGAGGCTCAGGTCGCCCGGCACAGCGGCCCCTATGACCGGTTACGGGCAAGGGCCTCGGGCCGCCGGTTGCAGCGTCTGGACAACCATGCCCGGTTGATCTACCGCGACGAGAGTGGCAAGGTGCATTCCGAGACAGAAGCGCCGGAGCCGGAGACGCTGGCGGCCTTCCCGAGCCGCGATTTCGTGGGCGTCATGTGGCTGGACGACACTACCGCCCGCCGCATGTCGAGCCTGCTGGACGAGTGGCGCGATCTGCTGGGCAGTGTCAGTTCCGCACGCGACGGCACGCAGCCCTATCTGGTTCAGATGGTCCTGCTGGCCCTCAATCCCCACGAGCCGGACGAGTTGTCGGGCCCGCCGGGCTGAACTCCAGCCGTGCCCGCATGAGTCCTCGGGGCACGCGGCGCAAATCTGCCACATACCCTTTCTGGTTTGCCGTAGGTTGTGGGAGTGAAGCCCTCACTCGCTCTAGTCACTGTCAGTGTCCTGTTGCTCTCGTCCTGCGGTGGCCCGGAGAACCGGGTTCCAGTGGTTCAGCCGCCTCCCACTGACCCCGCCACCGTGACCCCTGCCGCACCAGTGCCGGGACAGAGCGTAGACCTGCAGAACGTGCCGGCCACCGTCAAGGGCGCCGCCGCTCAGCTCGCGGCACTGACCAATCCGAACAGTGCGAACATCGACCCGGACCTGAAGACGCTGATCAACCTGTTCGGCGAGAAAATCCACTTACGGATCAACGCCAGCGACATCAGCACTTTCGCTCAGGGCTTCGACAGACAGGCCCGCGTCACCACGCAGGGGCTGGACGTGGTGAAAGAACTGCTCCCCACCGGAACCAGGACTTATGGCGCGGATGGCACCCCAACCTACGTCCCCACCCCCACGGACGGCTACGTGGAAATCGATCAGCGCAGCAATACCCGGATCGAGGCGAACTGGAAAGTCGCGGGGGCCGGTACCGTCTTCTTGAATGCCGGGCACCGCTACGACGTTCAGACCGGCCAGCTGCAGGAGTTACAGCAGGAACTGCCGACCAACGCCACGGCCAGTGTGACGGTGGCCGGAAAAACTGTCGCCGCTCTGGCGTTCAGGATGGACCCCGGTGACTGCCTGAATACCGCTGGCCCCATCGCCCTGACCCTCAGCGGCTGGGCGGGCCGCGCCACCCAGCCTCCGGTCAGGATGGACCTGGCCTATGTCTGGACGGACAAGAACATCAGCTTCAATGCCTCCGCCGTCTACCACACCACCACACAGCAGGTCAGTGCGGCCCTGAAAATGGACGTGACTGGAAGCACCACGGACCGCTGCGGCGAGAACTATGCCTTCACGCCAACCCGCGCGGATATGTCTGGCACCCTGGATATTCCCGGTTACAGGACCGATTTCAACGTGTACCTGCGAGACCTGAGCAATCTGACGATCAACTCCGAGGCCATGCAGGCCCAGAATCCTTTTCTGAAGATCGGCGGCAACGTGAACGCCAGCCTGAACTTCAACGGCGCGGCCGTCTTGACCGCCGTCGGCCCGCTGGCAGACGGGAGTGACATGAACCTGCAACCTGGCGATCAGGTGCGGTTCCAGTACGTCAAGAACGGTCAGCTGATCACAACGGATCTGGACGGCGCTCTCAGGGACATCCAGCCGATTCTGGCCCCTCAGCGCTAAACCCCATGTCAAAGAGGAAGACCGGGCAATCTGCTCCGACCTTCCTTTCTTGTTTTAAGGGAGACTTCCAGCTGCATAAGCCTGAAAATGGTCCAGTGTCGCCTGGGCTAAGCTACCCGGCGTGACTCTTCTCGAACTCCGCACATTCTGGGGCAACCGTCCGCTGATCGGGGCCGCCGTCGGTGCCCTGATTCAGGACGAGACGGGCCGCGTGCTCCTGCAGCGCCGGGGAGACGACGGTCTGTGGGGCGAACCCGGCGGCGCGCTGGAACCGGGCGAGGATTTTTTGACCGGAGCGCGGCGCGAACTGATGGAAGAAACGGGACTGGTCTGCCCCGATCTGGCCCTGATGCCCCTGCCAGACGGCCTCCAGAGTGGCCCAGAACTGTTCCACCGCTACCCCAACGGCCACGAGATCTACATCGTGGGCATGCGCGCGAGGGGCACGCTCCCGGCCTCCGCCCTGGATCACGCCCGGCCCGACGACAGCGGCGAGACGCTGGAACTGCGCTGGTTCCCGCTGGATAGCCTTCCCCCGCTGAGCAACAACGCCAACCGCCAGAGCCTGAGCGTGTTGCGCGCCCAGGCTGGCCTGCCGCCGTTGCCGCTGCTGCCGTATCCCCCCGCCCCACCTGCCGGGAACCACCTGATGGACTTGCGGAGGTTGGTCGGCTCCCGTCCCCTCTTTGCTCCCGGCGCAAACGTGCTGGTCACGGATGGGCAGAACCGGCTGCTGTTGCTGCGTCATGGGGGCACGGGAAAATGGACGGTTCCGGGAGGCAGTCTGGAACCCGGCGAGAGCTTTGAGGAGTGCGCCCGGCGGGAACTGTTTGAGGAGACCGAACTAAACGCCGAAAGGCTGGAGCCACTGGAGATGTTCTGCGGGCCACAGTACCGCTTTACCTACCCGCACGGGGACACCGTGGACAACGTGTCGGTGCTGTACCGGGCACACGGCGTCACGGGGACGCTGACCCCCCAGGAGGGCGAGGTCCTGGAGGTCGGCTGGTTCGGCGTCCACGAGTTGCCGGAGGATCGGGAGCTGAGCGGCACCCTCATTCAGGACAACCTGAAGGTCTGGACAGGGGGCCAGAGCGCGTAGCCCTGCCCCCCCGTTCACCGTCTCCCCTACTTCTCGCGGATGCCCCAGCCCCGCGCCCGTACCGCGCCCATCAGCCTATCCATCACCGGATCGACTTCCGCGTCGGTCAGGGTCTTCGCGCCGCGGAACACCAGGCGGACGGCCACGCTGCGCTGGCCGGCAGGAATCTGGTCACCCGTGTACACGTCGAACGGCTCCACGCTTTCCAGATCCTCGCCTGCCCCACGCCTGAGCAACGCGGCAATCTCGCCGTAACCCACGTCCTGTGGAGCGATGACGGCCAGGTCACGCCACGCAGCAGGAGCGCGGCTGGGATCGCGGAAGGCCCACCCACGGCCCGACAGCGGCAGCGCCACTTCCAGGAGGAAGGTTTCACCCTTCAGCCCGAATTCCTGCGCCACCTCGGGATGGAGCGCGCCAATCCAGCCGATGGACTGCCCATTCCAGACCACCTCTCCGGCAATGCCGGGGTGCAGCGCGCTGGGCACGCTCTCGCCGCGCAACTGGCGAATCTCCAGCTCAGCGCCCTGGCTGGCCGCCAGCGTTTCAATCAGCCCCCGGAAGACGCTGTAACCGCCCGCCACGCCACCCTGAAAGGTGTTCGGGGCAAGCGGCCCGCGCATCAGCAGGCCCAGCCGCTCAGCCTCGCCGCCCTTCGGGAAGATGCGCCCCTGTTCGGCCAGCAGGACGCGCTCGCCCTTAGGATGGGCCAGCGCGGCGCGCAGAAGACTGGGATACAGCGCCGTCCGCAGCGCTGTGCGGTCTGCTGTCAGGGGGTTGCGCAGGCGCACGCCGGGGGCCTCGGTCCTCGCCTTCTGCGCTTCCTCGTCGCTGGTGAAGGTATAGGTCACCACCTCCTGAAACCCAAGCCCGGCCAGCGTGCGGCGCAGATCCTGGCGGCTGTCGTTGGCCGCCGACGCGCCGAGGTTGCTCTCATGGACTCGCAGCGTGGGCAGCGTTTCGGGCAACTCGGCGTAGCCGTGCAGGCGGGCCACTTCCTCGGCGACGTCCTGCCAGATATTCATATCCACTCGCCAGGACGGCGGCACCACCTTCAGGGTGTCGCCCTCGCCCGCCACCACGCAGCCCAGTCGGCCCAGGATGGCCCGCATCTCTGCCGTATCGATCTCCATGCCCAGCAGCGCATGGATGGCGTCGGCGGAAGCGGCGATCTCACCGGGGATTTCCGGTTCGCCCACGACCGTCGCTCCAGCCTCTATCTGGCCACCACCACATTCGGCCAGCAACCCGGCCACCCGGTCTGCCGCTTTTGGCGAGAGCAACGGATCGACGCCGCGCTCGTAACGGTAGACCGCATCGGTCTTGAGGCCCAGGCGCGTGCTGGTCCGGCGCAGCAACACCGGGTCAAAATGAGCGGACTCGATCACCACATCCGTCGTGTCGGCCCGCACGCGCCCATGGTCGCCGCCCATGATTCCGGCAATGCCCAGCACGCCCGCTCCTGGCTGGGGCTGGCCCGCCTGGGCGAAAGCCTCGGCCACCGTGGGAATGTCGCGCTCGCGCCCGTCCAGAATCAGCAGGTCTTCGGGGCCGACCCTGTGGGTGCCGCCCATCAGGTCACGCACCTCCTCGCCCTGCCGCAGCCCAAAAGCCACCAGAATCCGGTCGTCCGTCACGTCGCGGCGGTCATACAGCGCGGTGGGCTGGCCCAGCTCCAGCATCACGTAGTTGCTGGTGTCCACGATCAGATCAATCGGACGCATGCCCGCCAGCGACAGGCGGCGCTGCATCCACAGCGGCGATGGGCCGTTGTGGACGCCGCTCACCGTCCGCGCCGCGAAATGATCACAGCCAAAGCGGAGCTTTCTGGACGGATCGCGCTCGATGGTCAGTCCCCTGGACGGGAGGCTGACCCGGATCTCGCCGTCGCCATGCGCGGCGGGACCTGCCGGCGGCTGCTGCCATTCGAGCTTGAGGAAGGCGGCCAGATCGCGGGCCACCCCCAGCGCGCTCAGGGCGTCGGCACGGTTGGGCGTGATCTCGATGTCCAGGACGTGATCGGCGGCCCACAGCTCACGCATGGGCGTTCCGGGCTGGGCGGTGCCGGCTGGGAAGGTCAGGATTCCGGCGCTGCTCTCGCCGATGTCCAGTTCCTTGGCGCTGGCCGCCATGCCCCAGGACTCGACGCCCTGCAAGGTACGGACACCGTATTCGGTGTCGCCCAGCGTGGTGCCAGGGGTGACCAGCGCCACCACCGTTCCGGCACGCAGACCCACCGCATTTGGCGCGCCGGTGGCAATCACGCGCTCGCCGTGCGGCCCGGTGTCCAGCGTCAGCTTGGTCAGCTGAGTGCCCTCCATCGCCTCGGCCCGGAGGACGGTGGACATCAGAACGCCTGCGGGCGGGGCGGGCGTGTCCTCAATGCCTTCCAGCGGAAGGCCGAGGTTGGCGAAGATGGGTTCCAGTTCGGCGACGGGCGGGAGATTGGGAATCAATTCTTGAAGCCAGGAGTAGGGCAATTTCATGGTGAGAACCTCTTGATCGGCGAAAGACGGAGAAAACAGGGTCAGTCAGCAGGTTGAGCCAGCGCCCGGACCACCCCACGCACCTGCTCCGGCACCAGATTGACCCCGTCCAGCGCCGACACGTTCACCCACTGGGGCGTGTAGGAGTTCTCGGCGCTGTTGCGGATGCCCTCGGGACCGTCGCCCAGGCGCATCTCGCCAGAGACGAGGGAAACGTGGAAATAGTGTTCGTGGTTGTCCAGATTGTCCAGCACCAGCAACTCCTTGCCCACGCTCACCACCAGATTGACTTCCTCCAGCAGTTCGCGGGCGCAGGCTTCGGCGGGGGACTCATTGCTCTCGATGCCGCCGCCGGGCAGCGTGGCGTAGGCGCGGCCCGCCTTGTTTCGCAGCATCAGCAGCACCTGATTCTGATCGTTGAGAAGGATACCGACGGCGCGGGGTCTCATGGGATCTCCTGGCCCAGATACAGGCTGAGCGCGTTGAGGTGAAGTGAGTAGAAGGCTTCGGGGTGAGATTGAAGGTGGTGGCGGCATTCGTCCAGGGACATCCAGCGGAGATTGCGCGCCTCGCTGGTCCGGGCCAGCGGTTCCCCCTCGGCCTCGCAGATGAAGCTGTGAAGAAGAATGGAATAGCCACCCGAGAGGTTCTGGGTCGTGCAAAACGGTGTGTAGCTCATCACTTGATAGCCGTTCACCGTGCAGATCGTGGGGGTGGCCTCGCCCTCGATGGTGGTCAGGCGTAGACCTGTCTCCTCGTGAACTTCACGCCGCAGGGCATCGAACACGTTCTCGTACGCGCGCACTTTGCCCGCCGCCACTTCCAGCATGCCGTTCTCGCTGCCCCACCCCGCTTGCGCCGTTCCTGAATCAGCAGGCAGCGCACGCCGTCGACCCGGCGAGCAATGATGGCCCCCACGCAGGGGACAGCAAAGGTTTCGGTCATGGCTATTGGGAGACCTGCGATATGTCATGAAGTGGCTGTCTTACGGACTCAACCGATCTGTGGCCCAATGGCGTCCAACTCATTCCAAACCTCCTACCCCAGTTCTCCCCGGAATTGCCCCAGCACGCGCGGATCATTGGCGTAGAAGTAACGAATGTCCGGAATGCCGTACTTGAGCATGGCAATGCGCTCCGGCCCCAGGCCAAAGGCGAAGCCGGTCTTGCCCTCGTAAACGCGCGGCTTGCCCTCGGCCTCGCGCAAGTCGTCCACGGCCCGGAAGACATTCGGGTGAACCATGCCGCAGCCGCCCAGTTCCAGCCACTTGCTCTCGCCGCGCGGATTCTCCCACCACACGGCAAAGTCCGCGCCGGGTTCGGTGAAGGGGTAGTAGCTGGGCTGGAAGCGCACCCTGGCGCTCGGCCCGTACAGCCCCCGCGCCATCTCGGCAATGGTGCCTTTCAGGTCAGCCATGCTGATGCCGTCGCCCACCACCAGCCCTTCGAGCTGGTGAAACATGGCCTCGTGGGTGGCGTCCGTGGCCTCGTAACGGTACACCTTGCCGCGCACCACGATCTTCAAGGCTGGCTCGTGATCCACCATGTAGCGCACCTGCATGGGGCTGGTGTGCGTCCGCAGCAGGCGGCCATCCTCCAGCCAGAAGGTGTCCTGAAGATCGCGCGCCGGGTGATACCACGGCACGTTCAGGGCCTCGAAGTTGTGGTGTTCGTCCTCAACTTCCGGTCCCTCGATCACGGCGTAGCCCAGCCGCTCGTAGATGCGCGTCAGGTCGTCGTACACACGGTTGATGGGATGCAGGCCGCCCGCGGGCAGCGGCAGACCGGGCAGCGTCACATCAATCGCTTCGCCCGCGAGGCGGGCGTCCAGCGCGGCGCGTTTGAGCGTGGCCTCGCGCTCGGTCAGCGCGGCGTCGATGGCCTGCCGCACCGCATTGATCTGCGCGCCGCGCACTTTGCGTTCCTCGGGCGGCAGCTTGCCCAGCGCCCCCAGTTCCCTGGTCACAAGCCCGCTCTTGCCCACGTATTTCGTCTTGACGGCCTGCAGGCCTTCCAGGGTGTCCGCCTGAGTGATGGCCGCGAGCGCTTCTTCCTGATGGTTGTCCGACATAGTTCCTCCCTGGCATAAAAAAGCCCCGCCGTACATTGAAGTAGGCGGGGTGACACGCTGGACTCGGTTAAGTCAGCGAAACCCCAGCGCGGGTAAACGGCGAAAGTGTACCGGGCTGGGGCGTCATGGGTTACAGGGTAGCAGAAGTGAAGTCTTCAGAAGCTCCCTGGCCCCCAGGCAACCAACCCTGCGCCATAAACACAGACCAATGAACACGCAGGGGCAGCCTGCCGAAACGCCCGTCTACGCTGCCAAGACAGACGCCCATTTCCCTATCAGACGCGGTGTTACCGTAAGAGCATGACCACTGCCGAACGCCCCGCGCCTGTCCGTGACGACGCCATTTTTGACCTGATCGCGCAGGAGGCCGAGCGCCAGCGCACCGGGCTGGAACTGATCGCCTCCGAGAACTTCACGAGCGCCGCCGTGCGCGAGGCGGCGGGCAGCGTCCTGACCAACAAGTACGCCGAGGGCTACCCCGGCAAGCGCTGGTACGGCGGCTGCGAGGTGGTGGACCAGGTGGAACTGCTGGCCATCGAGCGGGCCAAGGAACTGTTCGGCGCGACCTGGGCCAACGTGCAACCTCACAGCGGCAGCAGCGCCAACATTGCGGTTTACGGCGCGTTGCTACAACCGGGCGACACGGTGCTGGGCATGGACCTGTCGCACGGCGGCCACCTGACGCACGGCAGCCCGGTCAACTTCAGCGGGAAGAACTACACCATCGTGGGCTACAAGGTCAGCCCCGAGACCGAGCGGATCGACATGGACGAGGTTCGCCGTCTGGCGCGCGAGCACAAGCCGAACATGATCATCGCGGGGGCCAGCGCCTACAGTCGCATTATCGACTTCGAGGCCTTCCGCACCATCGCCGACGAGGTAGGCGCGATCCTGTTCGCGGACATCGCGCACATCGCCGGACTGGTGGCCGCGGGCGTGCATCCCAGCCCGCTCCCGCACGCGCACATCGTCGCCACCACCACGCACAAGACCCTGCGCGGCCCCCGCAGCGGCCTGCTGCTGAGCAGCGATCCCGAGATCTCGGCCAAGATGGACCGCTCGGTTTTTCCCGGCCATCAGGGTGGGCCGCTGGAGCACATCATCGCGGCCAAGGCGATTGCCTTCGGCGAGGCATTGCAGCCGGAGTTCAAGGCGTACGCGCAGCAGATCGTGAAGAACGCGCAGGCGCTGGCCGCCGCCTTCCAGGCCAAGGGCTACCGCGTGGTGTCGGGTGGCACCGACAACCACCTGTTCCTGCTGGATCTGCGCCCCCAGGGCCTGAACGGCACCAAGGCCACCAAGGCGCTGGACGCCAACCACATCACCATCTCCAAGTCCACGCTGCCCTACGACACCGAGAAGATCCTGCACGGCGGCGGCATCCGCATCGGCACGCCGGCCGTGACCACGCGCGGCATGGTCGAGGGCGACATGCCGAAAATCGCCGATCTGATCGACCGGGCCCTGAAAGGCGAAAACGTCAGGGACGAGGTTCACGCTTTCGCGGGCGGCTTCCCGCTGCCCTGACGGCGCCCGCCCTGTCCAACCGGTCCTTTCCCCCTCCCACTGGAGGGGGTTTTTGACGCTTCAGACAGCAGTCTTTCCTCCTTTTGTCACCACTTGCTGTGAGAAGCCTGTCAGCCGGGTGTGGCTAGGTTGGTGCCATGAGTTTCCCTTCCACCTCTGCGGCAGCGCCGTTCCCTGACGCACAAGAGACCGGCGTGCTGGAGCTGACCCTGCAACTCACACGGCTGGGGCTGAACGCGCCGGACCTGGGCAGCGCCATGGTTCCGGTCCTGGACGCCCTGGTGTCGCAGACCTCGGCGGTAGGGGCCGGGTATTTTCAGCTGGCGGACCAGACGCTGGCCTACCACGCCCGGGCCGCCAGCGGCGTCATGCCCGAGGGACCCGGGATGGACGCCCTGCTCGCTCACGGCCTGCCACGCCACCTGCCGCTGATCATGGCCCTCGAAGCCTCCCCCGACATTCTGTATTTTCCGGATACGAGCGGTCAGCCCACCGCGAGTGGGTTCCCGGAGCTGGGCGTCCACGCACTGATCGCCGCGCCGATCCATGACCGCAACCGTCGGCTGGTTGGGGCCCTGCTTGCGCATGTGTTTGAGCCCCATGACTGGTCCCCTTCCGAACATCACCTGATCGACAGCGTGACTGGCCTGCTGACCCTGCTGGCCGCCCGTCTGGACGCCGAGGAACGCGAGCACGCTGCCCACGAGGGGGCGCTGCGGGCGATGGGACTGTCGCTGGAAGCCCGCGACGCCGAAACCCACGGCCACACCGACCGGGTGACGGCGCTGGCCCTGCGACTGGGGCAACACCTTGGACTGGAGGAGGGCGAACTGCGGGCGCTGCGCTGGGGCGCATACCTGCACGACATCGGCAAGGTCGCGGTGCCCGATTCGATCCTGCTGCACGACGGCCCACTCACGCCGCCCATGCGCGCCCGGATGGAACTGCACGTCGCCGATGGTGTAACGCTGGCCCAGCAGTTGCCCTTTCTGCCCACCACCACCCTGGACGTGATCGCCGGACACCATGAACGGTGGGACGGCGCCGGCTATCCCCAGCGGCTCTGCGGCGAGCAGATTCCCCTGCTGGCCCGAATCTTCGCCGTCTGCGACGTGTATGACGCCCTGGTCAACGTGCGGCCCTACAAGCGCGCCTGGACGGTGCACGAGACACTGGCGCATATTCAGGCCAGCAGCGGCCAGCATTTCGATCCACAGGTGGTGGCCGCGCTGCTGGCTGTGCTGCCCGAGGCCAGTCACCTGTCGGTATCCGCCTGAGTCGAGGGGAAACTCAGACCAGACTGAGCACGTCCCGCAAGTCTCTCAGCACAGCGTCCGGCCTCTCTCCGGCCAGCGCGGGCCCGGTGCCCAGAAAGGCTGACCGCAGGCCCACCGCCTGCGGCCCGGCGATGTCGTTGCGCGGCGAGTCGCCCACAAACCAGGTCTCGGCGGCGTGCACTCCCAGCCTCTGTAGTGCCAGCCGGTAGATTGCCGGATCGGGCTTGCTCAGGCCGACCACCTTGCTGATCACCACATCATCCACCAGCTCTGTCAGGCCGCAGCCGTGCAGGCAGGCGGTCTGAACCTCCGGCCAGCCGTTGGTCACGACGCCGGTCCGCACACCGGCTGCCCGCAACTCCTCAAGAACGGCGTGAGCGTGGGGCATGACAGCCGGGGCGACCATCAGGTGCGCCGCGAAATCGTCAAGCAGGGTCTGCGGCGGATGCTTCAACTTAAATTCCTGCACCAGCAGCGGCATCACCTCACGCTTGGGCCGGTAGCCGAAGTCATCCAGCGCCACAAAGCGGGCGGCGTAAGCTGCGGGCAGGTCAAACCGGTCGACGTGCCCCTCAAGCCACCGTGCGATGGTGGCATTGCGATCATGCAGCGTGCCGTCCAGGTCGAACAGGATGGCCTTCAAGCCACCCCGACCTCGGGGTCCTCGTCTGGCGATTTGTGGAAGGCCGCGCCCCTTGCCCGGACGTCCTCGTGGATCAGGGTGGTGTTGAGGCTGACCGCCGCCGTCATACCACTCGCGGCGGCATTGGTGACGTATTGCGGCGCCCCGGTCATGTCCCCGGCGGCCCAGATGCCGCGCACCGAGGTCATGCCGTTTTCGTTGACGATGACGCGGCTTTTGGCGTCCAGCTCGCAGCCCAGCGCGGCGGGCAGGGCACTGTTCTGCACCTGCGTGGGGTTGAGGAACAGGCCGTCGAGTTCCAGCTGCCTGCCGTTGCGGAAATGCACGGTCACGTCGTCCTTGCCGCTGATTCGCGCAACGGGCTGCGTGATCACTGGAACCCCCACCCGCTTCAGATCCTTGCGCTGCTCGTCGGTCAACTCGTCGGGGCCGTCGGTGATCAGGCATACGTCCTCGGCCCAGGCCCGCACGTTCAAGGCCAGGTGGTGGCCCTCCTGGTGACTGCCCAGCACGCCCAGGCGGGCGTCGCGGTTGGGCCAGCCGTCGCAGTACGGGCAATGGTGGACGGTCACGCCCCAGCGTTCGCGCAGGCCGGGAATGTGCGGCAGCCTGTCACGCACACCGCTGCTGAACAGCAGGCGCCGCGCCCTGGCCCAGCCTCCATCGTGCCGGATGGCAAAACTGTCTTCCAGCGGTCTGGCCTCGCGGGCAGGCATGTGCAGCACCGTGATGTCGTAGGGTTCCAGATCGCGCAGGCCCAGGGTTTTGAGATCGGTTGGCGCGCAGCCGTCGCGCGTAAAGACGTTGTGCGCGGCTGTGGCACGGGCATTGCGAGGGGGACCGCCGTCCAGCAGCAGCACCCGCCGTTCCGCGCCGCCCAGGGTCAGGGCCGCCATCAGTCCGGCCGGCCCAGCACCGACCACCACCACATCGTAATCCTGCGTCATGCCTGGGGACCAGGGCGCACGGTCAGGTCCGTGAGCATGGCGTCGCGTGGAGCGTTCAGGACGAAGGCGATGGTCTGTGCCAGCGTCTGCGGATCGATAAAGGCCTCGGGCGTGTAGTCGGCCCCCTCCTGGGAGCGCACCTTGCGCTGCATCTCCGTGGCGGTTCGGCCCGGATACACCGAGGTCACCCGCACGCCTCTGGCCGCTTCCTCGGCGCGCAGGGCGTCGGCCAGCGCTTTCAGGGCGAACTTGCTGGCGGCGTAGCTGCCCCAGCCCCCACTCGCGCTCAGGCCCGCACCGCTGTTGACGAACACGACCGTCCCGCGTTCCTGTCGCACGCTGGGTAAGAGCAGCCGGGTCAGCTCGGCAGGGGCCACCGTGTTGACGGCCAGCGTGTGCGTCCAGACCGCGTGACCCTGCTCGGCCACCGTGCCCAGTTCCACGACGCCAGCGTTGTGGATCACGTTGGAGACGCGGCCCAGCCCTGCCAGGGCCTCCTCGAACGTCTCCGGGCGCGTCAGATCAAGCGCCAGCGGACGGCCACCGACTTCAGTGCACAACGCGGCCAGCCGCTCGCCGCCGCGTCCGGCCAGAATCAATTCATGGGTCCCGGCCAGCGCTCTGGCCACAGCGCTGCCGATGCCGCCGGACGCCCCAGTGATAAGGGTGACGGGTTTCTGGGGTTGACTCGAACTCATGCGGGCGAGGCTAGCGCGCCGCGGTGGTCTGGAAATATCGCTCCAGAAACCGAGTGGCGTTGATGATCTCTTCATTCGTCCGGCGCGTATCTCTCTGCCCAAATAGAGAAACCCGCCGGAGCGACTGTCTCCGGCGGGTTTGAAACGCCCATTACTTGACCGTGATCCGCACCGGCGCGGCGGGCACCTTGACCAGCAGATCGCCCGCAAAGCCCGTCAGCCAGCTTTCCACCATGTATTCGCCGGGAGTCAGCTCCAGCTCACGCGTGAAGGTCGCGTTGCCCTTGGCAGCGGCGGTCTTGGTCTCTAAGTCCTGAGCGCACAGGCGGGGGGACGCGCCAGACACCGGATACACCACGGCGCGCGTGCCCACCTCCAGCACCCGAACCTGCGGGGCGGTGGCGCAGTTCTGCTCGTTGTCGCGGCGCACGCTGAAGGTAATCGCCGTGGCGCGGCTGCTGCGAACGGTGAAGGTCAGGTTGACCTTGCCCGTCACGGTGCGCGGCACGAACAGATTGGCCTGCACGTCCGGCAGGGCCACGGCGGCGGGCGCAGGCACGGACGGCGCCGTAGGCGTGGCCGGGGCGGGCGACGCCGGCGTGCTGGGCAGCGGGGTCGTCACCGGCGGAATCTCCGGCACGGAATCGGGCGAGGTGGTGTCCTGCGCAGCGGCCAGGACGGGGAGGGTCAGCAGGGCGGTCAGCAGCAGGGCACGGGGTTTCATGTCCCGTAGCTTAACGGCAGGGCTTGATGGAAGTCTGAAGGAGGCGCTCAGCTTTCCCGCCCCACCTGCTGCGCGTAGAACCCCGCGATTCCGGCGGCGATGGCCTGGGCGAAGCGCTCACGGCCTTCTGGACTGTGCAGGGTTCTCAGGTTGCCCGCGTCGGTCAGGTAGGCGGTTTCCACCAGCAGGCTGATCTGAGTGGTGGGACGGGTCAGGGCCAGATCTGCACCGGGTTTTAGGCCCGCGCCCAGCCCCAGCTCCGGCAGCCGGGCGCGCAACTGGGCCAGGATGCTCGCGGCCAGGGCCGACGCCTGCGGGTGGGTGAAGTACACCTCTGGGCCACGAATCCCACGCGGGTCACGGCCATCGGGCAGGGCGTTGGCGTGGATGGACACCAGCAGATCGGACCCGGTGGCCTCGGCGCTCAACCCACGCTCGTACAGTCCCAGCGTCACGTCAGTGCTGCGGGTCAGATTCACGGTGGCCCCCAGGCCGCGCAGCAGCTCCGCCGCCCTCAGCGCAATGGGCAGCACCAGGTTCTTCTCCGGCACGTGCAGGCTGCCAGCGCCGCCATTCTGGCTGCCACCGTGCCCCGGATCGAGGGTTATGGTGCGCCCCTCCAGCGGACGCACTGGGCTCAGCGCCACGGGCCGCCGAACGGTGACGACCAGATCAGGACCGTCATAGTTGGCAGCAAAGCCCCAGGCCTGCGTCTGGTTCAGGCTCAGGGTCACCCGCGTCACGTCCAGCGCCACGGGGTGGACCTCCACCGAACTCAGCAGCGGATCGCCCCCCACCAGCCCGGTCAGCGGCTCCGCAAAAGAGCCGTACAGCGTGAGCGCCAGCCGTCTGCCGCCGTCCTCCTGCTCCAGCCGGAAGGGCAGCCGCGCGCCGCCCAGCGGAATGCGGACCTGCAAGGGCGTGGTGGGGGCGCCGGGCACCTCCGCAGGAGCGGGAGACAGGCTCGGAGCGGGCGGATTGTCACTGGGCTGGGCGGAGGGGAATTCTGCCGGCGCACCCGGAGCCGCCGCATCAGCGGGCCGTTCCAGCTGGGGCACGCCATCCAGCGTGATCGCCCCACCCGTTGCTTGCAACGCGCCGCTGGCCTTGGGCATGGTGGGCGTGATGCCCAGCTGCTCCGCCGTGATCAGGGCACTCTGACCGGGGGCCAGCCGGGCCCGCACGTCCTGGCCCTGGCGCCCCACCAGCGTAAAGCCCATGCCAGGGCGGGGATAAAGTAAGGCCCGGCCCTCAAGATCGGTGACGGTGAAGGTGGACTGGTTCAGGCCCAGCCCCTGCACGGTGCCCGGGTTCTGCGTGCCCAGCCGCACGCCGCCGCCGGTGCTGAGGCGTCCGGGGGCCACCGCCGTCACGGTTTTGCCGTCCCGGCCCGTCAGGGTAAAGGTGAAGACGGCCTCTTTAAGCTGCGCCAGGATGGGCACGACGAAGGTGGCGCGGTACATCCCGGCGGGCCCCTCGCGTAGGGGGCCGGAGGCGAACTTGCCCAGACGGTAGGCGGCGCGGCCTCCTGGCGAGCCCTGAAAACTCAGCTCCACGCTGCGTTCAGCAGGGGCGTCCCCGGCAAGATCCCAGAATTCGCGCCTCTCCCTGGGCTGGGCACTTTGCACGTCAATCGTCGTGGGCCGGGCCGCAGTTGCCTGGACGGCGGTGCGGATCACCCTCAGCGAGGCCACACCCGACTGCCCCCCCTGGCGGGCCACCAGCCTCAGGTCATTGGTACCGGGTTTCAACGGCCACCACTCCATAAACAGACCGTCCGCACCCACGCTGACGCTCCTGCCGTCCACCGTCAGGCTCGCGCCAGGGGTGACGCTTCCTTCCAGGATGACGTGATCGTGGGCCACGCGGTGGCCATTTTCCGGGTAGGCGACGAACACGTCCGGGGCGGCCTGGGCTGCGGAGGCCAGGGAAAGCGAGGCGAGGGTGAGCAGGGCGCAGCGAAAACGCATACGCGCAGGTGTAGCACGCCGGCATGAGGCAGAACTTCAGGCCAATGGGCGATGCCCGGCGTATTCTGCGCGCATTCATGACTGATCCTCTGGTGACCACCTACCAGGCGCGTGAGGCCCGGTACGCTGCCCTGCGTGACGCCGCGCTGGCGCACACCACACATCTGATCGAGGAAGCGGGCCTGAAGGTCCACAACATCACGGGCCGCCTGAAACGTCCCGAGAGCCTGGCCGACAAGCTGCGGCGCAAGCCGGGGCGCTACCGGACGCTGGAGGACGTAACCGATCTGGTGGCCGTGCGCGTCATCACCTATTTCGAATCGGACGTGGCCGCCGTGTCCAGGCTGCTGGAAGCGCACCACGAGATCAACTGGGAACACTCGGTGGACAAGAGCATGATGCATGACCCGGACCGGTTCGGGTACATGGGGGTGCACTACGTGGTCAAGGTGCCGCGTCTGGTGGAGCAGTTCACACCGCACGTCACTGAGCCGCCCCAGCACTACGAGGTCCAGATCCGCTCGATCCTTCAGCACGCCTGGGCAGAGATCGAGCATGACCTGGGCTACAAGAACCGGGAGGCCGTGCCGCGCGAGGTGCAGCGCCGCTTCTACCGTCTGGCCGGACTGCTGGAAATGGCCGATGAGGAGTTCATGGCCCTGGACCGGCTGTCGCGCGACTACGCCGCCACCCTGCCCGAACGTGTCAGGACGGAACCGGACAGCGTGTTCATCGACGCCCAGAGCATCCAGCATCTGCTGGAAGTGTCGCCCGTACGCGATTTGGACGAAGCGGTCGCCGCCAGACTGGGCGTCCCACTGCTGACCCGCTGGCCGGATCCGGAACGGCCCCAGCGCCTCTCCACGCTGCTGCACTATGTCAGCGTCCATTCGGTGGGTGGGCTGCTGGGTGAATTGCGGCGGAACAGGCCCGACATCTTGGACTTCGCTGCCCGCCTGTTGCCGCGTCTGCCCGAAGCGTGGCTGCCTGCGGGCGGCGTACGCCCCGGCACCGGTCTGGTCAACCACGCCCTGCTGCGCGCCTGCGCCAACCCCAGCCTGAACCCGCAGGAAATCATCACCGCGCTGGACATGTCCGGCATCCTGAGCACGCGCCAGATGGTCGACACTGTGCTGGACACCTACGCGGAAGTCACGAACGAAAACGGGATCGATCCGCGCCACTCCTAGCAGAGGGCTTTTACAGCGGCGACGCTAGGGAGCGCCTGACGACTCCCAGCCAGTGTCCAGCCGCTCGTTTTCCCTCTTGCACTCTTCTGCAATTTCCTGTATTCTTCTTCTTCGTGCGCTGACCAGGAAGGGCCTGGCAGCCGGAAGGTACCCCCATTTTCAATATCCACGGACATGCTGCTCGGAGCCACGCGCTCGTTGGGACAAAGGCATTTGGTGGTCACTGGGGCAACGTGCTTTCCCGAAAGGACTACAAATGAACTTTGACCAACTGATTGCGCCCGAACTCGCGGCGCGTCTCGCCGAACGTGGTATTACCGAAGCCAGCCCCATTCAGGAAGGCAGCCTGCCCCAGACCCTGGAGGGACGCGACCTGATCGGACGCGCCCGCACCGGCACGGGCAAGACCCTGGCCTTTGCCCTGCCGATCATCAGCAAACTGGAAGGCAGCCGCGAACGTGGCCGTCTGCCCCGCGCCATCGTCATCACCCCCACCCGTGAGCTGGCCAAGCAGGTGGCCGATGAGTTCAGCAAGACCGGCGTGGATCTCACCACCGTCACCGTATACGGCGGCGCGGCCTACGCTCCCCAGGAAAACGCGCTGCGCCGTGGCGTCGACGTAATTGTCGGCACTCCTGGACGCCTGATCGACCACCTGGAACGCGGCAACATCGACCTGAGTGCCGTGCAGTTCGCCGTTCTGGATGAGGCCGACGAGATGCTGTCGGTGGGCTTCGCCGAGGCGATCGAAACCATTCTGCAGAACGCTCCCGCAGACCGCCAGACCCTGCTGTTCAGCGCCACGCTGAGCCCAGATGTCAAGCGTCTGAGCCACAAGTACATGCAGGACCCCGTCCTGGTGGACATGGTGGGCTCTGGTAAGAACCAGGCCGCGCAGACCGTGGAGCACCTCAAGGTGCGCGTGGGCCGCAGCCGCACCCGCGTGCTGGCTGACCTGCTGACGGTCTACAACCCCGAGAAGGCAATTGTCTTCACCCGGACCAAGCGTGAGGCCGACGAACTGGCCAACGAGCTGATCCACCGGGGCCTGGAAGCCGAAGCGCTGCACGGCGACCTCGCCCAGAGCCAGCGGGAGCGTGCGCTGAGTGCCTTCCGCAGTGGACGGGCCGGCGTGCTGGTGGCGACCGACGTGGCCGCCCGTGGTCTGGACATCCCTGAGGTCGACCTGGTGGTCCAGTACCACCTCCCCCAGGATCCCGACAGCTACATCCACCGTTCGGGACGCACCGGACGTGCGGGGCGCACTGGCACAGCCATCATCATGTACGGCGACCGCGAAAACCGCGAGATGTCCGGCCTGGAGCGCGTGACTGGCGTCCGTTTCATCGAACGCACCATCCCCACTCCTGCTGAGGTGGCCGCTGCCAGCGCCCACGCCGGGGCCGACATGATCCGTAAGGTGGATCCCACCGTGGCCGCTGGCTTCCAGGCCCAGGCCGAGATGCTGTTCAATGAACTGGGCCTGGAGGCGCTGGCCCGCGCTCTGGCCAAGATCAGCGGCGTCACCGAGCCGGCCAAGGCCGCCAGCCTGCTGAGCGGTGAGGAAGGTCTGACCACCATCCTGATCCACGGCGAGCGCCTGAGCGTGGCCCGCACCGTGGCCCTGCTCGCCCGCAATGGCGACGTGGACACCCGCCGTCTGGGCAAGGTGCGCCAGTGGCGCGGCGGCACTGTGGCCGACATCCCCACGGAATTCCTGGCCAAGCTGATGGCCGCCAATCCCTTGGAAGGCGACATCCAGATCGAAGTGGCTCAGGAACTGCCCGAACTGTTCGAGCAGCCCACCCGTGAGCGCCGAGACGGCGGTTACCAGGGTGGAGGCCGTGGGCGTGGCCAGCGCGACGAGGGCGGTTACCGTGGACAGGGCGGCGGTTACGGCGGACGCAGCAACCAGGGTGGCGGAGGCTATCAGGGGGGAGGCAACCGTGGTGGACAGGGCCGTTGGAGCCGTGACCGCGATGACCGTGGCGGCAACAGCCAGCCCCGCCGCGAGGACTTCGCCGACCGCGAGTTTGTGAATAACCGCTAAACAGTAAGGATTAGAGGAGCGCCCCTGCCAGCAAGGCGGGGCGTTTTTCTATCTAGCCTGGATGAGCATCCCGCTGACATTGATTGATGGGCGAAATGAGGGATCGCAACTGGGCCGAAGCAGAAGGCGTCTAAACGTGCTCTGAGTTTCCCCAGGACAATCTCCATGATATGAACGTTGCGAGTACGGTGGCCTTCGCGTTCACGCTGCATCCGGCCATGCACGACGTGTGACGGGTTCCTTTCAAGCTCCTCTCACTACACGGCTCTGCCGAGCATTGCTTTCCTCTTATCTAGCCTTCTTCCTTCCATCCCCCCTCAAACCCGTAAGCTATACGGCATGAGTGCGAATCTCGTGGTGGTAATTCTTAGCATCGGGGGTTTTCGAGGCTAAGCAACGCGCCATGCCGCACACCCCCGCCCCAGTCGAGGCGGGGGATTTTTGTTGAGGAGGTTCTATGGGACAGGCAGACGGGCAGGAACCGAGTGGGCAAGAACTGAGCAGGGGCGAGATGACCGGCGCGAAGGCCCTCTGGGCCACGCTGGCCAACCACGGAATTACCACAGTGTTCGGCTACCCTGGCGGTGCGATCATGCCGGTGTACGACGCGCTGACCTTCTACCCGGAAGTGCGTCATGTGTTGACCCGCCACGAGCAGGGTGCGGCTCACGCCGCCGAGGGCTGGGCCAAGGCGACGGGCGAGATCGGGGTGTGCCTGGCCACTTCCGGTCCCGGTGCCACCAACCTGGTCACCGGCCTGGCCGACGCCATGATGGACAGCGTCCCGTTGCTGGCAATTACCGGGAACGTGGCCCGGCACCTGATGGGCACCGACGCTTTCCAGGAGGCCGACATCACCGGAATCACCCTGCCCATCACCAAACACAATTACGTGGTGCGCGACGTGGAGGAGCTTCCACAGATCATTGCCGAGGCCATCCGAATTGCCCGCGCCGGACGCCCTGGCCCGGTCCTGGTGGACATTCCCAAGGATGTGCAACTCGCCGCTTATGCCGGTGCAATCCCTTCCCCCCATGCCCGCCCCGAGATTCCTGCACCGTCCGACGAGTCCATCGAGCGGGCGCTGGAGCTGCTCAGGAGTGCTAAGAAGCCCGTGATCATGGCTGGAGGCGGCTCTCTGGACGCCGCCGCCGAGATCACCGCGCTGGCCCGCGCCTGGGACATCCCCGTGATCACCACGCTGATGGGCCTGGGCGCCTTCCCCGCCAGCGATCCGCTGTGGCTGGGCATGCCGGGCATGCACGGCAGCGTGGCCGCCAACCGCGCCATCAGCGAGGCCGACGTGCTGATGGGCATCGGTCTGCGCTTCGATGACCGTGTGACTGGGCGCGTGGGCGGCTTTGCGCCCAACGCCTCGATCATTCACATCGAACTGGACGCCGCCGAGATCGGCAAGATCATCCGCACGCACGTTCCCGTGCGCGGCGACGCCAAGGTGGCCGCCGTCAAACTGACCGAGGGGGCCTTGAAGGGCGTCTGGCCCGATTGGACTGCGCAGCTTCAGGAATGGAAGGACCGCAACGAGACCCCGGATCACTGGGGCGCGGGCTACGCCGTCAAGGCTGTGGTGGACCGCCTGACCCCGGACGACATTCTCAGCAGCGATGTGGGACAGCATCAGATGCTGGCCGCGCAACTGGCCCGCTTCGAGAAGCCCCGGCGCTGGCTCAACTCCGGTGGGCTGGGAACGATGGGCTTCGGTTTCCCGGCTGCCATCGGCGCGGGTATGGCCGAACCCGGTGTCCGCAGCGTGGTGATCGCGGGCGACGGCGGCTTTCAGATGACGGCGCAGGAACTGGCCACGCTGAAGATGTACGACATCCGCAACGTCAAGATCTGCATCATCAATAACTCCTTCCTGGGCATGGTGCGCCAGTGGCAGGAGATGTTCCACGGCAAGCGCTACTCGGAAGTGTGGCTGGGTGATTCCAATCCCGATTTCCTGAAACTGGCCGACGCCTACGATGTGCCGGGCTACCGCGCCAGCAGCGCCGAGGAACTGCCAGGGGCGATTGACGCGTGGCTGGCCGACCCTAAGTCCGCCCTGCTGGAAGTGGTGGTACCGCACGAGCACGGCGTCTTCCCGATGGTGCCGGCTGGGGCCGCGCTGTACGAGATGATCGAATCCGATCCCAGGCGGGCGGCTGAATTGAAAGCCCAGCTGGCCGACGCTCCAATGAATGAGGCCCCCACCAGCACCGCCGCAGAGGTGAATGACGCATGACCGAACCCATCTCCTACGATCAGCTGCTGTCCATCCTGGTGCGCGACGAGCCGCGCGTGCTGACCCGTATCACGGCGCTGTTCGGACGGCGCGGCTACAACATCAAGAGCCTGAGTGTGGGCAACACCGAACACCCTGGCGTCTCGCGCATGACCATCGTGGTTCATGGCGACCGGGGGGTGGTGGAGCAGGCCATCCGGCAGTTGGAGAAGCTGCACGACGTGGTAAAGATCATCGATCACAGCCTGGAAAAGTATGTTGACCGTGAACTGGTGCTGGTCAAGGTGGCCATCACGCCCGAGAGCCGCGTGGAGGTGCGCCAGATCGCCGAGGATTTCCGCAGCCGCATCGTGGACGTAGGCCGCCACGCCCTGACCTTCGAGGTGACCGGCGACGAGGGCAAGCTGACCGCCTTCATTGAGCAGATGCGCCCTTTCGGCATCCTGGAAACCATGCGAACAGGCCGCATTGCCCTGACGCGCGGCAGCAACGCCGACATCGCCAGCCATATCTACCACGGCGGCGAATCCGACACGTTGCGCCCCGCGCTGGAAGGACTGGAGGCGCGGGAGGAACGGGCACGTGGGGTTCCGAATCTCTTTTGAAGGGGTAGACAGCACCTTTGCACTGTCCACCCCCTAAGGCTTATTCGTCACCTCGGCTCACCTCTCCTTGGTGGGAGGTGGGACCAGTGGGGCGTAATTTGGTCGCCTGCCCTTCTTTGCGCCCTCCCCTAGCCCACACGCCCCCCAAAACCCCCACCTGTAGGAGAATCCCACTTATGGCCGCAAAAATGTATTACGACCGAGACGTGGACACCGCCCCCATCGAGAACAAACTGATCGCCATCATCGGCTACGGTTCTCAGGCGCACGCGCACGCGCAGAATTTAAGAGACAGCGGCTTTAATGTCGTGGTGGGCCTGCGCGAGGGCAGCAGCAGCAGGGCCAAGGCGGAACAGGCTGGACTGCGAGTGGCGCGCATCGAGGACGCCACCAGGGAAGCCGATGTGGTCATGCTGCTGATTCCTGACGAGAACCAGCCGGCAACCTACACCGAAAGCATCGAGCCGCACCTAACCGACGGCAAGGCCCTGGCCTTTGGCCACGGCTTCAACGTCCACTTCGGGCGCATCAAGCCGCCTGCAGGTGTAGATGTGTTCCTGGTTGCGCCCAAAGGACCCGGCCACATGCTGCGCCGCGTATACGCCGACGGCGCAGGCATGCCCGGCATCTTTGCCGTAGGGCAGGACGCCACCGGACAGGCCCGTGACATTGCGCTGGCCTACGCACGCGGCATCGGCTGCACCCGCGCGGGCGTGCTGGAAACCACCTTCAAGGAAGAGACCGAGACGGACCTGTTCGGCGAGCAGAGCGTGCTGTGCGGCGGCGTGACCCACCTGATCCAGGCGGGCTTCGAGACCCTGGTGGACGCCGGGTACCAGCCGGAAATCGCATATTTTGAAACCCTGCACGAGGTCAAGCTGATCGTCGATCTGATCTACGAGAAGGGCTTCGAGGGCATGCGCCACAGCATTTCCAACACCGCCGAGTTCGGCGACTACGTGACCGGGCCGCGCATCATCACCGATGAGACCAAGGCCACCATGAGAGACGTGCTGAGCGACATCCAGACCGGCAAGTTCGCTCAGAGGTTCATTGAGGATGCCGAGAGCGGGTTCCCGTACATGAACGGGGAACGCAGCAAGATGCGCGACCACAAGCTGGAAACCGTGGGCAAGGAACTGCGCGACATGATGCCCTTTATTTCCAAGAAAGAGTTGGAAGTCTAGGCGCCCAGCAGTGCAAGGCAGGCCCTCTCCCCGGTGGAGGGGGCTTTTTGCTGTTCAGATTCTGCGCTTACAGCCCGCCACGTGGGTTCACGTCCACCCGCACCCGCGCCTTCCACGTCCGGGTGTCCAGGACCCTGAGCAGTTCGGCCAGGCGGGCGTCGCTGCGGGCACGCAGGAACAGGTGATAGGGGTACACGCCGCGCAACCGGGCCACTGGGCTGGGGGCGGGACCCAGAACCTCGTGCGCTGTGGCCCCGGCCCCATGCAGCGCTTCGGCCAGTTCCTGCGCCGCCATCTGGGCGCGTTTGGCCTCGCGGGCGGTGATTTCCACCTGGGCCAGCCGGGCGTGGGGCGGGTAACCCAGTTCCTTGCGGGCACGTTCCTCGGCGGCAGGATAGGCCAGGGTGTCGCGCCCGTCGGCCAGCACCCGCAAGGCCGGATGACCGGCCTGGAAGGTCTGAACCACCAGCAGCGGAGCGCGGGCCGGGTGCCACTCGGCCAATTGCCGCAGCAGGCGGTGGTAGCGCTCTGAGGCGCGGAAGTCCGAGACATTGAGCCAGGTGTCGGCCAGCGTGATCGCCACCAGCGCCAGGTTGGGCGGCGCGTCGTGCGATAACAGAAGCTGCGTGCCCACCAGCACCCCCGGCTCCCCCTCGTACAACTGTGCAAGGGAGTCCTGACGGTCCCGGTCCATACGGTAGACAGGCATGCCGGGGAGCAACCGCCCCACCTCCTGCGCGATCCACTCGGTGCCGGGACCGCGCGCCTTCCACATCTGCTCGCCGCAGTTGTCGCAGCGGTCCGGCATGGATTCGTGGTAACCGCACTGGTGGCAGGCCATCTGGCGCGTGGCTTGGTGAAAGCGCAGCGGCACGTCGCAATTGCGGCACTGCGGGGTGTGCTCGCAGCTGGGACAGCGCAGCAACGCCGAGTAGCCGCGCCGGGGGGCCAGCAGGGCCGCCTGCCGTCCACGTTCCTGCACCTGCCGCAGCAGACGGGCTAGATCATGACTGATCGGATAGCCCATGTCCCCTATCCCCAGGTGTGCCCCACTGAGCGGACCGAGGCTGGGCTGTTCCGGGGGTGTGGCGTAATCCACGATATGGACGCGGGCACGCGGTGGCGGCAGCACCGCGCCGGGCCACGGCACGCTCTCGGCAGCCGGAGTGGCCCCCAGCGCGGCTAGTGGAATGTCGTGCGCGGCAGCCACCCGCGCGGCGATGTCCGGCACGAAGGCCCTGGAACCGGACAGCAATTTGTGGGCGTCGCTGCCCTCTTCCAGAACCACGATCAACGCGAGATCCTGCAGCGGTGCGGCCAGCGCGTGTGCACTGCCGATCACCAGCCGCGCCGCGCCCTTGCGGACCAGTTCCCAGGTGTGGCCACGCTGGAGATCGTTCAACTGTCCGCTGAGCTGCACGGCACTCGTTCCGGCGTGGGTGGCCAGCCCCGACAGTCCTTCCCAGGCACGGCGCAACGTGGCGTGATCGGGGGCGAGGATCAGCACTCCCCGGCCCTGCCCTAGCAGCCGCAACACGCGTGGCATGAGGGTCCGGAAGCGCGAGGCTGCCCGCCCGCCGTGCAGCCGCCACAGCGGGGCCTCGGGCAGGCGGTCCGGGAGATCGTGGTTGATTTCGCTGGCAACCGCCCCGGGCAGGGCGGGCGGTGGGGCCAGAACCTGCACGGTATCGGCCCAGCCACGCGCCAGCAGCGTGCCGGCGGCGGTGGGTGACAACGGCGTGCCGTCCATGCTCGCGCCGTTGGCCCAGGCACTCAGGGTGTCCTGCGGCCCGGCTTCGCAGAGCCAGTCCCAGGCGGGGGGTGGCGTGGCTGCCGCCTGGACATACTGAGCGCCCCCCGCGTTCAGCACGCCGGTCACGACGCTGGCACTCACGCCAGCCGCCTTCGCCCAACCGTTCAGTGAGTCCTGTGGGCCGTGTTCAGCCAGCCAGGCGTGGGCGTGGGTCTGCCGGGGCGTCAGTGGGGCAGGCGGGGGCGTCACGGCGCGCAGGACCGTCACGGCGCGGGCGGCGGCGGGCACCTCGGCCAGTTCACGGGCACGGATCACGCCCCTGGTCCGGGGACGCCCCTCAAAGCGTTCTTCCAGCAGGCCCTGTTCGCGCACGGCGTCCAGCAGGGCGGGGTGGAACGCGCCCGCATCCGTCCAGAGCGTTGTGGGAGCCTTGCGGGCAAAAGCACTCAGATCGGCGCCCTCCACCGCACGGACGCTGTGGCTGTAATCCACCGTCCAGCCCACACCCAGCAGGTCTCCCCAGATCAGTCCGGCGGGGATACGGGCGTCGGTGGCCCAGGCGCAGACGCCCTGCACCGTCTGCGGCGTGACCCAGGGACAGGCCGGGGCATCCAGCACATGCACCGCCTCGCGCAGACGGGAAGCGCCACGCGGCTCGCTCTCGCCCACGACCAGGCCTACCACCAGTTTGCCGCGCCATGGCACCAGCACCCGGCAACCGGTGGGCACCGGACCCTGCCAGCCGTGCGGAACGCTGAAATCCTGCGCTGGGACGGGCAGATTCACCACCACCAGCCAGACTTGTGGGGCGGGAGCGGGGGCCAGAGTCACATCCCGCAGGCTAGCGCGACGGGCGACGGGGCAAGGGTGAGCGAGGGGGCAGACAACCCGGAGTCCCGGCCCACAAGCCTGCAACTCCAGGATCGGAACTGTCGTAATGGAAGCATGAAACATTCACGCAACCGCACCGTCAAAGGCCGTTCCACACAAGGCTCGTCTTCCAGACTAAGCAAGCTGCTGGCTTACGCGCCCATCGCCCTTCAGGTCATCGGTCTGCTGCGCCGCGGCCGCAAAGTCAAACGGGGCAAGTACGTCAAGGCGCGCAAACGCGACCGTGCCCTCGACTTTCTACTCGGACAGGCCGAACGGCGGCTGGGGGGCGGGAAGCGCAGCCGCTGAACCCTGGGCAGGGCACAGCTTCCGGGAAGTGGACTCCTTTTTGAGGTTGTCTCCCGCGGCATACTGGCGCGCATGAGTGTTCCCGCCGAACAGCTTGCCGATCTCGCCCAGAGTCTGGGGGTGGACGCGGTGGGCTGGGCGGCGGCGCAGATTCCTGCAGGGGCGGTAGACGAGTACGCCCGCTGGCTGGGGGCCGGGCGGCACGCGGGCATGGGCTACCTGGAGAGACAACTCCCCGTACGGGCAGACCCATCCTCACGCCTGGAGGGCGTTGGCAGCGTGCTGGTGCTGGGCGTCTCGCACGCCTTCGAGGAACCGCCCGCGCCCGCAGACGGCATCCGGGTGGGGCGGGTGGCCCGTTATGCCTGGACGCCCGATTACCACGATCAGTTGCAACCCCTGTTGACCCGCCTGGAAACCGAGGCCGCTGCGCTGGGTGTCCGGGCACGCGGCTACGTGGATCACGGCCCCGTGATGGAACGCCTGTTCGCATCGGGAGCGTTTCTGGGGTGGCGCGGCAAGTCGGGGATGATGGTCAGCACGCGGTTGGGCGCGTTCGTGACCCTGGCGGTGCTGTTGACCGATCTGCCCTTCGAAGGGTCAACACAGGTACATCCCGACCGCTGCGGACGCTGTTTTCGTTGCGTGGCCGCCTGCCCGACGAACGCGATTGGCGATGACCGGACCATCGATGCCCGGCGCTGCATCTCGTACCTAACAATTGAGCACCGTGGCCCCATTCCGCCGGAGTTCCGGGCTGACATGGGCGACTGGCTGTTCGGCTGCGACGTGTGCAGTGAGGTCTGCCCGTGGTCACAGAAGGCCGGACCACTGGCGGCCTTGCTCAGGCCACAACCGGAACTGGCACATCCCGATCTGGGTGCCTTCTTTGGAATCGGCGAGCGCGAGTTCAACCGGCGTTTCGCGGGCACGGCGTTTCTGCGCCCGCGCCGCAAGGGTATGGCCCGCAACGCACTGACCGTGCTGGGCAACACCCGCGCGCCCCAGGGCTGGCCGCTGTTGCTGGCGGGCGCGGCAGACCCCGCCCCGGAAGTGCGCGAGGCGGCAGCCTGGGCCCTGGCCTGCTGGGGCGAGACGGACCGGGTGCGTCGCCTGCTGGATGACCCGGACGACCGGGTGCGTGTCGGTGCGGCGCACATCCTGGCCGCCTCACCAGTTGTCTAGCCTGCCCGTAGCCCTATCAGGAATCTTGGGGCAAATGTCAGATACCTGACGCTCCTGTTCCCTACCATGGGGGCGTGCGCGCCGCCTGCTTCCTGCCTCTGCTCAGTCTCGTGTCCCTGAACACGGGGCTGGCCCAATCCACGCCGCCTGCATCATCACCCGCCCCGGCAGCCGCCCCCGCCACGCCGCCCACGCTGATCGCCAGCGTCGTCAACCGCTTCCCGCATGACCGCGCCGCCTTCACCGAGGGCTTCCAGTACCTGGGGGACGGTACCTACATCGAAAGCACCGGGCTGGTGGGCGAGTCGGGCGTGCGGCGGGCGGAACTGAAAACCGGCAAGGTCCTTGGGCGGGTCGCCACGCCGCTGGCCACGGCGTTCGGCGAGGGCGTGACCGTGCTGGGGGGGCTGGCCTATCACCTCACCTGGCAGGACGGCCTGGCCTTCGCCTTCGACATGGCCACCATGAAGGAGGTGGGGCGCTACCGCTACCAGGGCGAGGGCTGGGGCCTGACCACCAACGGGAAGGATCTGATCATGAGCAACGGCACACCCACGCTGGTGTGGCGCGATCCCAAAACCTTCGCCGTCAAGCGCAGTGTGGTTGTAACCAGCGGCGGGCAGCCGGTCAAGAACCTCAACGAGCTGGAATACGCCGGAGGCAGCGTCTACGCCAACATCTGGCTGACGGACCGCATTGCGCGCATCGATCCGCAGACGGGCAAGGTCACCGCCTGGATCGACGTGTCCGCTCTGACCCGGGAAGTCAGCGCCAACGCCGCCAAACTGGGAAAGCCCCTGACCTTCGACGACATTCCCAACGGCATCGCTTACGTGCCCGAACGTGGCACGCTGCTGCTGACTGGCAAACGCTGGGGCACCATTTTTGAGGTCAAAGTGCCGGGGCTGGGCTTGACCAATGGGCGGAGCCAGCCCCGGCGCTAGGGCTTCTAACCCCTCGAGTCTGGGAGGCGTGATTGGATAGCCTCCCAGATTTTCTCTTCCAGGGTGGAAGCAGGCTGCGTGCCGTCCAGCACCAAGAAGCGCTCCGGCTGCGTACCCGCCAGTTCCAGGAATCCCTGGCGCAGGCGCTGGTGGAAGGCGAGATCGGTGCGCTCCAGTCGGTCTGGCTGACCACGTTGTGCTGCCCGCTCCAGCCCCACCCTCGGATCAAGATCGAGCAGCACCGTCAGGTTGGGCCACAGTCCGCCCGTCGCCGCCGCCGTGATGTCGCGCAATAGGGCGGCGTCCAGGCCACGCCCGAAGCCCTGATACGCTAGGCTGGAATCGGCGTAGCGGTCACAGACCACTACTTCTCCCCTGTCCAGCGCGGGCCGGATAACGTTGGTGACGAGCTGGGCGCGGCTGGCGCTGTACAGCAGAAATTCGGGCAGCGGGTCAATGGTCAGTTGTGGATCGAGCAGAACCTCGCGGACACGCGCTCCCAGGGGCGTGCCGCCCGGCTCGCGGGTGACCGTATGCGGCAGGGCCATCTCCTCCAGCCGCCGGGCCAGTCGCGCGATCTGGGTGCTCTTGCCCGCGCCCTCCGGCCCCTCGAACGACAGGAAGAAGCCAGGGTCAAGCTGGCCCAGAGGCTGCGGAAGCACCGATCACAGACCCGTGGGGTGATGCAGGAATTGCCAGGGCAGCCCAAACTCTTCCTCGATCTTTGCGGCCAGGGCGCGGACGCCGAACACTTCAGTCTCGTAGTGTCCGGCAAAAACCACGTTCACACCGTTCTCGAAGGAGTCGTGGAAGTGCTTGTGCTCCGGTTCACCAGTCAGCAGGGTGTCCAGACCCAGGGCGGCGGCCTCGGCAATGCGGTCTGCGCCGCTGCCGCTGACGATGCCCAGGCGTTTGACGGTGGGCTGGCCGCCGCCGTGAACCAGACAGATCTCGCCGGTCAGCTTCTGCACGCGGTCTGCAAAGTCCTGCAAGGACTGTTCGAAGGGCAGGTCCCCGGCCAGCCCGATCTTGTGCCCCCCCCAGTCACCGAAGGGCTCGCGATTCTCCAGCGACAGGGCGTTCGCGATCATGGCATTGTTGCCTATTTCGGGGTGGGCGTCCAGCGGAATATGCGCGGCGTAGAGGTTCAGGTCGGCGGCCAGCGCCGTCTGCAGGCGGGTGCGGTGCGGGCCGGTGACCGCCAGCGGATTGCCCCAGAACAGGCCGTGGTGCACCAGCAGAATGTCCGCACCGCTGTCGGCCGCGTGCTGAAGCGTCTGCACGCTGGTGTCCACGCTGGCTGCGACACGGGTAATCGTCCCGGTGCCCTCAATCTGAAGCCCGTTCATGCTGGGATCGGGGTAGGCGTCAATCCTGAGGTAATCATTGAGCCAGCGCACCAGATCATCGCGGCTGACCTCAGCGGGCTTACGGGTGGGAAGGGAAGTCATGGGGGCATTGTAGAGGCGCGGGCGCAGGGCCTATGACTCTGCCCGCGAACGGGCCAGCCCATCCCACGCCACTGGCAGCACTGGCCCCCGACTCTGCTGGGGCGGACCGACTTATCAGGCCTGCGCCAGTTCCCGGCCCAGCCACGCCGCCGCCGTATCGATCAGGGCCGCCGCCGCCGGGGACACACCGGTCATGTTGGCAAAGCCGTGGATCATGCCGGGGCCGGGCTGGTGTTCGGCGCGGTTGCCTGCCGCCCGCAATGCCTCGGCGTACGCGATGCCCTCATCGCGCAGGGGGTCGAACTCGGCCGTCAGGATGAGCGCGGGCGGGAGCTGCTGGAGATCGGCAGCGTGCAGCGGAGAAACGTGCGGGTGCACGCCATGTTCAGCTTCTGCGAGATACATCTGAGCGAAGAACTTCATGCGTTCCTCGGTCAGGAAGTAGCCTTCAGCATTCTCCCTGCGTGAGGGGTAGCGGTCCGTGTTCACGAAATCGGCGGCGGGATAGATCAGCAATTGCGCGGTGATGGCCGGGCCGTGCTCGTCGCGGGCACGCTGGGTCACGGCGATGCACAGGCTCGCGCCCGCGCTGTCACCGGCCAGAGCCAGCCGGGCCGGATTCACGCCCAGGTCGGCAGCGTTCGCGGCGGCCCAGGTGAAAGCAGCGTAGGCATCGTCCACCGGGGCGGGAAACTTGTGTTCGGGAGCCAGACGGTATTCCACGCTCAGCACAGCGCTACCCGCGCCCACGCACAATTCGCGGCACACCTGATCGTGGGTCTCGATGTTGTAGGCCACGAATCCGCCGCCGTGGAAGAACACGGTCAGCGGCCAGCCCTGCGCCGGAGCCGTTCCTTCAGGCGTATACAGTCGGGCGGGCAGCGCCGAGGCGGGACCGGGAAGGGTCAGGTCACGGGTGGGGGCAATGGAAACGGCACGTTTGGGCGTGCGAGCCGCGTTGGCAACAACGGCCTGACGCATCTCGTCCAGACCGTTGGGCTGTGGGGCAGCGGCGAATTTCAACAGGACTTCTCTCAGCGCGGGATCAAGGGGCATGATGGAACCTCCACGGGGTTGAGCGGAACTGGCATGTCGAAGGGCTGTGAGGGCCAGTCCAGACCGCCCACAGCCCATCCACCTTCAGACGGTTACAGCACCTCGAATAACCCTGCGGCCCCCATCCCACCGCCCACGCACATGGTCACGACGATATGTTTGGCTCCGCGGCGTTTGCCCTCAATCAGCAGGTGGCCGGTCAGGCGCGCGCCGCTCATGCCGTAGGGGTGCCCCACCGAGATCGAGCCGCCCGCCATGTTGTACTTCTCCGGGTCAATGCCGAGCTTGTCGCGGCAGTAGAGGGCCTGTACCGCAAAGGCCTCGTTCAGTTCCCACAGGTCGATGTCGTCCACAGTCATGCCGTGACGCTTGAGCAGCTTGGGCACCGCCAGCACCGGGCCAATGCCCATCTCGTCCGGCTCGCAGCCGGCCACCGCGAAACCTTTAAAAATTCCCAGCGGCTCCAGGCCTCGCTCGCGGGCCAGATCGCCGCTCATCACCACGCAGGCGGCGGCTCCGTCGCTGAGCTGCGAGGCGTTGCCCGCTGTGATGGTGCCGCCCTCGATCACCGGCTTGAGTTTGCTCAGGCCTTCCAGGGTGGTGTCAGGGCGGTTGCCCTCGTCCTGGGTCATGGTGACCTCACGGCTGCTGATCTCGCCCGTTTCCTTGTTCTGCACCTTCATGGTGGCCGTGTACGGCACGATCTCCTGATCGAAGCGGCCCTCGCGCTGCGCCTGCGCCGTTCGCATCTGAGAGTGATAGGCGTACTCGTCCTGGGCCTCGCGGCCAATGCTGTAGCGCCTGGCCACCACCTCGGCCGTCTGCAACATGGGCATGTAGATGTCGGGCTTGTGTTCCATCAGCCACTCACCGCGCAGGTGGAACGTGTTGGCGTGTTCGTTCTGGGTCAGCGAGATGCTTTCCAGGCCGCCCGCCACGAAGACCTCGCCCTGGCCGGCCATAACGTGGTTGGCCGCCAGCGCAATGGTGTTCAGGCCGCTGGAGCAGAAGCGGTTTACGGTCACGCCGGACACGGTCACCGGGAATCCGGCGCGCAGGACGATCTGGCGGGCGATGTTGCTGCCCGTCGCTCCCTCGGGATTGCCCACGCCCATGATCACGTCCTCGACCTCGGCGGGATCGATCCCGGCTCGCTGGACAGCGTGGGTGACGACGTGTGCGCCCATATCGGAGCCGTGCGTGTCGTTGAGGTAACCCCGGTAAGCCTTACCGATGGGGGTGCGGGCGGTAGAAACGATGACTGCTTCGGGCATAGGAACTCCTAGAGATTGATTGAGAACGGTCGGCAGCCATCGTGCTCCCGAGACAGGAGACGGAACTGCGGTCGGGATGACGTTTTCCAGCGGGAGCTGCCCACTACGGGAACCGGCCAGGGCAGATCCAAGGACACGGACTTATTTCCTCTTGTCCCACCCTGCGAACGTTCCCCCCTCATCGGCCAGTTGCTGAAGCAGGGGGGCGGGCGTCTGGCCGTACTGCTTCAGGTCGGCCACCACGTTCTTCAGGCCCTGCTCGTCGGCGTACTGCATGGGACCGCCCCGGTAGGCCGGGAAGCCGTAACCGTAGATGTAGATCACGTCAATGTCGCCCGCCCGCTGAGCGATACCTTCCTCCAGAATCTTCGCGCCCTCGTTGACCAGACTGTAGGTCAACCTCTTGGTGGCCTCGTCCTGGCTGATCTCGCGCGGCGTGATGCCCTTCTCCTGGCGGTAATCGGCGATCAGCTGGGTCATCTCGGCGTTGGGCCTGGGCTTGCGGTCCTCGCCGTAGTCGTAGATGCCCGCACTGGTCTTCTGACCCTTGCGACCGCGCTCCACGATGCGGTCGAGCCAGCCGTCGGGTTTGGGTTCACCGCGCTCTTTGGCCTGATGCTGACGAATGGCATAGCCGATGTCCAGGCCCGCCATATCGCTCATCTGGAACGGTCCCATCGGCAACCCCAGCGCGTTCATGGCGGCGTCCACGTCCTGCACGTTCGCGCCCTCCTCGACCATCTTGCGGGCCTCATCGCCGTAGCGGTGAATCATGCGGTTGCCCACGAAACCGTCGCAGACACCCACCACCACGCCCACTTTCTTGATCTTCTTGGCAAGGGCCATGCTGGTCGCCAGCACGCTGTCGCTGGTCTTGTCGGCCCGCACGATTTCCAACAGCTTCATCACGTTGGCCGGAGAAAAGAAGTGCAGCCCGATCACGCTTTCCGGGCGCGAGGTCACGCTGGCAATCTCATTGACATCCAGCGTAGAGGTATTGCTGGCGAGAATCGCGCCCTGTTTGGCAATACCGTCCAACCGGGTGAAAATGTCCTTCTTGACATCCATGTTCTCGAAGACGGCCTCGATGATGATATCGGCGTCTTTCAGATCACCCATCTCCAGCGTGGGCGTCAGCAGGGCCATGCGCTTCTCGACGTCCTCCATGCTGATCCGGCCCTTTCTGGCAGTGTTCTCATAGTTCTTGCGGATCACGCCCAGGCCACGGTCCAGCGCGTCCTGCGCGGTTTCCACGATAGTGACGGGGATGCCGACATTCAGGAAGTTCATGGCGATGCCGCCGCCCATCGTGCCTGCGCCGATGATCCCGGCGGCCCTGATCTCAGTGGTGGGCGTGTTCTTATCGATGCCCGGGATCTTGCCCGCTTCGCGCTCGGCGAAGAAGATGTGGCGCAGGCCGCGCGACTGCGGGCTGTTCATGGCCTCAACAAACTTGCCTGCCTCGGCGTCCCAGCCTTCCTGGAACGGCTGGTTGGCCGCCATTTCCGCCAGATCGATGATCAGTGAGGGCGAGAGCTGGCCGCGGTGCGACTTCCTGATGCTCTCGCGGGCAGCGGCGAAGACTTCGGGGGAGCCGCCCTCCACACCCTTCTCGCTGATGCGCGGCAGTGGGCGGGCGTCGGCGTGGCTGCGGGCAAAAGCCACCGCCCCGGCCAGCAGGTCGCCGTCCACGATCTCATCGATCAGGCCCAGTTGTTGCGCCTCACCCGCCCTGATCGGGTTGCCCGACAGCATCATCTCCAGCGCTTTCTGGGCGCCCACCACGCGGGGCAGACGCTGCGTACCGCCCGCTCCCGGCAACACCCCCAACTTAACTTCGGGCAGGCCCACCTGCGCGTCCCCCACCGCCACACGGTAGGTGCAGCCCATTGCCAGTTCCAGGCCGCCGCCCAGCGCCGTTCCGTGGATGGCGGCGACGGTGGGCTTGCCAAATCCATCCAGTTTCTCGATGGTGCCGCGCAGGTCAGGGGCCTCCTCACGCGGGCGGCCAAAGGTCTTAATGTCGGCCCCGGCGACAAACGTGCGCCCGCCGCCTATGATCACCACGGCCTTCACGCTGTCGTCCGCTGCCGCCGCGTCCAACCCGGCCTTCAAGCCCTCCGGCACACCGGGGGAAAAGGCGTTCACGGGCGGGTTGTTGATGGTCAGAATCAGAATCTCACCGTCACGGGACTGTTGAACCATCTCTGCTTGCGCGTTGGTCATGGGTAGAACCTCCTTGAGCTGTGCGTTCTTCTGAGGACCGTATGCTCCCATGCCGCCCGCCCCCGGTCAAATACGTTGACGTTCACAGTTGACGTGCGCGTTCACTTTGTGGGGGACAGTCGGGTATGCTGCCGCTCATGAGCGAAATGATGAAGGCCATCGTGGTGGGACGTCTCGGCCCCCCCGACGTGATGGAGGTCAGGGAAATCCCCGTCCCGCAACCGGGCGAGGGTGAGATCCGCATCGAGGTCGAGGCTGTGGGCATCAATTTCGCCGACGTGCTGGCCGTGGCTGGAGAGTATCTGACCCGCACCCGGGTGCCGTATACCCCGGGCATGGAATTCGCCGGAATCGTGGAATCGCTGGGCGAGGGGGTCAGCAACGTCCAGGTGGGCCAGCGGGTGGCCTGCCTGGGAGGCAGCGGGGCGCTGGCGAAGTACGCGGTGGCAAAGGCGGCCGCCGTCATTCCCGTGCCGGGGAACTTCACGGGGGCGCAGGCCGCCGCCTTTCCAGTGTCGTACTTCACGGCCTACCACGGTCTGAAAACGCTGGGGCGCGCCCAGGAAGGCGAGTGGGTGCTGGTGCAGGCAGCAGCGGGGGCACTGGGCACCGCCAGCGTGCAACTGGCCAAAGCGATGGGCCTGAACGTGATTGCCATGGCCAGTACCGAGGAAAAATTACAGCTCGCCCGCGATCTGGGCGCGGATGTGACCCTCCTGCAGGATGATCCAGACCGCGTGCAGAAGGTGCGTGACGCGGCGGGCGGCAAGGGCGTGCCCCTCATTCTGGAAGTGGTGGGCGGCCGACGTTTTCAGGAGAGTCTGGACATGGCGGCGGGCCAGGGACGGATTATCGTGATCGGCAACGCCAGCCGCGAGGAAGCCCACCTGCGCCCGGTGGAACTGATGAAGCGCAACCTGACCGTGACCGGCCTATGGCTGGTCAGCCTGATGAATGACCGCGAGGCCACGATGTCTGCGGCCCAGGCACTCACAACGCTCGTTGCCAGCGGCAAGGTGACGCCACAGGTGGGGCCAACCTATGCTTTGAACGAGAGCGTCCGCGCCTTCCAGGATCTTCTGGACCGCAAGACGACCGGGAAAGTGGTGATCGAGCCGGGGCGCTGATCCGCCTCAACCAACTGTTAAAGCCCCCTCTGCATGGAAAGGGGGCTTTGTGCATGAACTCCAACAAGAGCAGTGGTACAGCAGAGCAACCCAGCAGCAGCTCTACAGCGTCTGGGCGGCCTGAACCCACCACTCCGGATGCGCCGAGGCAATGGCCCGCGCGGCGTCGTAGGCCTGTTCATCATTGAAAGCGAGCGCAAAGCAGGTGCTGCCCGAGCCGCTCATCAGTGGAGAGCGCAGCCCCGCATCCGACAGCGCCTCCAGGGCTTCCCGCACGGGAGTGTGGCGGGCGCTGACACAGTCCTGCAGCGCATTGTGGTACGGCACGTCACGCTCGCCGCCCAGCGCGGCCAGGATCGCGCCCACGTCCAGGGCCGGGGTAAAGCTCTCCTCGTCGTCCAGCCAGGCGTAGGCGTCGCGAGCACTGACCTCCACGCCCGGATTGACCAGGACCAGGGCGGTGCGGGGAACCGGCACAGTCACCAGCAGTTCGCCGACGCCCTCTGCGACGGCGGCCTGCCCCAGCAGAAAAAACGGCACGTCCGCACCCAGGCTCAGCGCCAGTTCGGGCAGCGAGACGGCGGAGGGATACAGTCGCGCCAGCGCCATCAGCGTGGTGGCCGCGTCGCTGCTGCCACCGCCCAGACCGGAGGCCAGCGGCAGGCGCTTGTGCAGGGTGATGGCCGCGCCCGCCTCCACCCCCGCCGCGTCCAGGTAGGCGCGGGCGGCGCGGTAGACCAGATTACGGTCATCGTTGGGCAGGTCCACGTCCAGCCCATTGACCGACTGCACCTCCAGCGTCAGGGTGTCCGCCGGAGCGATGTCCAGGTCGTCTCCTACCGAGAGCGGCACAATCAGCGTGTGCAGTTCATGATAGCCATCGGCGCGCGAGTCGCGCACGCTGAGGCCGAGATTGACCTTGGCCGGGGCCAGATAGGTCTTGTGGGGCAGGACACTGTGGGTGAGGCTCACGCCCCCCAGCATTCCACATGGGGCCTAAGGAACGACCGAGGAAAGGCCACGTTCCGTAAAGCCTTCATGCTGGGCCGTTACTCTCGCCCACCTGGGCGTCCCACATCTGGGCCAACCCCTGGGCCAGCGCCAGATCGCCGGGCGTGGTGACCTTGAACAGCCGGGCGTCGCCGCGCACCAGCCGCACCACCAGACCTTGCCGCGCCACCAGTCCGGCGTCGTCGGTGGCGGCGTAACCGTCGGCAGCAGCCTGAGCGTGTGCCCGGAGCAGCAGTTCGCGGCGAAAGCCCTGCGGTGTCTGCACCGCCCATATCCCCTCGCGTGAGACCGCGGCACCCCACATATCGCTCTCCTCAGCATTGACCAGACTGTCGGCCATCGGGAGGGCCACCGTCGCCGCTCCCGTTTCCGCCACGGCCTCTAGCAGTGCGTAAATGATGTCGGCGGACAGGAAAGGGCGGGCGGCGTCGTGGATCAGCACGGTGTCCGCCACAGTTGCGCGCAGCAGGCGACGCACACTCTCCTGGCGGGTCTCACCGCCGCCGATGGCGCGGGCGTCCAGGCCAGGGGGCAGCTCCGTGCCGTCCGGCAGGGCCACCAGCACCTCGTCCACGTGTGGGGCCAGGGCGGCGACGCTGCGGGCCAGCAGGGACAGACCGCCCACCTCCACAAACGCCTTGTGACCCAGGCCCAGGCGGGTGCCGTTGCCTGCAGCAGGAATCAGGGCCGCCGTGGTGCCCGACAGCAGACACGCACGGGTCAAGACCCGTCCTCGCGCCAGCGCCGGAAGCCGCCCGTCTCCAGGCCAAACTGGTCGAGCACGCGGGCAGTCACGAAATGCAGCAGTTCGTCCACGTCTTTTGGCGCGTGGTAGAAGCCGGGGCTGGCCGTCATGACGGTGGCCCCTGCGTCGTGGGCGGCCAGCATGTTCTGCAGCGTGGGCCGGGGCAGCGGGTCCTCGCGCAGGACCAGCACGAGGGGACGGCGCTCCTTGAGGGTCACGTGCGCGGCCCGCGACAGCAGATTGTCGGCAAAGCCGTGGGCGATTTTGGCCAGGGTGCCCGCACTGCACGGAATGACCAGCATGCCGTCGGTGCGGTACGAGCCACTCGCGATGCTGGCGGCCAGATCGCGATCGTCGTGGACATGAGCCGCGTGCACGGTCAGGTCAGTCAGTTGCGGCCCGCCCTCGGCACCCATCACCCGTTTCGCGCCGCTGCTGACCACCAGATGGGTTTCCACCCTCAGGTCATGCAGCGCCCGCAATACCGCCCGCGCGTAAGGAATGCCGCTGCCGCCGGAGACCCCCACCACCAGCCTCAAGCGCCACACCTCAATTCACTCGCCTCATAGGGTAAGGGTAGCAGGCATAGCAGAAGGTCAGGACCGCTCCAGCCAGCCCCATAACTCAGGGATTCCAGACGCGGGGTCTTTATGCGGCTCGTTTGCTTGCCAGGTCAATTTCCTGTCAGAAGCGCTCCAGTAGCTTTGGGGGGTTGAACGAATGACCCGCGCCTGAAATCCGGTCGGTGCAGGCCCCCAACCTCCAACACGAATCCCCCGCAAGCCGAGGCTGACCATGCGAAACCCTTTTCCAGGAGTGCTGGCCCTGTCCATCGTTCTGACCGCCTGTGGGCAGAGCGTTTCACCTGTTTCGGGGAACATGGTGGCCCAGCCCGCTCCCCCCTCAGTTCCTGCCGTGCGCTTGCCGGAACAGGCCACGGGACCGGCCGACAGCGCCAGCACGATCAAGCTGCCGCCTGCGGGCGAGGTGGCGTGGGACTGGCAGATCGGGGCGTCCAGCGACACTGACATCAGGGTGGCCCCAGACGTCAAGCTGATTGATCTCGACGGCTTCGAGGTCTCGGCAGCCAGGATCGCGGAACTCAGGAGGCTGGGCGTGTACACGGTCTGTTACATCGATGCGGGCAGTTACGAACCGGGCCGCCCCGATTCTGAGCGCTACCCGGCTTACCTCAAAATTCAGCAGGACCCCGACTGGCCAGCAGAATACTTCCTGGATGTCACGGACGTCTTCAGGCCCAACTCGGTGCTGGCCGGCATCCTGACCGACCGCATGAGAATGTGCCGGGACAAGGGCTTCGACGCGCTGGAGCCGGACAACCTGCAAAACGACGAGAATGTTCGCGGGGGACTGATCACCACCCAGCAGCAGATCGACTTCAACGGTTGGGTCGCCGATCAGGCGCACGCTCTGGGACTGGCTGTATTCCAGAAAAACGGTCCCGACAAGATTCTGCTCAAGGACCGCACCGGCAGAATGATGGTGGAGAAGTTTGACGGCATCCTGAACGAAGAATGCCAGCCGTTCAACGAGTGCGGTGCGATCGCTGAATACACCCGCCGGGGCAAGCTGGCCCTGAACGTGGAATACCGCCGTGGGGCAGCCCTGAACTGCACGCTGATGGCCCAACTTGGCGTTAATGCCCTTAAAAAGGACCGGAATCTCGCCGGCGCGACAATGAGCGGTTACCTGCGCGAAACCTGCGGCTGAGCGCTGAGGCGGTCGGGACGGCGGACCGTTAGACTTCAGCCATGAACCTGTCTCAGGCCCGAGCCGCCCTGTCCGACGCCCGGCGCGTGGCCGTCCTCACGGGAGCGGGCATCAGTGCCGAGAGCGGCATTCCCACCTTCCGCGACGCGCAGACCGGACACTGGGCACGTTTTAAACCCGAGGACCTGGCCAGTCCGGAGGCGTATTTCCGCGATCCCGCCCTGGTCTGGGAGTGGTACGCGGGCCGTTACCGCGACGTGATGGCCGCCACACCAAACACCGGGCATACGTTGCTGGCGCAGCTGGAACGTCAGAAGGCGGACGGCTTTTTTCTGGCCACGCAGAATGTGGATGGTCTGCACGCCCGCGCGGGAAGCGAGCGGCTGGTGGAACTGCATGGCAACCTGACCACCGCCCGCTGCGAGGTCTGCGGCCACATCGAAGACCTGCCCTCCCCGCAGGACTTCACTCCGCCGCCCGTCTGCTCCAGATGTGGCGGGAGGATGCGCCCCAACATCGTGTGGTTTGGTGAATTCCTGCCCGAACAGGCGCTGCAGGCGTCAGCCGATGCTTTCGCCGCTGCCGACGTGGCTTTAGTCATTGGCACCAGCGGCGTGGTGTACCCGGCGGCAGGGCTGGCCTTCGAGACGCTCGAACGCGGCGGCACGGTCATCGAGATCAACCCCGACGAAACCGAATTGACCCCCCATCTGAGCTTCAGTCTGCGCGACACGGCGTCGAAAGGGCTGGCAACGCTAACCGAAGAAGATTGACTGTTGACCAAGTCGAATCGCGCAACACGTCCCAGTGAAGCCTTTCCACGGCGCAGATAGACAGGTTCGAAGGATTGGCTGCATAGATCACGCGAACGATATTGGAGCTGACCTTGATGGGACGGTCCAGCAGACTGCCCCACATCCTGTCAGCCGACCGCCCTTTCAACTTCATACTTTGGACAGTCGCGCTGTGAGAGCCGTGAAAGGGGCTCCGGACGCTGCTTGGCGCATGTTCCCAGCCCGATAACCGTTGACCACACTCTCAATCTGACTTCAGATGGAAACGTGCGTACCGTGGTGGCCCAGTCCGTGCTGGACCTGACCCAACTGGTGTTCTCTGCCAGCACGTTGGTGCAGAGCGTGACCCCACCCTGGAGTACCTCGTCACCCGCACCGCCGCCGTGGGCGCGGCCAATGTCCAGGTGACCTGCGTCCAGGATCAGAGTTACCAGGTGCGCGCCACCTGGGGTCAGATACCACAGACGCCCAGCGTGCAGGACGTCGTGTTTCAGGGCCTGCCGCTATGGACCCCTAGCATATGGGCTCTGGAGGTCAGTCCCGGCCTTCTGTTCTTCGACGACACCACCATTCCCTGCGAGACCCTGGGCTTCCATGAGGTGGGCGTCGCCAGCATGGCCGCCTCGCCGGTGCACGCCAGGGACGGCGAACTGCTGGGCGCTTTCCTGATGTACACCGCCACGCCGCACGTCTGGAGCACTGAGGAGGCAGCCATCTTCAGTCTGGTGACCGGGACTATTGGCTAGGCTGGCCGGCCGCCTAGCTGCCGACGAGCAGGCCAGCGACGCACGCGAGGCCACCCTGCGGCCATGGGTCTGGCGCTCGAGGTCCGTGACGGTGAGACCAAGGGCCATACGGACCGGGTGACCGCCCTGGCCCTGCGTCTGGCCCGGGCGCTGCGCTGGGGCGCGTACTTGCACGACATCGGGAAAATCGCCATTCCCGACACGGTCCTGCTCAAGCCCGGTTCACTGGACGCCTACGAATGGGCGGTGATGCGCTCCCATGTCCTTGAGGGACTGCGCTTCGCCCAGACGCTAGGCTTTCTGCCGCAGGCGGCGCTGGAAGTGGTGGCCGATCACCACGAACGCTGGGACGGCCAGGGCTATCCGGCGGACAAGGCGGGCCATGAGATCAGTCTGGCGGGCCGGCTGTTCGCGCTCTGTGACGTGTATAACGCCCTCACCAGCGAGCGGCCCTACAAGGCGGCGTGGTCCCCCCGCGCGGCCCTGGCCGAGATTGAGGCGCAGGCGGGGAGGCATTTCGATCCTGAGTTGACCCAATTGTTCGTGCAGGTGATCGGCGTGCATCAGGCCCTCTCTCATTAAGCCGATATTGAGATATGACGTGCAAGACGCGAATATCGTCATGATGGAAGGTCCGTGCACAATAGAGCCCGGCTGACCTGGCCCGCTCTTGGTCTGTGTCCCGATATCGAACCCTGGAGTTTGCCCATGCCGAGACCCGAGACAACCTTGCTCGTCCGCTATCACCACCTGATCCAGGTGCTGGCCTCCCTGGCCCGCAGCAGCCACGAGGTGGAGGCAGTGGTGCAGGCGGTCCACCAGCAGGTCGGCAACCTCTTTCCGGCTCAGATCACGCTACTGGCGTTGCGGCAGACCGACGGCGCCTGGTTATGGGAAATGTACGAGCGAGAGCGGCGCTACACCCATGCCATCCCATTTTGCCCGGATGGCATTGTCGAGAGCGTGCTGCACGGCCAGGCTCTGTTCGTGCCTGACATCTTCGCGTACCTGAAGGAACACCCCTCCTGCGCCCAGCGGCTGGTGGGCCACGACGGGGTGCTCCTGGACTTTGACGACCATGCTGAGCAACCGCAGCAGACTGCGCTGTCGATGCTGTGCGTACCGCTGGAAGTCAGGGGCGAGCGGGCAGGCGTGCTGTCCATCCAGAGCTATGCGTTGAATGCCTTCGACAATACTGATCTGGAGTTTTTACAGCTTCTGGCACAGCATGTCTCCATTGCGCTGGAGAACGCGGCCCTACGTGAGGAGATGAAACGTCTGACCCGGACCGACACCCTCACGGGCTTGCACAACCGCCGCGCCTTTTACCACGATGTGCCGCTCTGCCTGGAAAAGGCCCGCCAACAGGGGCGAGAGCTGGGGCTGATCATGCTCGACGTCCACGAATTCAAGCAGGTCAACGATAGGTTCGGACACACGACGGGCGATCTGGTGCTGGCGACCGTGGGACGCATTCTAGCGCAGGTATTCCCCGCGCCGGACGCCGCATTCCGCCTGAGCGGCGACGAATTCGCCCTTTTGGTCTGGGAGCCGGGGACACGCCTGAAGGACCTGACCACGCGCCTGACCCACGCCCTGCGCGCTGCCGACTGGCCCCCCGGCCCCGGCCCGATCTGCCTGCAGGGGGGCCTAGCGCTGCCGCCGGGCAGGGACCTCGACGAGTGGCTGTCGCTGGCCGACGCTCGGATGTACCGGGCCAAGCGGCAGCGCATGGTGGGTAACCAGGTCGACTGGGGACTAGATTTTGGGGATTCAGATCTTTCCAATCTTCTGCAATGAGTGGGCAGTTTGTATCCAAACAACGCTTACCGTAGACAGCCTCCACCAGGAGGACTCCCAGATGAGGGCGCCATTAGCTCAGCTAAAGCTTTGGCCCTGCCACAAGAAAGCGCATTGCTTTTTTAAAAGACTGCCTGTACAGTGGCCTCCAATCGTTAAGAAAGTTTCTTATTTAGGAGATGTAATGGGTCAGCCGCGTGAGCTCCGGCGTCTCAATCGCCGTGCCATCACACAATTGCTGTTTATGGAGGCCGGCCTGACCCGTCCACAACTGGCCGACCGGACCGGGCTCTCCAAAGTCACCGTCAATGTGGTGGTGCAGGAACTGCTCAATCATGGGATTGCCCGACTGTCCATCTCGCCCGACCAGGGCGTGGGGCGCACCCCCCACCGGGTGGAACTACAACCACAGGTTGGAACGGTCCTGGCCATCGATCTTCAGCCCACCGAGCTTCACGCACATCTGGGCAGTCTGGCCGGGAGGGAAGCCGAAACGAGGGCTTGCCGCTGCGCCGAAGCTGATCTCACAAAGACCCTGCTGGACGTGATCGGCCAGGCCCTTGTCGAGTGCGTTCACGGGCCACTCAGACACGTCCTGATCGGGCTTCCGGCACCGGTTGATCCACAGGGACGCGTCCGGGAACCCAATGTGACCTATCACCTGGACGTGCAGCAGGTCACCCTGTTTCTGGAAAACGCTGGAGTGACGTACGCCTTTGCGAACGACGCGAATCTCGTCGCGCTGGCGGCCACCCGCGAGACTCCCAGCTGGAGTCACGTGGCTGTCCTGATTGAGCGGCCCAGCGGCACGGGCATGGGTCTGCTGCTGAACGGTCAGCTCTACCGGGGGATGCATGGCCGCGCCGGAGAGATTGGCCGCGCGCGCTGGCCCACCCCGCACGGCGCGGCGCCGTTGGAAGGTCTGCCCAGCTCCGAGCGTCTGGAGGCCACGGCGTTCATGCTGGCCGGGCTGGTACATACCCTGGACCTGCAACATGTGGTGTTGGGCCTGCCACAGGATCGAGCCTTCGCCCTGCAGGAAAAATTGAGCGAGTTGCTGGACCTGTCAATCACCACCCACCTGATCCCGGATGTGGATGACATGGTGCTGCGCGGCGCGGCGCTGCTGGCCCGTGAACAGGCTCACGGACATCTTCTGGCGCGCGTGGAAGACCTGGGGGGAGACAACACCGATGTGGCATGACACGTACTTGAAAACCGTTCTGCAACCCGATTACGACTATGCCAGCGAGCATCTGCTGCCCCACCTCTTCGATGCCCTGAGCGCCCACGCCCTGATGCTGAGCGGCTGCGGCGTGGCGCACGCGGACGAGGCCGCCCGCTTGCTGCGCGAGCTTCGCCGTCAGCCCTTCCCGGCTTACGACCCCAGCGTCGAAGATGTGTTCTTCACGCTGGACCGCGAACTGGCGACCCGGGATAGCGATGCGGCAGGGGCACTCCGGACGGCACTGTCGCGCAACGACCTGGACATGACCATCTACCGCCTGAGCGCCCGTCTGCGCCTGATGCGGGCCATGGAGCGGGTGCTGCGGCTGCGGCGCACCCTGTTGAATCTCGCCGCCCGTGAGATCGACACCGTGATCGTGGCGTACACCCATCACCAGCCCGCCCAGCCCACCACGCTGGCGCACTACCTGACGGCGGTGGAGAACGTACTGGCGCGCGACACCGTGCGAATGCAGTGCGCCATGACCCACCTGAACCTCAGCCCGATGGGCGCGGTGGCGCTGGGCGGCACCAGCTTTCCAATTGACCGGACGCGCACGGCGGCGCTGCTGGCCTTTGATCGGCCGATCGAGAACACCTACGACGCCGTGAGCGCCAGCGACTGGCAGGTGGAAATCGCCAGTGTGATCACGGTGGTCTCTACCACGCTGTCGCGGGTGCTGTACGACCTGCTGTTCTGGGCCTCACGCGGGCTGCTGTCGCTGGAGGACGGGCTGGTGCAGGGTAGCAGCGTGATGCCGCAGAAACGCAACCCGGTGGCGTTGGAACACGCCCGGACCAAGTTCAGTAAAGCCATCGGCGTGACGCAGAGCGTCATCATTTCCAGCCACAACGTGCCCTTTGGGGACATCAACGATCCCGGCCCGGACATGCAGCCGCCGCTGACCAGCATGTGGCACGACTTCCGCGACGGCCTGGAATTGCTCATCACCTCGCTGACCAACCCGGTCCTCAACCGGGAGGAATGGCTGCGGGAGGCGCAGCAGGGCGAATCGGTGGTCACCGAGTTGGCCGACGTGATCGCCCGTAATACGGGGTGCGGGTTCCGGGACGCGCACGCCCACGTCAAGGCGCTGCTGGCACACCTGCACAGTCAGGGCCGCACCGTCAGCGCCCTGACCGCCGCCGATCTTGAGGCGGTGGGCCTGAACCTGCCCCAGACCGAGGTGCAAAGTGCCCTGAACCCAGCGGAATTCATCGCCCGTCGCACCACCTTTGGCGGCCCCGCCCCCTCGGTCATGGCCGGGGAAATCACGGCGGCCCACGAACGCCTGGGTACCGATACCAGTCACCACGACAGCCTCACCACCCGTTTTGCAGCCGCCCGCACGCACCTTGAAGGAGGTCCGTTATGAAGAAACGTTGTTGGTCCGCCCTGCTCCTCTCCCTCCTCGTCGGCGCTGCCAGCGCGCAGACCACGCCGGCACCCGCCGCCCCCGCGCCCGCCCACACTGGTCCCGGTTCTTACGGCGGCACCGTCAGCGGCATGGACCTGATGGATGTGGACCTGATGTTCATCGGCGCCCACCCCGACGACGACGGCGGCGTGGGCGGCATACTGGCCCGCTACCTGCTGGACGGCGGCTACAAGGGCACGGTGGTCACCCTCACGGGGGGTGAGGGCGGCGGCAATGCCACTGGTCGTGAAACTGGTCCCGCCCTGGGCCTAATCCGCCAGGAAGAGGAACGCCGCTCGCTGGCGATGCTGGGCGTGGACAGCCCACATTTTCTGGGCCTGCGCGACTTCTACTTCACGCTGTCCGCCGAGGAAACGCTTGAAAAATGGGGGGGACCCGCCTTCGTGTGCGACGTGGTCCGGTTGGTCCGCATCCGCCGCCCAGAAGTGATCGTGACCATGTGGCCTGGCCCCGGCACGCACGGTCAGCACCAGCAGGCCGCCCGCACCGCCACACTGGCCTACAACTCGGCGGGTGATCCGGCGTTCTGTCCCGAGCAGCTCAAGGAAGGCATCGAGCCCTTCACTCCCCTGAAGCTGTACTACTACCCCAACAACGCTGAAGACGCCACCGTCAAGATTCCCACAGACGATGTGTCGCGCACCGCCCGGATTCGCTATGCGGACCTCAAAAACATCGCGCAGTACAACTACCGCTCGCAGGGCTGGGACACCTTCTCGTCCTTGCCCGCCAAGACGGCCAGCCCCGAATCGTTCATGCTGGTGGCCTCGCGCGTGCCCACACCTGCCCAGGAAACCTCGCTGCTGAGTGGAGCGCTGACGCCCAGCGGTTCCTCGCCTGCCGGGGTGAGGCTGGAAGTGCAGCCCAGCGCCTACGACATCGGTGCGGGACAGGCCACTCCTGTTACGGTCAAACTGACCAACACCACCGATCAGCCCATGACCGGCGTAACCCTGGCGCTGAACGCCCCAACAGGCTGGACGGTGTCGGCGGCCCCGGCAGCCAAAACCCTCAAGCCCGGCGAGACGGCCAGCGCTACCTTCCAAGTCACGGCCCCGGCGGGAGCTGCCGCCGAGCGCAGTGAGGTGATTAGCAGCTACCGTGCCCAGCAGGACGGGCAGGCCATCACGGGCCGCGCCGACAACTTCGTGCGCCCGCTGCCTGCTGTCGTCGCCACGTTCGCCCCCACGTTCGACGTGGCGGCGTACCAGGACTTCGCGCGGCAGACCGGCACCGACTGGGTCATCGGCTCGCTGCCTACCCGCCTTGCCCTGGCCCTGGGTCAGAAGACCCCGGTGAATGTGACCGTGACCAACCGCAGCAAGGCCGCCGTGAACGGCAAGCTGGATCTGAAGCTGCCCACAGGCATCACGCTGTCGGGCGACACCAGTTACCAGCTGGCCGCCGGTCAGAGCAAGACATTGACCTTGCAGATGGAAGCCGTCGCCGCCGCGCTGCCCGCCGGACGCCAGAGTGCGCTGCTGCCGGTCAGCCTCAGCACCGGCAACTTCACAGACACGGCCAACGCCTATGTGCTGCCCACCCTGACCATCCCGCGCCTGAGCAAGGCGCCCACCATTGACGGCGATCTGGCTGACATGGGGGCTGGAGCCAACGGTGAGATCGGGCCGGAGAACCTGTGGTGGCGGGCCAAACCTGACAATGCGGCGGACGCCAGCGCCAGCTTCAAGCTCGGCTACGACGACACCTATCTCTACGTGGGCATGAATGTCAAGGACGAGTTGGTGGCCTGTAACATCGCCCCAGACGACATCAAGGCCCAGTTGCGCTCGGACGCGATTGGCGTGACGGTGGACCCCAGCGGCAGCAGCCGCGACACCGGCACTACCATGCAGGCCGCCGCCTTCCCCTGCACCACGCAGGGCTTCGGTGCGCGCGGCTTCCGCGACGCCGACGCCAATCAGGGCGTGATGGAGGAAACGGCCCCCGGCATGCAAGTGGCGTCCAAGAAGGTGGACGGCGGCTACACCATTGAGTTCCGTCTGCCCTGGGCAGCCATGCCCAAGGTGCCCAAACCCGGCGACACGATTGGCCTGAACCTGGTGATGTATGACGGTGATCAGGCAGACGCCCGCGTGGGCGCGAACATCAGCCAGAGCGGGCTGGCGTGGGCCTCGTTCTCGTGGGGCGGCAAGCAGGCGCTACCGTACCTGTGGCCGCGCGTGACGCTGGGCAAGTAAGTCCTCCCCTTCCCTTCCTTTTCATGTCGGTGAACAACAGGAGTTCCATGAAGAAACTACTGACGCTGGCCCTCGGCCTGTCTCTCGCCTCCGCCTCCGCCGCCCCAGTCACGCTGACGTACTGGCAGTACGACTATGCCAGCAAAGTCAGCGCCATGAATGACCTAATCAAGAAGTTCGAGGCTGCCAACCCCGACATCAAGATCAAGCAGGAAACCTTCCCCTACGATGCCTACAGCCAGAAGGTGGCCTCCAGCGTCCCGGCGGGACAGGGTCCCGATGTGGTGAACCTGTATTACGGCTGGCTGCCGCAGTATGTGGACGCCGGTTACCTGCAACCCCTCCCGGCCAAGGATTTCCCGACGGCCACCATCGACAGTACCTACGCGCCCATGGTGAAAACCTCCAAGATGGACGGCAAGTACTACGCCCTGCCCACCGCTGTCCGCACGCTGGCCCTGTTTTACAACAAGGACCTCTTCAAGCAGGCCGGGATTGCCCAGCCCCCCCGCACCTGGGAAGATTTCATTGCCGCTGGGCAGAAAATTGTCAAGGGCGCACCGCCCCGCTACACCACGCTGGGCTTCGGCATCCAGCCTGACGGCCAGGACTACCACGTGCTGCGTGAAGTGCTGGTGCGCCAATTCGGCGGCCAGCCCTACGGCAAGGATGGCAAGACCGTCACCTACGACAGCGCAGCGGGCACCAAGGCCATGACCTTCTACACCGATCTGCAAACCAAATACAAGCTGGGGGTGCCGAACTTCTTCCCCGGCAACAACAGCTACCGCGACGCCTTTATCGCGGGCAAGGTCGGCATGATCATCGACGGCTCATTCGCCATCAACACCATCAAGGACGGCGCGAAGTTCGACTGGGGCGTGGCGCCACTGCCCGTGCTCGCCAGCAACCCCAATGAAAAGGACAATTTCGGTTCGTACTGGGTCAACGGCATTACCAAGAACGCCAAGGGCGAGAAACTTGACGCCGCCGTCAAGTTCATCAAATTCCTCACCAGCGCTGAGACGCAGCGCTACTGGCTGGATAATGTTGGGGAGATTCCCGCCAGCCGCAGTCTGGCCGCCGATCCCAACCTTCTCAAGAATCCGGTGTACGGACCGTTCATCGCCAGTCTGCCCTACGCCTCCTCAACGGTGTTCGTGGACGAGGCGGGACAGCGCAAGGCCTGGGTGGACGCGATCAACACGGTGCTGCTCAAGGGGGCCAAGCCGGCCGACGCGGTCAAGCAGGCCGCCGCTGACGAACAGAAGATCCTGAACAGCTACTACAAATAAGCCCACCTGCCCGCGTGTCCGCCCCACTGCCCGGAGCAAATGCGGGAGGGGGTGGAGGCGCGGAACACTTTGGGTGCTTCCTTGATTCCAAACTTCAGAGGTATAGATGATCAGATTCATCCCTGACTGGGAACGTTCATGACGACGAGAGTGTCGCCCCCCGAGCGTGGGGGTGGATCGATGCGGCGGCACCAGACGCGCACGGCGTACACCTTCCTGCTGATCCCGCTGGT